>JAPLUO010000261.1 GCA_026397595.1 Caldifarciminota bacterium
AAACTGTACCCGGTCCAAGTCAATCCGGTTCGCGGCGAAATCGCGGTCGTCAGGCGGCTCGTTGTGCGTGTCAGCTACTCTGGTGGTTCTTACCCTCCCAGCGTGGCCCGGTGGATGATGCCGATATACGCTCAGGGTGTCGCCAACTTCGGCAGCCTTGTCCTATCGACCACGGGCGAGTCTGATGATCACGTGAAGTATCTTGTGTTTCGTCACTCGAACTACGACTCGAACGTGTGGCTCAACGATTCTCTGATCGGTTGGGCGCACAGACGTGGCTACCGGACGCGGGTCGTTCAGGCGGATGGACTCTCGGCTGGCCAGATAAAGGACACCATCAAGGCTGAGTATGGACTACCCGGCTCTCAGCACGCCTTACGGTTCGTGCTATTGGTAGGTGGTGCCGACGAGGTGGCGACGAAGCGCGGCTACACGCGGGAAGGGTGGGAAGGCGAAGAAGTAGGGCTGAGCGACCACTGGTACAGCGAGATCATGAGGCGGTCTGGCGGAGCTGAGGAGTATGGCGAAGACTGCTACCCGGAGGTTACGGTCGCAAGGCTGGTGCCCTCCAGCAACGACAACCTAATCTGCCAAGTGAAGAAGATCGTTGAGTACGAGAAGCGCCCGGTCGTGGAGAACGACTGGTTGCGTGAGATGCTGATGGTCGGATGGGGGTGGAGGTACGCCCATCCATTTGTCGCAATGTGGAGGGATGTCAACGAGACCCCATCATTCTTCGACTACTACGATCCAACCAGAACGCAGCTCAGGGGTCGCTGGGGGAATGACTATAACACCAATTATGATGTCGCTTGCGAGATCGACTCTGGGAAGGGAATCGTGTGCTACGCTGGGCACGGCATGTGCGACCGCTGGTGGGAGTGGAATGAAATACCCGACGGTGACACCCACTACCACGAGAGCTGGACGTCCACGAACGTGCAGGCGCTTCAGAACGACAGCCTCAATCCAGTTGTATTCAACGTAGCTTGCTCAACCAGCGCATTCGACCAGCAGTCGTGCCTGTGTAACGCTTGGATGCAGGAATATCCTGCCGGTGCGGCTGCGACCTACGGTGCGACACAGAGTTCCCACAACGACCCGAATTTTCTGCAGTGCACGACTCTGGTCCGGACGCTCTGCGACACGATGCGGATTGTTGGTGAGAACATCTATGTCGCGCCCGCGTCTCTCCTAGGCGATGTGGATATGACCATCGACGCGAACGTCGCATTGCACTACGGGGGAGGCTGGGATGGCAGCAACGAGTTCATGTACATGCTGATGGGTGACCCGGCAATGCCGATTTGGACCGGCGGCGTGCCGGATACGGCGGTCTTGACCTACCCTGCAGACTTCCCATGTGGTTCATATCTCTTCTCGATCACAGTTGAGGTCATGGGAAGGCCCGTGGAGGGCGCGCACGTCTGCCTGATGAGAGAACCGGACGTCTATGTCACGGGTTGGACCAATTGGGAGGGCGTGGCCGGGCTGCAGGTCAACGCACAGGATACAGGCTCCATCTACTTGACCGTCAGTGAAGGGCACGCATTAGGAGACAAGCCGCATACACCCATTCTGCCGTTTCAAGGGACTGTCAGGGCCTCGGGATGGACCTGGTCTGAGGTCGCGCAGGTGCCGCCCCGTCCGTCGGGCAGGGCTGTTAAGGATGGCGGGTGTCTCGCTTACGATGCGGGCACCGACCTGATCTACGCATCCAAGGGCTACAAGACGGGTGACTTCTACGCCTACGACGTGCCGACCGACAGTTGGACTCGGAAGTGGAGCATCCCACCAAGCGTTGAAGGCAAGCAGGTGTACAAGGGCTCGGTCATCTGCTCGGACGGCAACGGCAAGCTCTACCTCACCAGAGGCAACAACACGAACGACTTCTGGGAGTACGACGCCGCGACGGATTCCTGGGTCCAGAAGAGCGACGTCCCGTACGGTGAGTCGGGCAAGAGAGTCAAGCAGGGCGCCGGGATCGCTTGGGCCGGCGGCGCTGCGTACCTGCTCAAGGGTTACCGAAACGAGTTCTACAAGTACGATCCGGGAACCGGTGAATGGACCACTCTGACCCCCGCCCCGGTTGGCTGGCACATGAAGTGGGACGCCGGTTCCTGGCTTGTGTCCGACGGCGACCACACAGTGTACGCCTTCAAGGGCAAGTACCACGAGTTCTACACCTACAACATCAACACGGGCGCCTGGAGCGCACCCAAGCACGCGATGCCGATTCCCGGCCATGCCGGCAATAAGAAGGCCAAGGACGGCAGTTGCGCTGCGTGGTTCTCAGGGGATATCTACGCGCTCAAGGGCGGCAATACCACCGAGTACTGGCACTATTTCCCGCTTGCCGATACGTGGATCCAGGAAGCCGACATCCCGCGGTACGGGAGCAGCGGACGCCGCAAGAGTGTCAAGCAGGGCAGCGCTCTGGCCGCGTATCCTGGCACGGGTCTGTTCGCCCTCAAGGGCAACAAGACCTTCGAGTTCTGGCGTTACGTGCCCGGGCCGTCTGGCGGGAGCGAGACGGTCGAGTGGTATGCGTCCGGCGGCGGACGGGTCGTCGCCTCGGGCGGTCCGACGCTCGATGGCGAGCAGCCGCTGACGGATGGACTAGAGGCGTCGAAGCCCCGCTGGAACTGGCAGGGCACGATGGTCTGCTACTCGAAGACCGACAGGCTGACCGAGCGTGAGCAGATCTACCAGTGCCACTATGGACTGCCCATCCCTGAGCTGAGGGTTGTGGACATGGATGAGGTCTGCGTAGTACCGGTCTATAGCCCCAGTGGCCAGTACTTCGCATT
>JAPLUO010000172.1 GCA_026397595.1 Caldifarciminota bacterium
ACATGGTGAACCGCACAGGCGCAGGACGACGTCCGGGGTAGTCTTCACCGACCTGACCCGGAACTTCCTCGACTCCGATGAAGTTCCCTGAGTTCGAGAGCCAGACTCTGCTGAAGTACTTCAGGTGGGGAATCCGGTTGACCACACGACCTGTGGAATCCAGGATCTCCACGCTAAGTTCGACTTCCCTTTGTTGCCATTTCGGAACAACGGGTCCTTGGCGGCGGACGACCACTTTCGGATAGTACCACTCGCGACCCCCCACCATGTACGAGCCAAACGCTACATCCTCGATCTCCTTGTCGAACTTCAGTTCGGCAATTGTTCTCAACCCGAGCTTAGCCGACACCGGGGAGAATAGTGCGCCCGGAGTGTCTCCAGCCGCTACGCCGATCGCCAGCACGAAAGCAAACCGCAACGTACGTGTGTATCTCACAGGTTCACAACCCTCCTTCGACTATCCGAATCTCGTTCTCGTCCGGGCCGTGAGTTGCCAGCCGGAAGCTGTCGGCTGTCATCATCGTCTCGACCAGTTCAATCGCCTTGTCCTCCAGCGCCCGGCATTCATCGTTCCGCGCTCATCGCTCATCGTCAACCGACGTTCTCAACTGGAAACTGGAACCTGGCAACTGGTCCCTCGCGGCCAAGGGCCGCGTCACGCCTTGACATCGCTCAGAAATATGGGAAGTGTCCGCCGCGACCCTCCCGGGCTTTCCCTCTTGAGATGCCGCGTGTACGGGGCTGCTAACCGATACGCCGCCGACACGCGGCGGGGCTTTTGCGCAACGACCGGATGTAATCAGGAATTGTCATGCCCCTCGACGCAGCCTGCCGGGCAATCAGTCGCTGGGCAATGTGGATTTGTTGCAGAGCAGGATCGCTCGGGAATTCCGACGCTACCGTCTTCCTGATTTTCTTGAGTTCCGTCATGGATGACTTGGTCACGGTTCCTCCTAGAGTAGTTCGGCAGGCGTGGCAATCTCGGTTGAGCCAAGACCGCTCAGAGTATTCACCATTCTGGCTATGTCCATGGTCTTCTTTCGGACAATGTGCCGGAAGTTCCAGCTCAACAGGTAGTCAATGCCGTTGACCACGGAGATGGCAATGTGAAGTGCGTCGTTCAGGTATGCCGCCGGCACAGCGCCGGTTCGGACGTACTCGTTGGCGAGACGTTCTGCATCGCCAGTCAACGCCAGCACCGCAAAAGCCCCGGCGACTTGCTTCTCATCCGGTTGCGCAGAATGGCATCTGGTGTCTGCTCGATCTCGACGACCGTGACTTCCGATATGAAGACCCGGAAATCTGACGCTCGCCGAAAGAAGGCTTGCGTGAGTGCCTGCCGCTCCGGGTTAGCTTTGTCAAACAGCGCCGAGACAACTGAAGCGTCAAGGTAAACACTGGCTCTCGGCTGTGTACCCATCCGCGATTGCGGGTTCTGAAGAACCGGTTCGGAAGACGAGCGGCGCGCAGCCCGATTGGACTCAGCCTTGTGATTAGCCATGCCTTATCATAGTGTGAGACTGCGTCTTATCAAGCCCAGCCAGCCTTGCGCGCGTGCATCAGGCCGCAAACCATAAGCCGTCAGCCGGCCGCGTTGGTTGGCCTCGGCGGCCCCTGTCTGACAGCGCGGCAGAAACCGTACAACGTTCATCGTTGGCCGGAGTCACTCGTCGCGGTCCGTGTTGCACGATGTACGAATCCGCCGATGCAACGATGTACGAATCCCGCATCGTCTCGACCATTTCGGCCATCTTGTCACGCCGCGCCGGGATTGTCAAGTGCGTGGGACATCCAAAGTCTTTTATTGTGGAGCTTGTCCAGAAACTCGCATCCGGCCTTCATGAACCACAACTGGTTGGGCGCGGCTGGCACGCGGGACACAGCATGAGGTAGTGCGAAAGTGCCGCCGGCTAGTTTTCAGACAAGCTCTGTGTCCCCAGAACAGCCCCCTGCTTTCCACGCTGCAAACTGACAACTGGTGACTCGCGGCGAAGCCGCGCCGCGCCGCGCGCCGGAAATAGCCAGGCGCTTCTTGGGTAGGTTGTCTTTGACAAGTTGCGGCGGGCCGGGTAGCCTGTTCGAGAACCACCGGAGGAACCATGAGCGTCTTGCTTGCTATTGTCCTTATCAGCTCGGCCCCGGCCGGGTCCCAGCCGGCAGCCGTGCGGACCGCGGAGCTGGTGCAGGCCGACAACCGGTTCGGCTTGGAAGTGTTCGACTACGCAATCGCCGGCCGGCCCGGAGAGAACGTATTCATCTCGCCCCTGAGCATCGCGCTCGCCCTGCAGATGACCATGCACGGCGCGGCCGGCGCGACGCTTGACGCCATGGCCGGCGCGCTCGGGGTCTCGGGCTTGAGCCGGCCCGATGTCGCCGCGGGCAACGCCGCGCTCCGGGGCGAACTCCTCAGGGCCGACAAGAAGGTGCGACTGGAAATCGCCAACTCGCTCTGGCTGCGCGCCGGCACGAAGCTCCAGAAGCGGTTTGCCGACGACTGCGGCAAGTACTACCGGGCCGCGGTCAGCGTGCTCGACTTCGCCCGGCCCGACGCGGTGACGACCATCAACAACTGGATAGACCGGCATACCGGCGGCCGAATCAAACAGGCGGTCAGCCGGCTCCTGCCCGAAGAAATCGTCGTGCTCATCAACGCCATCTACTTCAAGGGAAGCTGGACCAAGGGGTTCAACCCGAAGCTCACGTCGGCGCGCGAGTTCCACCTGGTCTCGGGCGGGGCGCAACGCCTGATGATGAACCGGGAAGGCCGGTTCCGCTACAAGGCGGACGACGCTATGCAGGCTGTGGCCCTGCCCTATGGTGACGGCCGGCTGAACATGTACCTGTTCCTGCCCCGGGAACAGGACGGGCTGGCCAAGCTCATCGAAGGCATCAAACCGGACAACTTCGCGGACCTGTTCGTGGGACTCAACGAGAAGAAGGGCGGAATCGTTCTGCCCCGGTTCAAGATCGAGTACGAACAGATCCTCAACGAAGCGCTCATCCAGCTCGGAATGGGCAAGGCATTCGGGCCCGACGCCGACTTCTCAGGAATGGTCGCGCCGCCCCAGACCGCGGCCATCAGCGACGTCCTGCACAAGACCTTCATCGAAGTGAACGAAGAAGGAACCGAAGCCGCGGCAGTCACGGTGGTCAGGATGCGGGCCCTTTCGATGCCGAACGGGGAGGAACGGTTCTCATTCGTATGCGACCACCCATTCCTCTGCGCCATCCGTGACGACGTAACCGGCTCGGTCCTCTTCCTCGGCGCCATCTTCGACCCGAAGCAGTAGGGAGCGGCGGGCCGCACTCAGACAGCGCAAGCCCAAGACCGCGAGTCGTGCAGCGCCCTCCGTTCTCCGTGTCCGGCACTTCTGATTTCATGGTTCTGACATCTGACCTCTGACTTCGTCCCCACCCGCGACCCGCTGACCGCTGTCCGCCACTCTATCCCTTCTTCCCTCCCTTCGCTTCATCCTTCCTCCTTCATCCTTAGCTCCTCGTCACTCGCGGCCCCGCCGCGCCGCGCCTGCTTGACTAGGAGTGTGTCGGAGTACCGGCTATTCTGCACACGCAACCACCACCCGTTGACATCGGCCTCGCGCAGTACCGCAATGGGTTGTAGCATCGTAGCTCTGTCAAGGGGTTCTCCGACAGACTCCTAGCGCGGCGCTGCGCCTGTTCTCTTGCCGCAATGGGAGCGTCTGCGCCGGAGCCGGTTGTTGAACTGGTAGAGCGGTGTGGGTCGCTTGAGCGACCCCGCGGTCATGGCGACCAAGACCGCAAAGTCTTCCTCTCCGGCGACCATAAAGAGGAACAACTCCGCGCGGAGTTCAGCGCGCTCTGCGCCCGCGCTTGAGCACTTGACCACTACCCTACTTCCCCGACACCGCGGAGTCTGGACGGCCGGACTTGACAAGGGAATGAGATTGTGCAACAATCTTGTGGTTATTTGAGGCAGGCCGGAGTCAGGCCTTGGGCACCGGCACGGCCGAACATGCGTCTCCCTCGAGAGAAACGCGCGCAAGCGCAGAGAGGCGTGATGACGGTTCGCACAACGTTCGTTTGGGGCATCCTGCTGCCGGCACCGATCGCGGTGCTGTGGGCTTGCCCTGCCGTAATTCAGCTCCGCCCTCAGCCAAGTCGCTACCATTCTACAACAAACAGGATTGCTCATGACTGGCTTGCGTAGAGCGACGCCGGTCTCTCGGTCCATTGATCTGACATCAGTCAGGACAACTAGGGAAGCGCGGTTGTCAGCTTCGCTGAGACCGCCGGAATCCAGTTCGAATCGAAGCCCGGCGCCGAATGGTGCCGGCGATTCGAAGAAGGAGGAAGCATCATGAAGATGCACCGTATCATCATCGGGGTCGTTCTGACCCTGATGCCGCTGGCCGTAGTCATGGCCAAGCCGACCGTCAGGTTGTCCGTACCGCCGCCCGGGCAGCATGGCATCGAGGACCTCTGGAAAGCCACGGTGACATCGGACACGTCGTGTGACGCCTGGTTTGAGGGCTTCGTGTTCGAAGCTTCACATGGCCAGGTGTTCCACGCGACAACCAAGCCGTTCACGCTGATTCGTGGTACGAAGGTCTATCGCTACGGCGACGTGACGATTGGCCAGACCCAGACCGCGCCGGGGTATGAGGCGTTCGTCACGAGGAAAGGAACCCTGCCGGCCGGCAACTACCGCTTCAAGTTGACATTGCAGCCCTTTGGCGTTGGCGACAGCTTTGGGTTTGAGGTCACGCCGGCTGGCCCGCCTCGGCTCATCTCGCCCGCTGACGGCGACACCATCAGCGAGAAGTACCCGCTCTTTGTCTGGACTCCGCCGATGCCGCTGCCAGCCGGGAAGGTCGCCTACGACCTCAAGATAGTCGAAGTCCTGCCCGGACAGACCAAGGAAGAGGCGACGAAGTCGAACCCGCCGTGGTTCGAACAGAGTGATTACATGGCCACGAGCTTCAGGTATCCGACTTCTGCCAAGGCACTGGAGGCCAGGAAGCGATACGCGTGGATGGTCAGTGCCAAACAACCAAGGGGGGAGGTGTCGGTAAGCGAGAGCTGGAGCTTCTCGACGGGCAAACCGGCCGGTCCCAGGATTGTTAGCGTAACTCCACCGGAGGGTACCGAAGACGCGCCCTACGAAGGCCTAACGGTGACGGCCACATGCAATGTCCCCATAGACTCGGCGAGTGTCACGTGGTCCGTCATCAAGGATACCGCGCCGCTAGCGCCGCCGTCCATCATGCTGATTCCAGACTATGCGGCAGGCTATCGCGACGCGTGGCCCAGACTGGCCGCCGCCGGCAGCTTCAGCTTGTCCCACGACAAACGGACGTTGTCGTTCACGCCAAGCGGCCAAGTTGCGCCTGCGACGCACTATCTACTTGTCGTATCAGGACTCAAAGACCGCAAGGGTGGGGAGATTCCCGAGTTTGCGTCTTCGTTCAGTACGAAGCCCGTGCTCCGGGTTACCGGGGCATCTCTGAAGCGAGGCTCTGTCTGCGGACTCCAAGACACGTTCTGGGTGAAACTCTCGCGGCCCCTCTCTGGAGTGAAACCCGGACAGGTACTTGGACTCGTAAGATACGAAGTGCGCGACTCCGGTAAGACCACGGAGACGCCGGTCCCGGCAAACGTCTGGTTCTCCGACGGGGCGACGACCGTCAACATATCACCTGTCAAGCCGCTCCAGCCTAGGGCAGCCCACGCGCTCACTATCTCATCCGGGAATGCTCCCCCTCAGTTGCGCGAGTTGGTGGCCTGCCGCATCAACTTCTACCCACGACCACCCGAAGAAGCCAAGGACACGATGGCCATCAGGATGACTGTGTCGCCTGAGGGCGCCGGCCACACGTGGCCGCCCGAGGGCCTGAATATCCTGGAAGCTGGCTCGCTCAGAGCGATATCTGTCATGCGGCTGCCCGGGTATCGCTTCGTCAGGTGGGACTGTCACGACGATGACCACATAGACGACAGCGAGGAACGGCAGTTGTTCTTCGGGCATTCGGCTGGTTCGGTGTGGGAGTGGGACCACCGAATCTGGGATGACCTCGAGATAACCGCTGTCTTCGAGCCAGCGCCCAAGTACCATCTGACAACAGGCTCCTACCCCAACGGGGGCGGAACTGTGACGGCGTCGCTTCCCGAGCCCGCCGGTGGCTACGTTGATGGGACCAAGGTGCACCTCTATGCGACTGCGAATGATGGGTATTACTTCGACAAGTGGTTGGGCGATGGAACGGTCCTGCCGCATGGTGATCTGAACAACAACGGGAATACGGTCGTGTACATCAAGATGAACGAGAACCGGGCTGCCACCGCCACGTTCAAGCCGAGTCCGCGTGTACTGCACGTTTCTGTCGCCCCTCCGGATGGCGGCAGCACGATTCCGACCGTTGGGGACCACGAATACGCGACCGGAGACCACGTAACCTTGCACGCTGACGCGGCGGCTGGCTATGTGTTCGATGGGTGGGAGCTTAACGGAACGGGGCCGTTGTTACCCAACGACTACGACCTGGAGCTGACCGGTCCAACCACGGCCAAGGCTGTGTTCGAACGAGCGAAATACACGCTGACAATCGCGTCCGCACCGGTCAACAACGCCAGCGTCGGCACGATAACACCGGGCAGAGGGGCCCACCTATACGATGCCAGCACGCCGGTCACCGTGGTTGTTACCGGTATCCCGGACGGTTGGGTGTTCGACCATTGGGAGTGCCCAGAAGATCTTGACCTCCACGGTTTGATGAGCCCGACAAGCCCTACGTTCTACGGAGACCGTGACAGAACCCTCACGGCTGTCTTCAGAGGCGTGTTCGAGGTGGATTGGATATCCATTAACGGCACGCGGCACGACGTCGAGGACTTTGCCGCCGCACCAGTGAGAGATGTGGTCGCATCGGACCCGACCATCATAACCGTTGGCTTCCGAGGACAGAAGCTGGACCCGAGCAGCATCTCGGACCCCGTCTTCGATGTCGGGGAACTACCGGACTGGGGCATTGATACGTCCCTCGACTACGTCTGTCGTTCCGCTTCGTCCTCTTTCGCGTTCAACCATGACGACAACTCATTCACCATCACGAGCACGACTGGCGCAGCTGGCATGGCGATCTCTAAGATGGCGGAGGCAGTGATACACTTCTGGACCTACACGTCTCCTCATAGCGGAGAAGTGCATGGAGTCAAGAGCGTGGAGGGCACGGTCCTTCCAGACCAGAGTTACCTTTTCTCAACCGAGAACCCGGGTCTTGAAGTCCGCCTGAAGGAGTTTCACATCGGCTGCCACGGTTTCCTTGACTGTGATGGGACTGAGCCCGGCGAGGAGGAGATACGTATCGCGTACTCTCTGGGCATAGGTGGTCCTTCCGGGCCTGGGCATACGGAAGATGGTGAGGTGGACGCGACGGTCCAGGGCAGTGGCGCGCCTAACACTCCTGGACCACACCACGTCAACATCAGTCCCGGGGACCCGCCGGGCGCGCTACTCCTGCACGTGGACAAGGTCAATGACGACGATGGGCTGATCATCTACCTGCACGCCATCGAGGAAGACAACGACGGTGCATGCGCCATCATCAGGGCGATACTGGACGCTGCCGCTGGCCCAATCGGAGACTACATCGGCGGGCATACCGGTCCGCTGGCACCCGTCGTCGCACCCGCGGTTACCGCCGCGATTCTGGCCCTGGCGGACATCATCAGGAACACCAATGACGACCTGGTATCACTAGAGGAAAGCTGGTACGGACCGTCTTGGGGGGCCGGAGACCATACGAATGCCTGCACCAGTGTGAGGTACGAGGACTGCTGGTTCAGGTACGAGGTATGGCTCAAATAGGTGGTGCGGAAGCGCTCGGAACCAAGCGCCACGTCACCGGCAGTGAGTACACACGGCCAGTTTCTCCGGCTCGGCGAGTGGTTCGCTCAGGCCGGATGCGGCCGACAGGAGTCCGGTGCGTTGGCTCGGACGCTGCGGGCCTAGGCTGCCCGGTTCTTGACAACGCGATGGGAGTGCGGTAGAAGATAGGCGAGGTGCAAGCCGAAGGTCCGCAGGCGTTTGCACGGACCGCTCGCGGCTGGTGATGTGTGAAACCCGGCACGTATTGCCGGCGAAGCGCCAAAAGGAGGCTGCTTCATGAAGACGCACAGAATCATCTTCGGGGCCATTCTGGCCCTGATTTCAACGGCCATGTTGACGGCCAGGCCGCGCGTTAGGTTAATGAAACCGCCCCCCGGTCGCTGGGGCATCGAAGACCTCTGGAAGGCCTCGGTCATCTCAGATACGGCGTGCGACGCGTGGTTCGAGGGCTTCGTGTTCGAGGCGACACGCGGGCAGGTTTTCTGGACCAAGACCAAGCCGTTCCCATTGTCTCGCGGCACGCGGGTCTACCAGTACAGGGACGTGACGGTGGAGAAGACCGACGTCGCGCAAGGCTACGAGGCGTTCGTCACGCGCAGCGGGCATCTGCCTGCCGGCAACTACCGGTTCAAGTTGCTGCTGATGCCGTTCGGCATCGGCGACAGCTTCGGGTTTGAGGTCAAGCCGATGGGCCCGCCGCGGCTCGTGTTCCCCAAACATGGCGACACGGTGCGCACTCAATCCCCGCAGTTCGTCTGGACTCCGCCAAGCCCAGCGCCGAAGGGACGAGTGACTTATGAACTGAAACTGGTCGAGATGATGCCCGGCCAGACGCCTGAAGAGGCGATGCGAGCGAACCGCCCGTGGTTCGAGAGCAAGGGAGGTGTCTCGACAAACTTCAAGTATCCATCGAGCGCTCCCAAGCCGGCTGCAGGCATGGGCTTCGCCTGGCACGTGACCGCGACCACGCCTGACGGAATCGCCGCGCAAAGCGAGGTTCGGTACTTTGAGATGACGCCAGCCGGCGGGTTGCCCGAAATCGTCGTCCCCCTCAAGGTCAATGTGCTCAAGGGCATAGTCAGCGACGAGGGATTCGGCAAGGCCGCTATCGAGAAGCGGGTTGTCGCCGCCGTGGAGCAGGCTAACGAGGATATCTTCGCTCAGGCCGGCGTAAAGCTCGACTTCTCCGAGCACAACATCAACTGGGACGTTGACGACCCGGACAAAACCAACGACTCCAAGATGGACAGCAACTACGGCGATGCTGAGACCAAGGCGGTCAACGACAAGGCGAACGAGGAGCTGAAGAAGAAGTTCGGCGACGGCAAGAAGGTGCGCGGCTTCAAGCTGTACATCACGCTGGAGTTGCTTAACAAGGGCGCGGGCGAGAACGGCGTCGGATACTGGTTCCCGCCCGACACGCCGGGTTTCTCCGTGCTTGAGGTAGATGGCCTGATGGTCGGTATTCAGCCTTTCGGGTTGCTGGCCCACGAAATTCTGCACGGGCTCGGTTGTCTCAAGGACACGAAGGAAAAGGGCAACGCCATGAACCCGGGAAAGGGTCGCGGCACCAAGTTGACAGAGGAACAGATCAAGCAGTTGCGCGCCGCGGCGGCGAAGAGGCAATAGGCTATGACAGCCACGCTTCTGTTCTGCGTGATACTGGCACAGGTGCAGCCGGTGCAGTTCTCCGGCACGGCAAGTATGTACAGCGAGTATGGATGGGTGACCGGCGACAGCCTGGTCCAGCCGCGGCCGGAACTGCGGTTCAACGTCAACCCATCGCTGTCGCTCTTCGGGTTTCCTATCGGGCTCGACATGCTCATGAGCACACAGGAGAACCCGCTAAGGCAGCAACTGGACAAGTTCAAGCTGTTCCTGAACCCGAAGAAATGGCTTGAGTCGCAGGCCAATCTGTCCGGGCTTGCGCTGTCCTTAAAAGGCCTTGAGCTCGGCTCGTGTAACCCGTCTTGGACGCCCTACACCCTGTCCGGCGCGCCCGTATTCGGCGGCGCGGTGGAGTTGAACCCATGGTACGTGTACGCAGCCGCTGCCGCGGGCCGGAACCAGCGTCGGGTCGCGGTTTCGGACTCAACCGAGGGCGCGTACGCGCGGATGCTCTACTCCGGCCGTTTCGGGTTCGGCAAGAAGGAGGGGACTCACTTCTACTTGACCGTCTTGTACGCCGGTGACGACACGGTCCCGCCCGCGAACAACTGGCAGCCGAACCCGAACGACACGACCGACACCTTTGAAGTCGTCCGGCCAAAGGAGAACTACGTGGTCGGCGCGGAGTTCAACCTGAGCCTCGCCAAGGACGCGTTTCGGCTGGAGTCTGAAGTAACGGGGTCGGAACTGACTCGGGACAAGCGACTGCCGGTCGAGCACTGGGATTGGATGCCTGAGTGGGTGGCGAATACGTTCAAGCCGCGCATGTCCAGTTCCGTGGACTACGCATTCAAGGTACGTCCTTCCCTGAACGTGCTCGACACGCGGGTCTATGGCAAACTTGAGTTCGTCGGGCCGGGCTACCAGTCGCTGGGTGCGCCCGGACTTCGGAATGACAACATGGCTATAGGCGGCGGCATCGAGCGCAGCTTCCTCGACAATGCAGTGTCGGTGTCGGCCGCATACACGAGCGAACATGACAACCTGCTGGCACAGGCTGTGGAGGACAGCCTCGGTAGAGTGGTCCGCGTGCTCACAATGAAGAGTGCGACGACGCGGTTCACGAACTGGGAGGCGAGCCTCGGGCTCACATTCCCGAATCTGCCGTACTTGCAGGTCGGATACTACCCTTACACGCAGGCCACCGACAACCTTGACTCAATGGCCCAGGTAGCATCAACTTCGTTGACAAAGGGCAACGTGGTTTCGGTGAGCGCAGGCCACAGCTTCGAGACCGGCAAGCTCTCGCACTCGCCCGGGGTTTCGTTCAGCTACAACGACGTGCGCAGCCCTGCGTCGGATTCGGCTGACAACACAAGTTGGGACGCAGGTCTGAACTACGGGCTCGGGTTTGAGTTCCCGCTGTCCTTGTCGGCAAGTTGCGGGTTAAGCCGTTCGGTCGCGGTTGGGATGGACCCGGACCAGCGCGTCTACTTCGACGTGACGCCTTCGTACACGCTGTTCGAGAAGTGGACGAACAGCCTGAGCCTGGGCGGAACGTTCGGCAGCGGAACAAGGATAGACACGCGCCTGACGTCATCTTTTCCGATATGGAAGATATGCGACGCGAGCCTCGGGGTCAGCGACGCAATCTACAACGGGAACGATGGCAAGTACAACGACCTGCGCCTGACCGCGCAACTGAGCAAGAGCTGGTAGCAACGCGCTGCGCGCGAGTTAGTCAGTTACCAGATAGCAGTTAGCGGCGGGCGGTAAGCGGTGAGCCGTCGTCGTCGGTTGAATCTGTGGATAACGTCTGTTCATCGTCGCGCTTCGTGTCTTGGTGACTTGGTGGTAAACCCGGTTCGGACTTGGCTTGGCGGCATCTTGTTCCGCCGTTTGCCTTGACGCCGTGCCGGAGTTGGGGTAAGTTAGGACATGAGCATAGCTGAAGTTAAGGCTAAGGCCGTCCCGGTACTCAGACGACACGGCGCCCTCCGGGCCGGTCTGTTTGGTTCGGTCGTGCGTGGCGAGGACCGGGCAGGGAGGAATGAGGGGTGGAATGAGGGACACTTCTATTTCTGAGCGATGTCAAGGCGCGGCATGACAAGAGGGGCGAGTTGGTCGAGCGGAAGAGGACAGCCGACGGCCCTCTCCGACGCGCTCGCGTATGGACTTTACGGATTGACGGAGGACGGAATCCGAATCGTCGGAGGAGAAGCATGAGCGAATTGAGTTCCCAAAGAGGGAAGTATCCTGGATTCCCTCCATTGTTGTTCGGCTTCACGTAAGAGAGCTCCTTATGGAAATACGCGAGGTAGGAAGCGATGTGATATCGACAATTGCGAAGCAGGTCTTTGGACCTCAGACTTCGGTCGAGGCGGTTGTCGAGATTCGCCAAACCAGCCAGCACGGCATACCCAGGATTGTGGGATGCAATGCGAATCTCTCTTACGTCGTCCGGATGACTGACGACCCTCAGCGGTATGTCTTTCGCTTTAGCAGGGGCTACCGGGAAGACCGATTCGAGAAGGAATCCAAGAACTACGCCCTCATTGCCGAGAAGACAGACATTCCCACGCCGAGACTCTATGCAGTGGACAGAACGGCAAGAATCGTCCCGACGCCCTACATGGTACTGGATTGGCTGCCGGGAGACACGTGGACGTTCCTGTCTCATTCCCAGAACCCCATGATTAACGCTGAGGAGAAGAAGGGGATAGAAAGGGATGCCGGCGGCTGCTACGCCCAGATCCACAGCATTGAACCTGAAACCTGCGTGAATTCCCCATGTTAGAGCTTCGGAGTTCGGGTTCTTTTCAGGGCGAACTTCACACTTTGTGGGGCACCTCTCCGCATAATCTTAGGCTAACCAAAAGGTAGTCTAAGATTATGAGCAAA
>JAPLUO010000284.1 GCA_026397595.1 Caldifarciminota bacterium
TTCTGCATAAGCAACCTACAATTGTACTGCATGGATCCAGTATGACATATGAGAGGCGAAGAGGAAAGGGGAAATGGCGAAGTGGGGGAGGGACTCCGGCACGGAGAGAGCAACCGCAAATCACGCAGACGACGCAGATTCCGGTCCGCCTACTGCGGTCCGCCGTCCCCATCCGGAGCACTAGAGTACTGGACCACTAGAGCGCTCTCCGCTACTGCTCTCTGCTAACTACGGCAGCGTTGCGTCAGGAAAGGCGGATTTGGATTTCACTGTTCACTATTGTTAACTCACTATTTCGGCACTGACTGCCCGGCGTTCACTGTCAGCACGGCCAGGCCGCTCAGGGTCAGGTTGCGCTGCCTGCGCAGGGCGCGCAGTTTGGCCCCGAGTTCGGGCGTGAAGACAAACGTGGAACGGCTGTGTTTCATGAAGACCTCATCTCTGATTCTTAACCAGTAAAGGTTAACGACCGCGAGGCCGACTTTCGAGATTATCCGGCGGCATTTCAAGGGGTTAGGCGTCGAGCCCGCAACTCAACACCCCGTGGAGGGAGCAGCCTGGTAGGTCGCCATCAAGTTGGCGCTCTACGTTGCGTCCAAGGTTGCGTTCATGGCCGCATTCTGATGGGCGACCAACGCTGCGCTGGCGTCGGCGATGAGTGCAGCGATGGGCGAGACGATGGCCGTTGGTTGGACCGAGGTCCTGACCGAAGTCTCGGCTGACGCGGTCCGCGATGCGGTCTACGACGCTCGTGCCGGTGCCCTCTTCGTCGCTTGTCCGGTCGCTCTCACGGTTGCTTCCATGGGCGCTTGTTGAGTGGCTTCCCGAGGAACTGGCGATTTCCGATTAACAAGCGGCGATTAGCGGCCAGCGATTGGCAGGCTTGACCGATGGCCGGAGTTGGGGGATAATCATATGAGGGCTCCTGAGAGCTCCACAACCCACGAAGTCCCCAGGCGAAAGCCGAAGGGACGCAGGGAAAGCCGGAGATATTCAACTCCGGCTTCTTTTTTCCAGACCGATCCACCACGGAGACGCCAAGACACAGAGGCTCGGACGAAGTCAGCAGCTAGACGTCACAAGCTGGAAGTTAGAGGTACTGAGTTGGGGCTTTGGTGTTTCCCTGTTTCCGATTGACAACTGTCGAGTGTCGGTTGGCGGAGACCCCTCCGTCGGCGTCGGGGCGACACTGCGTGTCGTCTGCGTAATCTGCGGAATCTGTGGGTGGCATCTGCTCTCTGAATTCTGCTCTATTGGGTCGTGAGCCAGGCGTCAGGCGGGCGGGGCGGAGCGCAGGGCGATTACCGCCAGGTTGCGGCCTGTCGTCTTGCCGCGGCGGACAGAGTAGAACAGGCTCGTGGTTTCGCGAGTGCAGAGGCCAAGGGACCGGACTTCAACCAGCCCCATCTCTCTGAGCAGCCATCGGTTAGCCGCTCGGATGTCGAGGCCGTACCTGGTGTTGCCTTTGGCGGTCGTGACCGGGGAGAAGAATTTGTGCGCGGCCGGGAAGTCGTCGTCAAACCGGTCGCGGACATCGTCGCCGACAAGGTAGCAGTTCGGGCAGATGCAGGGGCCCAGGCTGAAGCGCAGGTCAGGCAGGGGTACGGAAAACCGGCGTGACATCAGGCGCGCGGTCTTTTCGGCCAGACGGGCGGCGGTGCCGCGCCAGCCGCAGTGGGCGATGCCGACGCAGCGCATGTCAGAGGCGTAAATGTACACCGGCAGGCAGTCGGCGACCTTAAGCCCAAGTCCGAGGCCGGTGCAGTCGGTGAAGCAGGCGTCGCCTTCGAGCAGTTCCGGTGGAGTTCGTTCGTAGGCGATGGGCAGTACCGTGTCCGAGTGGGTCTGTTTCACGGTGAGAATCGCCGGCAGTTGGAGCGCCTGCCTGACCCTGGTGTAGTTCTCCTCGACGTGGTAGGTCTTGTCCCCGACGTCAAAAGACAGGTTGAGCGATTCGTAGTCGCCGCGCGACACGCCGCCGCGCCGGGTCAGGAAGATCATGCGCAGCCTCGGGTCAGGCGAGTACTCGTAGCGTTCGATTCCGTCCTGCGACTTGAACTCCCAGTCAGGCAGAACCGCCGACATCAGGCCGGCTCCCCAGTGCCTTCGGCGGTGCGGAAGTCGCGGAGGGTGAGCTGGGTGGACGTGCGGCCGGCGTAGGTCCGACGCGCGACCGTGTAGCAGAGGTCGAGGAGGGTTTGGGACAGTACTCCCATGTCGACGATTTCCGCGCTCCGGCCCCAGGCGATGGCCTCGAGCGTTTGCTCGCCGGAGCGGACCGAGAACTTGAGGTGATTCTTCCCGACCTTGCGCGGATAGCCGACAACCTCGACGCCCAGCGATGCAAAAAGCGGAGCCGCGTTGTCCGGGCCGAACGGCTCGAACCTCTCGAGTGCGGCGACGAACGCGTCGTCAATCTGCTCAATTGGCGCGACCGCGTCAATGTGCAGCGTCGGTTCAAAAACTTCTTCCGGGAACCCGTCCGCGTAGTCGGAGAGAGCTGAGCTGAAGCCGGGCAGCCGGTCGCGCGCGAGGCTCAGGCCCGCCGCGTACTTGTGTCCGCCGAAGGCAAGCAGGTGATCGGAGCAGGCTTGAAGCGCGGCGTGGAGGTCAAAGCCGGAGACCGAGCGGCCCGAACCTCTGCCCCGGTCGTCCTTCAACGCGATGACGACGCAGGGCTTGGAGAAGCGGTCAACCAGCTTGGCGGCAACGATGCCGATAACCCCTTCGTGCCAGCCCTCGGCGGCGACGACAATCGCGCGGCGGTCGGCGAGCCGTCCGGCTTCCACGAGCCCGGTCGCTTGCACGAGAATTCGTTCTTCGAGCGCCTGGCGGGAGCGGTTCAAACCGTCGAGTTCGGCGGCGAGCGTTGCGGCTTCGGCCGAGTCCTGTGTCAGAAGCAGCCGCGCGGCCAGTTCGGCGTGGCCGACCCGGCCCGCGGCGTTGATACGCGGGCCGAGCATGAACCCGATGTTGTAGCCGGAGAGCGGGCGGTCCGCGATACCCGCGACTCTGAGCAGCGCCTGCAGTCCGGGCCGCGGGCTGCGCCGTATGGCGTTCAGGCCGATGCGCGCGAGGACCCGGTTCTCGTCGGTCAGCGGCACGACGTCGGCGATGGTACCGAGGCCGACGAGGTCGAGCATGGCGATGAGCTCCTCACGCGGTCGCTTCATGGCGGAGAGCACGCTCCACGCCAGCTTGAACGCGACGCCGACCCCGGCCAGCTCGCGAAACGGGTAGGCCGAATCGGCCCGCTTCGGATTCACCACCGCGTATGCCGGAGGCAATTCAGTTCCGGCTTCCGTCAGTTCTGCATTCTGCATTCTAGCTTCTGATTTCTGACTTCGCCCGGTCTTGGCTAGCTCATGGTGGTCGGTGACGATTACATCAATACCCGCGTTCGCGGCGGCGGCGAGCGTGTCGTAGTCGGATGAGCCGCAGTCGTTCGTGACAATCAGCTTTGCGCCTTGCTCCTGCGCGAACTTCAGACCCGACAGCGAGAAGCCGTAGCCTTCGGCCTGCCGGTGCGGCAGGTAGTAAAGAACGTCGGCGCCGAGCCGGCCCAGGGTCGAGACCAGCAGGACCGTGCCGGTGACGCCGTCAACGTCATAGTCGCCGCAGACGAGGATGCGTTCGCGGCGGTTGATCGCGGCAATGACGCGCTCAGTTGCGCGGGCGATGTTGGGCAGCAGGTCGGGCTTGCGCAGCCGGGCCGGGGAAGGGTCGAGGAATGCACGGATGTCGTCGGCGGTGGAATAGCCGCGGCGCCGGAGCAGGTCTACCGCCAGTTCCGGGAGCTCGAGGTCTCGGCTGAGCGCGGAAACGTCGCTATCCGGCGGCGCCGGAAGCCGCCAGCGGTGGGTCGGCTTAACCGCGGGCACGGTAAGTTCTAGTCGCTGGCCCGCGGAATGTCAAGCTAAAATCTAGCGCTGGAGTTTCGACTCGACCGCCTTCAGGGCGGAGCGGGCCGCATCGTGGCCGGGGTCGAGCGCGACCGCTCGCGCCAGCCGCTCACGAGCAGCCGGCAGGTTGTTGGTGCTGACGTAGACGAGGCCGAGCAGGTAGTTGGTCTCGGCGTCGGTCGAATCTTCGGCCAAAGACGCGCGGTAGAGCGATTCCGCCGTTGCGAAGTCGCGGCGGGCGATTGCCAGCCGGGCCGAGGCGAGGCGCAGCGCCTGGCTCCTGAACGGGTCGTCGGAGCCGGCCGACTGCGCAATGGCCGTGCGGGCCGCGGCCAGGCGCTCGACGTTGCCGGTTTCGGCTGAGCCACCGACCGCCCGTTCCAGGTCGCGGTACTCGGCTTCGGCGTCCGCAGTCCGACCCATGCCCGCAAGCCCGAGAACCAGGCAGTAACGCGCATAGTAGTAGTTCGGCAGCGCGACCAGGGCTCGGTTGAATGCGTTGACCGCGGGGCCGGGTTTGTGCATCGTCAGGTAGATATTGCCCATCTGAGTCCAGGCCTGGGCCGAGTAGGTCTTGGTCTGCAGAGGAATCAGGTTCGCGCCCACCGAGACTGCTACTGCTACGGCGAGGCCGATGGCGGTACGTGCGCTCTTCCACTTCCTCAGTGCTTCAGGTAGCTCGCTCAGACCGTAGCCCGCGAACATCAGCAGGAACGGGAACACCGGCGCGCGCAGACGCGAGAGAACGTAGAACACCAGCGACGAGAGGAGATACGCCGCCACAAACAGGTACGCGGGCAATGCCTGCCTGCGCCGCGGCCAGGCGAAGAACATGCCCGCAAGCCCAAGCGCCAGGACCAGGCCGAAGTTGACGAACGCGAGCTTGAGCGGGACCGACGCGGCCCGTGCGGTCTCAGGATAGTAGTCGTTCGGGACTTCGTAGTTGCTCAGGAAAAGGAGGAGCTTGCGGGCTTCCAGCCTGAGGTACGCAAGCGGCTGGCTGGTGATGAACTTCAGGCCCTTGTTCGTCCAGTAGGCCGAGGCCTGCGACGGTTTCACTTCCCTGCCCTCAATTAGGCGGCTGATCTGTTTGAGCCGCTCGTGGGAGAACCCGGCGCCCTTCTCCAGTTCGCGGGTCGGCTGCCAGGTGCCATCCGCAGCCGGGTTGTTGCCGTAGTAGAAGTTGATGCCCGAGTGCGCGGTGAACAGCACGGGGTCGCGCGCGACGATGTAGTTGCGCACCGGCACGACCGCGATGACCGCGAACGCTACGGCTGTCATGATGAGCAGACCGGAACGAGGGACTGGAGACGTGGGACGAGGGACTGGGGATTTCCGCCAGAGCCAAAGGAGTAGAAACGGCAGCACCGCCAGCATCTCCGGCCGGCAGATGACCAGCAGACCGAAGCTGACCCCGGTGAGAATCCAGAGCCAGAGGCGATTTCCGGCGATGAGCACGAGCCAGAGGGAAAGCAGGCTCAGGAAGATTGTGATCTCCACGTACAGGAGCGTACCGGTATAGAGTACGAGGATGCCGGTCAGAGCGAAGCCGACGGCCGCGAAGAGTGCGGGGCGAGAGCCGAACATGCGGCGCGTCGTGTCGTACAGGAAGAAGCAGGAGGCAGTGGCGAGCAGGGTCTGAAAGAGCTGCACCGGGAGGATGTGTTGGCCGAAGATTGAGTAGAGGATGGCGAGCAGGTATGGGTACAATGGTCGGAGGAAGAAGACGTCCGACCCCCAGAAGTTGCCGGAGATGATTTCCACCGCCCATCTGTGGTAGAAGTACGAATCAACGTACTGCGGCCCGATGAACGAAAACGGCTGGCCCCGCATGTTGAGCACGAACCAGAGTCGCACAAGGAACGTCAGCGCGAGGGCGACGAACAGCCAGACGCGGCCCGGGTCTCTCGTACGTTCGGTTGCGCTGGTGGGGCGCTTGGGCTTCGACATTGCTACCGGCCAGTATAAGCCCCGCGCTTCACGGGGTCAAGGTAAGCGACCGCCGGGCGTTGGAGAACGCGAAGGAGAAGCCCGCGCATTGGCCGCTATCGACCCGCGCGGGGCGGTGGCGGGCGCTGAGTGGAGACGGCTAGCCGATGGTGACTTCGAGCACCATCATCAGAGCGAAACCGAAGATCGTGGAGAGCGTGGCGAGGTCGGCGTTGCCCCCGTGCTGTGATTCGGGAATCAGTTCTTCGACGATGACGAAGAGCATCGCACCGGCTGAGAAGCCGAGGGCATACGGCATCATGCCCCTGACCAGCACCACAGCGGCCGCGCCGACTGCCGCGCCGACCGGCTCGACGGCCGCGGACAGTGAACCATAGAAGAAGCTCTTGAGGCGCGAGGTGCCTTCCCGGCGCAGGGGCAGGGCTACGGCCAGGCCCTCGGGGAAGTCCTGGATGGCCACGCCGAAGGCCAGCGTGAGCGCATGGGCGAGGTTTGCCGAGGGGACGCCGGACGCTGCGGCCCCGAACGCCACGCCGATGGCCAGGCCTTCGGGGATGTTGTGCAGCGTGATGGCCAGCACGAGAAGGATGCTGCGGTGCAGCGATGACTTGACGCCCTCAGCTTCTTCCATGGGAAACCCGGAATGCAGGTGCGGGAGTACCTTGTCAATGCTCCAGAATGCGATGCCGCCCGCGACCAGGCCGATGAGCGCGGGCCAGACCCGGCCGCCGGTCATCTTGACCGCGGGCTCAAGCAGGGACCAGAAGCAGACCGCGAGCATGATGCCGGCGGCGAAGCCCATCAGGGCATCGAACAGCTTGCGGTTGAAGTCGCGCGTGAGGAAGACCGTGGTCGCGCCGAGCGTGGTGACGGCCCATGCCGCAGTTGCGGCCAGGACCGCTGCCAGAATCGGGGACATCCCCTGAAGCAGGCTGGTCATGCCGGGTGAGGTCGGTTCGAGCTTCGCGCGGTCGACATCTAGGTTAGCATAGGCGCAACAAGGTCGAAATCAAGGGTGGGCGCTGGGAACGCAGCTCACTGATTTGACGAGATGGTTTCCGGCCCTTAAGCTTATCGCGAGAAACATATGAGCGTTGCTGGTCTCGCTGTCGTGATGCTTGTGGCGGCCCTGAGTATGCGGTTGATACGGTGAGCAGGAGATACTGGGCCGTCGTGAGGAGGAGCCGTGTTTGACGCGGACACTGCCGGGAAGTTGGTGGCGTTCGGGGTGCCGTTTTTCGCAATCTGGTTCCTTACCGGAATCGTGATTGCCACGCTGTATCATCTCAGTCTTTACTATCTGGACGGCGAGTACCGGGAAAAGCACGAGATTTCGCTCGACCTCCTGGTCGGGATCCTGCGCGGCCTCGCCTATGTCCTGGTCTGGCCCGCAATTTTCTACTTCGACCGTACCGCGCTGTTCCGCATCAAGATGCTGTTCCGGTACATGGACCCGAAGCTGCGGTACGAGGATGAAGAACTGGCCGGGTTCATTGCCGAAGGTCGGCAGCGGGTGAAGCTCAGGCAGGATACGATTAGGAACGCCGAACTCGAAGATCGTCGGGCACACGAACTCCTGACCGGCGAGGAGAAGTCCCGCTATCTGTTTGCCGCGCACGAGGGCAGCCCCGTGCTCGACAAGATATGGTTGATGATGGCCGAAGGGTCGGGCCCGGGCGGAGGCCGACAATTGGTCCGGATTTACGACCGCAAGGACCTGGCCGATGAGGTGCGGGAGAAGGCGCGATACGAGATCGGGTGCCGGACCCAGAGGCCGTGCGAACAGTGTGGAACCGTGGCGCCGTTTGCCCGGGTGGAGTTACCCGAGATGCTCTATTTGCGGGTGCAGGAACCGGACGGCAAGAGCACGGTTGTCGAAGGCTGGGCCCTACGCGGCAACTTCGCGGTCACGTTCCATCCGTGCCCGGAATGCGACACTTCGCGGTTGGGCGTGTCGGACGAGGTCACGACCTTTGGCCGGGCGTCGGAAATCGTTGCTTTGGTGAAGTCCGGTGTGACGATCCAAGAAGACCTGGCGACTTAGGGCGCGAACGCGGCCGGAGTTGCCTCGCCGCCGATAAGCCGCTAGGCTTTTCTGACTGGTGCAACTTAAGGACGATAACCTGACGAGACTCTTGAGCCCCGGGATCGGCCCGGCCCCGTCTGCGTTTGGCCTGAGCCCGGCCGCGCAGATCGAGTTACTGGAGTAGCCGCTATGGAGCAACCGGTCGGACCCGTCGGACAGGTGAGACGAGTCGGACTCGCCGGGCGGGTCGCCATGGTTCTGGTCGGGCTGGCAGCGGTCGCGATCAGTGTTTTCGTGGTCCGGCGTCTGACCGCGAAGCACCCGGTGTGCGGGCCTGAGATCCCGTTGTCCGATTCAACCTATGTCGGGTCCGACAGCCTCGGCAAGGGTGAGATGCTGGCCGGCGTGCTCGCGCGCTGGTGCCTGCCCCCGGCGCGCATCAACGAGGTGTACGCGGCACTGGCGAAGACCGATTTTAACTTCCGGAACATGCGGGTCGGAGACATCGTGTCCTTCGAGTACCGGGGGCTGAGCATGACCGGCGTCACGTATCGCAAGGATCCGGTTACCTCATACCCGGTGCGATTTGACTCGGTCGGTACAACTGCGGCCAAGGAAGTTAAGCCGGTAGACACCGTACGGGTTGTCGTGCGCGGGGCCATCAAAGGGTCGCTCTGGAACTCGATGATCGACCTCGGGGAGACGCCGACGCTGATTGTGAGCTTCGCCCAAGTCCTCAGCTATGAGGTGGACTTCCTGACCGAGGTGAACGAGGGTGATTCGTTCGAGATACTGCTGGACAAGTACTACGTTGATTCGAGCTTCTACCGGGACGGCCAGGTTTACGCTGTGCGCTACAAGGGGCACGCGGGCAACTACTCCGGTTTCCACTACCGTAGTCCCTCAGGCCACTACGACTTCTACAACGAGAAGGGTCAATCCCTGCGCAAGAGCGTGCTCCGCTCCCCGCTGACATTCGCCAATGTCACCTCGGGTTTCGGGAGACGGTTCCACCCCATAAGTCGGGTCTACCGTCAGCATCAAGGCGTTGACTACGGTGCGCCATTAGGCACGCCCGTGAGCGCGATTGCCGACGGCGCGGTCGTGATGGCACGTTGGAACGATGGGTACGGCAACTTCGTGCAGTTGCGTCACTCCGGTGGGCTAGTCTCGTGTTACGGGCACATGTCGCGGTACGGCGCAGGGGTGAAGGCCGGACGGAGCGTGCGGCAGGGGCAGACGGTCGGGTATGTCGGCTCGACCGGGATGTCGACCGGGCCCCACCTGCACTTCGAGGTCAGGCAGGGCGGCAAGCCGGTCAACCCGTTCAAGGTGATTCCGCCGCGGGCCGAGCCGGTGGCAAGCAAGAACATACCCGAGTTCAATCGGCTTAAGGCGTCCTACCTCACAGACCTTGCCAGACCGGCCGGGCCGGTTGTCGCTGTTCCTGACTCAGGCGAGGAAAAGCGGGAGCTTCCGCTCCCGCACTCCAAAGCGCCCGCGCACTAGAGCTTCAGCTCCAGTTCAACGTACCAGTTACGGCCTAGAATCGGATATCCTCTCATAACTTCGTATTGCCGGTCGAACAGGTTGCGGATTCCGCCGCGCAGCGCTGTCCCAACCCGCCCGAATGTCGGCGTAATCGCGAGTCCGACGTCAAACAGCATGAAGCTCGGAAGTGAGTTCGTGCCGTTAGGCGGCAGCGTGTCGGGCATCGTGTACCTCTGGCCGGTGTAGCGGACGTCGCAAGTTAGTTGCGCCGGTCCCCAGCCGGCCCATGGTGACAGCACGAAACTGAGTCGGGGCCGGTAGATGAGGTCCATGTCGTGCGAGTTCGCCAGCATGTAGGTGGCGTTGCCGACAATCCCGGCGTGCCTGGAGGTAAGGGCCAGTTCGAGTTCGCCGCCGGTGATGGTTGCGGTGTCGAGATTCACCGGCCTGTACACCCAGGCCGAATCCGGCTGCCACTGAATCAGGTCGGTGAGAAACGAATGCCAGAGTCCAAGGCGGCCGGTGAGGAACGATGCGTATCTGACTGACGTATTGAAGTCAACGCTCGTTGCCCATTCCGGTTTCAGTTGCGGGTTGCCTTTGGTCCACGGGTCCTCGGGCCAGTAGAGTTCATTGAACGTCGGTGCCCGGAACGACCGGCCGGCCGACGCGTAGAGGTCGAGCCAGCCCGGGCCCGAATAGCTCAGCGAAAGCTTGGGACTGACGACGCGGGTGTTGGAGCGTGCGGTCGTGGAGTCAGACCGCTGCCTTGAATCGCCCAGCCAATCGAATCGCGCCATCGGCACGATGTCGAAGCTTAGCCACCGCAGGCGTGCCTCGGCCCAGCCCGCCCCGGTCCAGCGCAGCGGGGTTCCGATGGCCGTGCTCTGGAATTGCTCGCGCCCGCCCTCAAGACCGGCAATCACTGTTGCCCAGCGCGTAAAGTGCGCGGTCTGTTTCGCCATGATGCCGGAGACCGTGGTGACGTGCGTGTCATTGACCCACGAGAGCGTGTCCGGGTTCCAGAAGTGACGCCAGGACTGGTGATGGTACAGCCTCGATTCGAGCCGGGCGTTATCAGCCTCCTGCAGGTCGTAGCTCAGGTGAACGATGCCGCGATAGTCGTCCATGCGCGCACTGTCCGCCGGCCACGAGGTCGGGCCGGGTTCGCCGCGCCGGGTAACGTTGTACTCACCGAGCAGCGATACCCGGTGCGCGCCCTGAGCGAAGACGCCCTTGGCCATTACGTCCTGGGAGTTGATGTCCGAGTTCACGCGCTCATGCACCGAGTCCAGCGTGTCCCGGTAACTGAAGCTGTCGCCCATGCGATTCAGGCTGGCGGTGACAACGTAGCCGAGTGGGGCAGACCAGTCCGAGTGGGTGGCCTGCAGGTAGCGCTTGCCGAACGAGCCGATGCCCGCGGTTGCGTTCACGCCGAACCGGTCCGGCTCCGGCGTGACTACGTTGACCAGCCCGCCGATGGAGTTCGCGCCGTACAAGGCCGAGCTGTTGCCGCGCACGACCTCAATTCGCTCGGGTAGTGTCAGCGGCAGGGTGGTGAGGTCGAAGAGGTTGTCCTGGGCCGAGTTCAGCCTGACGCCGTCGAGCAGGATGAGGGTTTGTTCCGTGTTGGCCCCGCGCAGGCCGATTGTTGTCAGATTGCCGTAGTCCTTGGAAATGACTGACGGTGAGACCCAGAGCAGTTCGGCCAGGCTAAGCCGGCCGTCTGCCTCGGCGTTGCGGCCTTCGATGATTGAGACCGGACCGGACCTTTCGAGCGGGCTCGGGGTTCGGAATGCACTGACCGAGATGCCCTCCAGCCGGACCGGACTGGGGCGGAGGTAGAGCGTCGCCGGGCGGGAAACGTCCACTTTCTCCCAGCGTTTCTCCTCGTAGCCCACGCGAGAAGCCGCTACGGTCACGCGGCTCAGCCCGGGTTCGAGTTTCAGCGCGAAAGCGCCGGCGGAGTCCGCGATTGTATTCAGGTCCAGGTTGGGCGCGCTGACCGCGGCATATGAAACCGGCTGCCACGTCGCCGCGTCGAGCACCACGCCGGTCAGGGTCGCCGCGCGCGCAGCACCCAGCACGAGAAGCAGCACGAGTCCGGCCGCTCCCGTTCTTCTGCTTTCTGACTTCTGCCTTCTGCCTTCTGACTTCGTCGGAGGCATGATTCTCCTTTCCTTACAAGTCGAATCCGGGGCGCGTCTCGCGCCCCACGGTCATAGCGGAAAGCGGCAGACAGGTCTCCTGGCTTGCGGCATGGCTCCGTCGCCTTCCCGGCCTGTGCCAGTGGCTATGACGGAGCGGCGAACCGCTCACAGTGGGTAGGACCGCAGCCGATTCTCACGGCTTTCCCTGTGCAGCACGGAACTGCAACCGTTCGTGCGTAGACACGCACCCGGTCTTCCACCGCTCTTCCAGATTGTCGGCGTAAGAGTAACAAAGGGCGAGGCAAAGGTAAAGGTAAAGGTAGAGGTCTCAACTTCAACCTTTGTCTATCCGCGGAGGCGGGCGGGGCAGCCCACTCGGTTCGGAGGACTCGTTCAACGTTCGCGGACAACGGCTCACGGATTGCGCTGACTACAGCGGAGGGACGCCGCGCGTCAGGAATCGCTCAAGTCTGGCTCCGCCGAAGCTGCTTCCCGACCGAGAACGCGGCACCGAGTCTGTTGCCGATGCCGTGACCCGCCGAGCGTCAGGAGTTGCTTATTGCGTCGTCCGGAGTTACTAGAACACTCTCAGCCCGAGTTGGAACCCGACGTACGGCCAGAGCTCGAAGCCCGCGTTGACGCTGTCGCGTTCGACGTGCGGCCCGATGACGGGGAAGGTGATGGCGAGTCTGGAGTAGAACCGCTTGTACTCGTTCGCCAAGCCGAACCCGGCCGTTAACACCGGGTCATGCAACCCGTGGAAAACTCGCTCCGCCGGCACATGGACGTACTCGCCGAGGCTGTCGTTCCAGACTTCTCTCCTGTACGGGAACGTTGCCGGTGATGCGAAGAGCATGCTCAACCGAAGCGGCATGTAGATGCCGAACCCCTCCTCGGGCCAGTAGCTCAGAGCCGCCGCGGTCGTCACCCGGCCCAAGGGCTTCAGAAGCCCCCCGCCCCTGGCCAGCTCAGCCTGAAGCAGCACGCTGCTGAAAAGACGCCGGCTGGAGTAGATGCTGCGAGTGACGCTCAAGTCGCCGGACCAATCCCAGGAAGACACCGTCCGGCCGAATCCGGCTCCGACTTCCCACCTCCGGCCAAGGCCGACGTCGACCGAGGCGCGCATCGGAAAGTAGGAGAACGTGCTAGCGGAGAGGCGCACTTTTCCTGTCTGAAGCACCTTGCCGGTCTGGTACGCGTTTTGGTCCATGACGAACAACGGGCAACCGCCGACAAACAGGAGGGCGACAGACACGATGAGCCGGGCCAGTCGCGCAACGAGGTGGCCGGAGCGGAGGCGAGACAAACGCTTCATGCCTGCCGACTTGCTCGACTCGGACATGGAAGGATTCTAGAACTCGCGGGCGGGGATGTCAAATGGGGTCTTCGCGCGTTTGTGTGGGTGATTTTGAGGTTTTTCACGGTCTTCTCAGAGTCGCGGCAGGGTTGACGTTAGCACCTTCAGCCGCAAGTAGTCGTCGTCGCGAAACCCGTAGGCACGCCGTTGTATGACCCGGATCTTGTTGTTGAACCCCTCGACGAATCCCAGCGAGACCTTGTGCTCCAGCCGACACCAGGCGGCAATCCCGTCCCAGTGCCGAAGCACCATCTGCGCAAACTTCTCGTAAGGCTTTAGCCGCTGCCAGCGAAGCGCCTGCTGCCAGCTCCAGAAGAACGCCCGGGCCCAACCTTCACTCCGGTAACTCCAGAGCCGGTCAAAGGACTCCTTCAGTAGATAAGCTACCTGCAAACGCTTGTTCGCCTGCAGTAGCAGCTTCAGTGCAGCCCGCCCGCGATAGCTCAGATGCGCCCGCCGCGATAGCAGCGTGTAACGCTGCCCCTTGATGAACCGCCGCTCGCGGTCGGACGACAGTCGTGCATACTCGCTCCGCCGCACCTCGTCCAAGGCATCGTTGAGGTGCTGCATCACATGGAACTTGTCGTACAGTATCGCTGCCTGAGGGGCATACTTCACCTTGGCCGCCGCAAAAGGTTCCCACATGTCCATCACCGCTAACTGTATCTCGCTACACCGCTTAGGCCCAAGCGACTGGTAGAACCGCTCCATGCTGGCCTGACTACGGTCCGGTCCGTCAAACCAGATTGGCCGCCGCTTGAGCAGGTCGCTCACCACGATCTGGTACTGCTGTCCTTTACGCACCGATAGCTCATCAACGCCGATGACCTTGGGGCGGGGCTTACCGGCGCGCCGCAACTGTTCCCGCAGGTACTCTTTCTCCAGTTCCTTGGTCGTGTGCCAGTCCAGGTGTAGAGCACGGGCAACGTCTTTGATGCTGGCGTCGCGACACCGACTGCCGACATCGCGGGCAAAGCGTCGGGT
>JAPLUO010000345.1 GCA_026397595.1 Caldifarciminota bacterium
CTGCTGGTGATCGCTCCGCTGTGCGGCACCGGTATGACCGTGACCTTCACCTACAGAAATCAGGCCGCAGAACCCGTCACGTCCTCATCGCGGATGGGCACGCGGCGATTGGCTGGACTCGGGCATCACCGTCCCCGCCGACTCCAGCGTGACCACCGATCCACACGCGGTCAAGAAGGACTACTGGTTTTCGTGCGTCGTGAAGAACCCGCAAAGCGCGACGCTGGATAGCGTCGTCATCGCCGGCTACGAATGGAAGGCGGGGAGTTCGGTCACGTGGTCTTGGAATGGCGCGACCCTCACGCCTTACGTGCTCATACCCTGATCCGAGGAAGCAACAAGGACCGACCTCGACGCGCGCCCGCGCATTTGACGTAATCCGCTAGCCGCTGGCAGCCAACGCCAGACGGCAGACTGACCGGCGGGCTAAGGGTTCGCCAGTTCTTGTGCCATTCTATCGGCCTCTGGCCCGGCCATCCCGGACTTCGCGCATGCGGCCACGAACTTCTCCCGTCCCATGGCAGTGAGGCACCTGCCCAGCCCGTGCCGGTACCGCTCCGGCCCTTGGATGGTGCCCGGGACCGAGTAGGTGTTCTGCGCCGTGACGTACGACGCCACCGCCTTCTCGTGCTCGCCCACGTCTATCTGGGTCGCCCCCATGTTGGCGAGCAGGTTCGCCTGGCCCCGCTTGTCTCCGACTTCCCGCATCAGCTTGAGCGCCTGCTCCTGGTTCGCGAGTCGCTCGGCCGGCTTGAGCTCATCCGAACGCAGGAAGTCGATGTTGGCAAGGGCGCCGGCTTCGATCCCCTTCTCCCCGATTTCCCGTGCCAGCGCGAGCGACTTCTCACAATACTCCAGCGCCTTGTCTTGTTCGCCGCTCATCGAACGGGCTAGCCCGATGTTGCAGAGCAACGACGCCTGCCCGTGCCGGTCGCCGGTTTCCCGGTGTATCTTCAGTGCATCCTCGTAGTAACTGAGTGCCTTGGCCGGTTCGCCGCTGACATAGTGGAAGACGCCAATGTCGCCGAGGGCATAGGCCTCCTGCGGGCGAGCGCCGGCTTCCTTGGCCAGCCTCAGCGCCTCCTCGTACTTCTCCAGCGCCCGGTCGAGCTTACCCTGGTCACGGAGGACCACGCCGGTCCTGTCCGTGGCGTGGGCCTGTCCCGGTTTGTCGTGGAACCGTTCGGCCAGCCGGGCTGATTCCTCGAAGCTGGCCAGGGCCTGCGGTAGACGACCTGGCATGTGATGGCAGTGCCCGACCAGGCCGTGGAGCGCGGCCAGTTCGGTTCCGGCCGCGTGCTTCTCCGCTTCTTCAAAGTTCTGGATTGCCTCGTCCCACTTGTACGCAGCCATCGCGGCCCTGCCCTTTTCGAACGGGGCCCTTACCGCCGGCTCGGATTCCGGCAGACCGTCAAAGTACTCCATCACGTTCCCCTTCTGCCGCGCGGGCGCGCGGCTTCTCTCTCGACCTTGTCTGCTTCTTTCCTGGCCGCACCCTTCTTCACCGCGACCGCAACGCCGGGCAGGCTTAGGTGGAGTGCGCCCATCTTTGGGAAGTCTATGACAACGTCGTCATCTGTCAAGCCCTACCCGAGTCCTCGAGACACAATGGAGAATCCCGGCAACGCAACAAGGACTACCGACCTCGGGCGCACCCGGGATTTGACATAGAAGCCCCGCCCGCTACCATGTCCGAGATGAACGACGGCCAACGGCCGGCAGCCGGGAACTGACGGCCTTGGCCAGACACAGAAGGTGAAAGAAACGGCAGACCAGCTACAGGCGTGGGCTAAGGCAAAGCGGCGGTGCCGACTCACCGATGCCCATGTCCAGATGGCCCGCGAGCTCAGGATGAACCCGCAGCGGCTGGCCGAATCCGCGGGCGCCGCGCAAGGGCTGACGCCGACGCCGCTCGCCCAACGCATCGAGAACCTCTACCTGAGACGTTTCAAGAAACCTCAGCCCGACTCAATAATACCGCTGCGACAGATGCTGCACGACGCCCGTGTCCGGGAGCGGGATGAGGCCCGCGAACTGAGACGCAGGAAGCACCAGGCCAAGATCGACCACGCTGAGGCCGCGCGAGTCTCGATGCTGACTCTTCGGCGCCTGTATGGTGGACTGGGAAGTACGGATGACGCATTCATGGACTAGACTCCTCGAGATCCGCGAGCCTGAGACCGCCTGCCGTAAATCGTAAGCCGTTGGCCGCATCCAGTTACCAGTGTCCGGTACCCACGCCTCACTTCTGCATTCTGGTATCTGCTGTCTGACTTTTGGTCCAACCAGCTTCTTCATTCAGGTCTTGACGTGCCGCATTCCGGTGTCTATGCTTAGACTCCAACCTAAGCAGGTCTGGTTGTAGACCCTTGCTCAAGGGTAGCTGAACTCTGATGCTCTTACCTTTAAGGAGGTCCTAATGTCTGTCAGACTGGCAATCAATGGCTTTGGCAGAATCGGTCGGCTGGTAGCAAGAATCGCGTCCCGCCACCCGGAAATCGAGGTCGTCGGCATCAATGACGTGACCGATGCCGCGACCCTCGCGCATTTGTTGAAGTACGACTCGGTGCACGGACGGTTCCCGGACGTGATGGTCGAGGGCGAGTCAATCACCATCGCCGGCCGCAAGGCGCTGGTGAACAACGCGAAGAAGAACCCGGACCTGCCCTGGCAGAAGCTGGGCGTCGAGTACGTGATCGAGTCCACCGGCCTCTTCACCGAGTATGACAAGGCAGCAATGCACCTGAAGTTCGGCGCGAAGAAGGTCGTCCTCTCCGCCCCGCCCAAGGGCGACAAGGCGATCAAGACGCTGGTCATGGGCGTGAACCACACGACCTATGACCCGAAGACCGACCACATTGTTTCGAACGCTTCCTGCACCACGAACTGCGTGGTGCCTGCTGCCAAGGTCATCCACGAGAACTTCAAGATTCAGCGCGCATACATGACGACAATTCATGCCTACACGAACGACCAGGCCCTGCTCGATCAGCCGCACAAGGACCTGCGCCGCGCGCGGGCCGGCGCGCTGTCGATGATCCCCACCTCGACCGGCGCGGCCAAGCTCATCGCGGTTATATTCCCGGAACTGAAGGGCAAGATTGACGGCGTCGCCATCCGCGTGCCCACACCCGACGTCTCGATGGTGGACCTCGCGTGCTGCGTAGAAAAGAGCACGACCAAGGAAGAAGTCAACGCCGCATTCAAGGCCGCAGCCGAAGGGCCGCTTAAGGGCATCCTGCAGTACGTCGAGGAGCCACTTGTGTCGATTGACATGGTCGGCAACCCGCACTCGTGCATGTACGACTCGAAGCTGACC
>JAPLUO010000115.1 GCA_026397595.1 Caldifarciminota bacterium
CGTTACGGTAGTGCTGATCATTTGGTCGCTCCTCTCTTCACCTGACGGGTGCAGCTTCTGCATACCGTTTAGACGCAGCGATACGAGGGAAGTAGCCTCTTCTTTTCACGCCAACTCAGATTTCAATGTCGGGACTAGGGAGGGCGAGGGTGCTTGACTTAGGGGATGAATCGTCTATTCTCTTCGCCCTGAGTTACCCCGGAGGATTCTTTTGCCAGATAAACTGAAGTTTGGTTTCTACTGGGCAGCCTCGTGTGGAGGCTGCGAGATTGCTGTGCTCGACACTAATGAGAAGATCCTGGACGTGCTCGAGCGGGCCGACATCCTGTTCTGGCCTGTTGCCATGGACACGAAGTACGCGGACGTGAAGGCAATGCCGGACCGGTTCATGGACGTCTGTTTCTTCAACGGCTCGATACGGAATTCGGAGCAGGAGGAACTGGCACACCTGTTGCGGAAGAAGTCGAAGGTGCTGGTTGCGTTCGGTTCGTGCGCCCACCACGGCTGCATCCCGGGGCTGGCAAACCTTTACGGCCGCGAGCAGATACTGAAGCACGTCTATACGGAGGAGCCGTCGGTCGCCAACCCGGACGGCACCCGGCCGCTGGTGAAAGGCAAGGTCCCGGAGGGTGACGTGTCGCTGCCCGAATTCTATGACCGCGTGTCGCCGCTAAACCGGGTGGTCGACGTCGACTACTACCTGCCGGGATGCCCGCCCGCGGTGCCGAGGATTCTCGACGCCATGACGGCAATCTTCGATGGCAGCCTGCCAGCCAAGGGTTCGGTACTTGGCCCGTCCAAGGCCCTGTGCGATGAGTGCGACCGGAACAAGAACGAGGCCAAGAAGATGCCGGACGTCAAGCGGGTTTGGGAAGTCCAGGCCGACCCGGGCGTCTGTTTCTTGGAGCAGGGCATAGTATGCATGGGGCCGGTCACTCGCGGCGGCTGCGGCCAGCGGTGCATCAACGGCAACTGGCCGTGCACCGGCTGCATGGGCCCGACGCCTGAGGTAGGTGACCAGGGCGGCAAGATGATTTCCGCGCTCAGTTCAATCCTGCGAGTGGACGATGAGAAGGACATCGCGGGGCCGGAAGCTGCGAAGCTGCTGGCGCAGGTCAAGGACCCGGTCGGCACATTCTACATGTACGGCCTGGCCGACGCGACTATCAGCGGCCGGAGGCAGAAGTGAGCACGCGAATTACGATTGACCCGATTACCCGGCTTGAAGGGCATGGCAAGATTGAGATTTTCCTGGACGATAAAGGCGAGGTCGAGAACGCCTATCTGCAGGTGCCGGAGCTGCGCGGATTCGAGCAGTTCTGCGTGGGCCGGAAGGCCGAGGACATGCCCCAGCTTACCAGCCGAATCTGCGGGGTTTGCCCGGTGGCGCACCACCACGCCGCAACCAAGGCGCTTGACGCGGCCTTCGGGGTCCAGCCGACCGAGACCGCGCGCAAGCTCCGCGAGTTGATATACCACGGCTACATCATCTACGACCACATCCTGCACTTCTATTTCCTGGGCGGGCCGGACTTCATAGTCGGGCCGGACGCGCCGAAGGAGAAGCGGAACATTCTCGGCGTCATCGAGAAAGTCGGCATGGACACGGCGAAGGAAGTCATCAAGCACCGGGCCTATGGCCAGCGGATTACCGAGATTCTCGGCGGCAAGCCGACCCACCCGGTTAGCGGCGTCCCCGGCGGTCAGACCAAGGTGCTGTCCGAAGAGGGCCGCAAAGAGATTGAGACGATGGCTCGGTCGTGCGTAGACTTCGCCAAGTTCACGCTGCAGTTGTTCGAGGACGTGGTACTGAAGAACCCGGCCTACATGGCGCTGATACAGAATCCCAAGCTCGGGCTTGCGGTGTACAACATGGGCATGGTGGATGAGCGGAACCGGGTAAGTTTCTACGACGGCCCGGTCCGCGTCACCGACCAGCAGGGCAAGGAGTTTGCCAGGTTCAACGGCAGTGACTACTTGAACCACATCGCCGAGCACGTGCTCGACTGGAGCTACGTCAAGGCAACGTACCTGAAAGAAGTCGGGTACAAGGGCCTGGTTGACGGTCCGGATTCAGGTTTGTACCGGGTCGGCCCGTTGGCGCGGCTCAACGTTGCCGTAGGGATGGCTACACCTGGGGCCGACGCCGCGTACCGCAAGCTGTTCGATACGTTCGGCACCAAGCCGGTCAACTCCACACTGGCGTACCACTGGGCAAGGCTCGTCGAGTTGCTCTACGCCGCGGAACGGGCGCTTGAGCTCGCGACCGACCCGGGGATAACCGGCACCGATATCCGGAACATGAAGTTCGACATGAAGCCGGAGGGTGTCGGCGTGGTCGAGGCGGCCCGCGGGACGCTCTTCCATCACTACCGGCTGACCGAAGACCGGATGATTGAAAGCGTGAACCTGATTGTCGCGACCACCAACAACAAAGGTCCAATCTGCATGTCGGTGCGCGAGGCCGCCAAAGAGCTGATACACAAGGGCAAGGTCAGCGACGGGTTGCTTAACACGGTCGAGATGTTCTTCCGTGCGTACGACCCGTGTTTCGGGTGTGCCTCGCACGTGCTGGGCCGGCCCACGGTCGTGATTGACATCCGGCGTCGCGACGGGGAGCTCGTCCGGCAACTGGCAAGCTAGGTCTTGAAAAGGAGGGCCGCAGCCATAGACTGTCCTTGATGCCTCCGGAACTGACCATCGTGTTCATCAACTACAACTCGGCACGGCTGCTTGACTGTGCGCTCTCTTCACTCCATGATGCGGAGCCCAGCCTGGAAATCGAGACTCTGGTTATTGACAACGCGTCGCGGGACCGGGCCGAGGTCGTCTCGACTTGTCGCCGGCACGGGGCGAGACTTTTGTTGCTCGGGCGCAACGCCGGCTACGGTGCCGCGTTCAACCGGGGATACAGGCACGCCCGCGGCCGGTACGTAGCGGTGGCCAATCCTGACCTTGTCTTCTCGACCCCGGCAATGACCGGGCTGGTCCGGTTTATGGATGAACACCCGGAGGCTGGCGCTGTCTCGCCGCAGCTTCACTATGCGGACGGCACGCCTCAGCCGTCGGCGCGGCGCCTTCCGCGCCTGCGTTACGTTCTCGCGGGCCGGCGCTCGCCGCTGGCGCACATCTTTCCGCGTTACGCACCGGCGCGCGACTTCCAGTATGCCGACGCCCACCTTGCGACGGAACCGGTTCCGGTCGAGGCTGTTATCGGGACGTTCGTGGTCTTTCGACGAGACGCAATCGACCAGATTGCCGGCTTCGACGAGCGGTTCTTCATGTATGCCGAGGACATGGACATCTGCTGCCGGTTGGGTCGAAAGGGCTGGGGCGTCTTTCTCGACCCCCGCGTGACCGTTGAGCACTTCTACGGAGGGGTCAGGCGTCGGTTTCAACAGTTCGGAGACTATCAGCGCCTGAAGGCCCTGATGCGCTATTTCAGCCTGGGTCGGGGCGGGCCGGCCCGGCTGGCGTTGCGGGTAGCATTCGCTGCGTACCTGTTCCTGTCCGAAGCGGGCTGGCTGGTCGGGCTCCGGGAGTTCGAGTATTCCTGGCAGACCGGGGCGCGTCAAGCATGAGTCGGCTGCAGCGGTTCGTCGCCACGCTCGTGCTCGTCCTCGGCGACGCGGCGGCCGTGTTCGCCAGCTACGCTCTTGGCTACCTGGTGCGCAACTGGTTCCAGACCGGCATACCATACGTGTTCCCGCCGGGCTTGCAGATTCACACGCTGACTGAGAAGGCCTTTGTGCTGGCCGTGTACCCGTTTGTCTTCGCCTACGAAGGGTTGTACACGAAGCGGCTGGTGGCATGGGAAGAGGCCCGGCGCTATGTGCGTGGCGTCATCATTGCGACCGCCGCGGTCATGATACTCCTGTTCCTGTGGCGGATCTGGATTGTGTCGCGCGTGGCGGTGCTGCTGGCGCTCGCGTTCAGCATGGTCCTTGCACCGGCGACACGTGCCTTGCTCAAGTGGATTCTGGCAGCGCTCAGGCTGGGCCGCCAACAACTGGTCATCCTGGGCGGCGGTCCGGCAGCCGAGCAGTTCTGCAAGGAGCTGACGCGGCACCGGGCGCTCGGCTACGTCGCGGGGCGGCAGATACCGCACAGCGCGGGCACCGGGGCGCTGGAGAGCGTGCTGGCCGAAGCGTCATCGCTCGACGCGATTCTGGTTGTGGTGTCGGATTCATTCACGCCGGAGGAGATGCGGGTCGTGTTCAAGTTCGCCGAACGCAGGTTCGCGGAGACGCTCGTTATCCCGACCGCTGCGTTGCTGCAAAGCACGGCCGCGGAAGTCGAGCAAGTGGGCAGCATTCTCGTGATGAAGTACCGGTACAGCCTGCTTCGGCCCTTGAACACCTTCACCAAGTCGGTGCTGGAGTTGGCGGGCACCGTGCCGTTGCTCGTCGTGCTCACGCCGTTGTTCCTGGTGCTCGCCTTGCTGGTCAAGGTGTCCTCAAAGGGGCCGATTCTCTTCCGTCAGAAGCGGATCGGACGTGACCGGAAGTTGTTCGACTGCCTGAAGTTCAGGACGATGTACTGTGACGCGGAGCAGCGGCTGGCCGACATGCTGGCCGGTGACGAGCAGGTGCGCGCGGAATGGCTGAAGTACGCCCGTATCACCAACGACCCGCGGGTTACCCCGATCGGCCGGCTGCTCAGGCGTCTCAGTCTCGACGAGTTGCCGCAGCTCTGGAACGTCCTGCGTGGTGAGATGGCGTTGGTCGGGCCGCGACCCTATCTGCCGGTAGAATCGGACCGGATCGGTGAGTCGCTCGACACCATTGTGCGTGTGCGGCCGGGCATGACCGGGCTATGGCAAGTGTCGGGCCGGACCTCGCTGCCGTTCAAGGAGCGGCTCACCCTCGACGAATACTACATCCGCAACTGGTCCCTGTGGATGGACTTCTCAATCGCCCTGCGGACGCTACGGGCCGTAGTGAGCGGCCGTGGGGCATACTGAAGGACAGAAGTAGAAAGTGGAAATGGCGAATGACCGAACTTCGCCATTGCCACTTGCCTTTTTGCCCGGTAGTATCGTGTAGTAGAAAATGACAGGATTACTTATCGTTCTCCTCGCGACCGGCAGCACCGGTGCCTGGCAGTCCTACACCAACACGAACTTCATCAGCGGTATGGTCGGCACCGATTCGGTCATGTATCTTGCGACCAACGGCGGTGTGGTCGTACTCGACATCCTGCCCGAGCCCCTGCTGCGCCGGACGTTCGTGAATTCGGACGGGTTGCCGACGAATCGGTGCCTGTGTATAGGCCGGGATGAGACCGGCAACCTCTGGGTCGGAACCGACGGCGGAGGCCTGGCTGTGATTGAGCCGGACAGCGGCCTGGTCCGGCAGTACCGGCCCAATGATCTTGCCCTGCGGATCAGGACCTTGACTTGGGACGGGGACCGGCTGCTCTGCGGTTCGGACCAGGGCTTGTACGTGATTGAAACGCGCGGCACGCCCCTCGACTTCGATGACGATAGCATAGCCCGGTTCACCATGGCCCGGGTGCCGGAGCTGCTGAGCGACCAGATACTCTGCGTCGCGGCCTTGGACGAATACTGGGTGGGCACCAATCGAGGCGTCGTGGCGGTTGACCGTGGATTTACGTCCTGGGCGCCCTATCGTCAGCCGTTCGGCGACTCGGTGCGGGCCGTCGCGCTGTGGCACGACAGCCTGCTGCTCGCTACCGAGCGAGGGCTGGCGATAAGAGAGAGCACGGGGTTCCGCAAGGTCGTTGGTTTCAGCCAGCCTACCGCGGTGTACGAACTGGCCGTGTCCGGCCCCAGGATTTACCTGGCAACGCAGGCCGGGCTTTACGAAGGCGACGGAGCCGATTCATCCCGGTTCTCGGTGATTCTCAACGAGGACACGCGGGCTTTGCACTTTGCCGATGCACTGTGGGTCGGGTGCGGAGGCAACGAACTCTACGGTTCAGGCCTGCGTTATGCTTTCTCCGGCCAGTCCTGGAATTCGTACTACAACAACTGCATCTGGTCCGCGGCGATTTCCGACTGCGCCATCCGCTCGACCGGCGACATCTATCTGTGCCACTACGGCTCCGCCATATCTTGGGTGAATCCCGAGGGGCAGGTTTCGGTGATGTGGAGCGTGCTGCCGAAACCGGTCCAGGTGCGCGTTGACTCCAAGGGCCAAATCTGGCTTGCGCACTTTGACAGCAACGGCGGGCTGGCCGCGTACAATCCTGCCGATGGCACCTGGCAGAAGGTGCAGTGGGGCGCGCTCTCAAGCTGGAACATCATCGACGCCTTCGGTCTTGACCAGTATGACACGAAGTGGGTGTTCAACGGCGGCGGCACGGTTGTCGCGGTCGACTCTGCGTATCAGCAGACCGTGTTCGAGGTCGCTGGTTTGCCACCGCCGCCCGGCGGGCTGTACGAGATCGCGTTCGACTCACGGAGTCGCGTCTGGATGGGCTCTCTGGTCGGGCTGGTGATGATTGACTACGGCGGGACCCTGCACGACCGGTCCGACGATACGGACACCGTTCTGTCCAGCGGGCTGCCGTCGGCCGAAGTCAGGTCGGTGGCGGTTGATGGCCAGGACCGCGTCTGGGTTGCGACCCCGCAGGGCGCGGCGATGTGGAATGGCTCGTCGTTCCAGGTCTTCACCACCGCCAACAGCGCCATCCTCGCGAACAACGTCTACCGAGTCCGCGTCGACGCATCGGACCGGGTATGGCTCTTGACCGAGGCCGGGCTCTCAATCTACGACCAGGTTGCCCGGAACTGGACCAGCTTCACGCCCCAGAACAGCGGCCTCATCGCGAACCTCCAGGGGTTTGTCGGGTTCTACTCGGCGATGGCGCTGAGCGACGACCTCGGGCTCGCGTTGATCGGGACGCAGCGCGGCCTGTCCGTATACAACTACTCCGCGGCGCCGGAGACCACCGCGAACCATCTGCGGGTCTATCCGAACCCGTGCATTCTCGGGGTGCACAGCGGTGTCGTGATCGACGGGTTGCCGTACGATGCGACCAGCGTGGGGGTACGAACGATCGATGGCCGGCCGGTTGCCGAACTGCGGGTCGAGGCGGCGCGGCACCAGGCGGTCTGGCGACCGCAGAACAAGGCGAGTGGGCTCTACCTGCTCGTGGTCAATACGCCGCGCGGGGTGCGCGTCGAGCGCGTCGCCCTGGTCAGTCCTTAGGAGTTAGCAGGTAGCAGGTAGCAGTCGCACCGTCTCCTCACTCCTAACTCCTAACTGCGAACTGGTCCGCTGGTTGGGCTATGGCCGGGCAGCCCGATGATAGGGCGCGGCCTTATGCTTGGTCTTCTCCTGTGCCGGTTCTTCCATGCACGAATCGAAATAGCGACACTGCGAGCAGCAGTCTTCGGACAGTTTGCCCTTGGCCCGGCAAAGCTCGTAGCCAGAGCAAGCACGACAACACATGGGTGGTGACCTCCTTTGGTAAAGTAGAAAGTGGAAAGGGGAAATGGCGAAGTCCGGACTTTGCCATTTCTACTTGTGACTTCTCTACTTGTCTGTGGCGAATCATACTGACTTGACTATACGGTGTGGGTGAGTAGCAGGCAGAGTTCTCTTGCGAGTTCGGCTGCAGTGGCGGCCCCGGCTGACGGCTGCATCGTCCTCGGGCAGACCTCGACTAAATCGCAGCCGACAATCGCAAGCCCGGCGAGTCCGGCCAAAGACAGCGCAAGGTCCCGGTACGAACATCCACCCGGCTGGGGCGTCTGGACGTCCGGCATCACGCCCGGGTCAAGCACATCGATGTCCAGGGTTACGTAGACCGGCCGCGTGCCGATTGCGGCCCGGACCCGCTCGACCGGCGCGAGCACCTCGAATGGGAACAGGTTCGGCTCGGACATCTCCGAGGCTTGAGAGAAAGAACGGATGCCGAGCTGGAACAGCCGGTCGCGCGGAATCGTGTCCAGCACGCGCGCCATTGCGGTCGCATGGCAGACCCGTTCACCCATGAAATCCTGGCGCAGGTCAGAGTGGGCGTCGTACTGAATCACGCACAGGTCAGGCAGGCTCTTGGCCAGTTCGGCCACGATTGCGGGCGTGATAGTGTGCTCGCCGCCGATGGCAAGCTGCTTCGCGCCCCGGGCGACGCTCTCGCCGGTCGCAGCGGCGATAAGCTCCAGCGGAGCGGTCGCGGTTGGGAACGCGAACGCGAGATTGCCCGCGTCGTGGACCTTGATGCCTGAGATGTCATGCTTCTGATAGGGGCTGAACGACTCGATATTATCCGCGGCCATGCGGGTCACGTCCGGGCCGAACCGCGCGCCGGGGATGAAGGAACTTGTGCGGTCAAGCGGCATTCCGACGATGATGACGCGGGCGTCGGTGGCGCTTGCCGTTGCGTAGTAGAAGGCCATGCGGTCAAGCCAGCTTAGCGGGCACGGTCTCAAAGTCAAGCAAGTGGCGACGCCGTCGGCCTGCCCCAAAGCCGGTTCGGGCTCAGGAGCGCGCGCGTCGCGCGACGGCTCCGCATTCAGCCGCCCGTGGTCCCCGGTGCGCGCCACGAGCGGAGCGTCAGGTTATTCGGGCGGCCGCCGAGGGCCCGCGCGTCTGAGCACGTTGATGCGCCTGATGCCCGCGGGCAGCCAGGCTTTCACGGAGTACACCTTGAGCACGTCATATCCCGGCAGGACGTCGAAGGAAATCACGTACTCATCGTCCTTGACCCACCAGGAACTCTTGTTCGGCGCGCGGACGTAGTCTTCTGAGTAGGTGTACAGTCCGTTGAACTCGAAGCCACCGTCCAGCCGGTCCGTGGGTACGGCGAGGTCGGTCACAAGGTGTCTGATTGCCTGCCACCTGGTTCGGTTCCAGCCCATGTAGTCGTGGACCGCACTGACCGAGAACGCGGCACACACGAGCAGGGCCGCGAACGCGGCAATCACGGCGCTCTTCGCGGGTGGGTTCCTGCGCAGCTCGACCGACGCGGGAACGACCAGCAGTGGAAGGTACAGGAGCATGTAGCGGTCGAATTGATGCACCAGCGAGAGGGGGACCAGACACAATCCGGCGAATGACAGGCAGACCGTCGAAAGCCAGGACGAACGGACGTTCCGCACGGACCGCACCAGCATCTCAAGCAGCAGCGCCCCGCCGACCAACGCCAGCACGCCCAGCACGGCCTTCGACGCAGTCCCCCCGGCGAAAGCGGTAAAGCTCTCCGTATGCGCAAGCGTGAAGGGTCCGACCCCGCGGTCCGACAGGATGTTGCCCGGAAAGTCAATGTGGAGCAGTCGGGTCAGCCCCAGCAGGATGGCAGACACCGCGAAGAGCGCGAGGAGGCGCTTCCGGCGCGTCCCGCTGATGAAGAGCAGGCCGAGCGGAAGAGTAAACAGGCCAAGATAGGTGTAGGTGATGAGCAGTGAGCCGGCGACTTGCCTGGCGATACCCGGAAGTCCGGACGCGGATACGGACAGCACCTGCGCCCACTGGGCGTAGTAGCCGGTCGGCAGCCGCCCGGTTACTGTGAGCCAGCGGGTGTACGCGACGAACGCGACGACGGTCAGCAGGAGGAATCCCAAAGGGAGCAGGGCTTTCCGTACGCTGACCCGGCGGCTGGACAGGTAGCCGATGCCGAAGGCGACCGGTATCAATACGCCGGTCTGCCTCAGGAGCGTGGCCAGCACTGCCAGGCACACTCCCAGGGCCAGCAGTGCCTTGTTCCCGCGGTCGATGCCGCGGACCAGCAACAGGACTGAGCCTAGTGTGAAGGTAATGAACGGGACGTCGGTCATGAACGTATGGGACAGGTTAAGATACACCGGGTTGAAAAGCAGGCACAGTGGCCCGACCAGGAGGACCTCAAGGCGGCGTTCGCAGTCAGCCCACGTAAGCCACAACAGCAGCAAGAGTCCTGCCAGCGACAGGACGAGGGTTGACAATCGGAGAGCGTTGAAGGAGAAACCGGCAGGAAGCGAAAAGAGCGCGCCCCACAGCACCTGTGTCAGCAGCGGCATGGACGTCCAGTTGGTAAGACGGTATTCGTGGTTCTGCACGAGATTCTGAACGGCCTGTCCGTACGACCAGTCGTCGTTCAGCGGGAAGTTGCCCAGCGGGTTCGTGAGCGCAAGCACGGCCAGGAATGCGAATACCAGGATGAGAACTGAACGGTCAGCTTCTGCCCGGTTCGGTCGTCCGATGGCTGTCATTTCCGGGCCAGGCGTGAGAATCGGGTGACACGGTGGCGCATGACTTTTCTCGCTTCCGTCAAACTCGTGGGTCGGATTCCATCGCGGGATTCTAGGCGTCCGCCCGGACAGAGTCAAGCCGGGTATTCAGTTGTCAGTTGCCAGCAGTCACGGCCGCGGGACGCGCGGCCCGAGTATTGCCGCTTGCACGATAGTTCCCCAGATAGTTCTCTAGACAATCGGGCAGACAATTCTCCAGACAATCTGCCTGATAGTCTAGTAGATTGTCCTCCAGATTATCCTCCGAATTGTCCTCCAGATGATTCTGCGGAGAATCTGCGGGATGATTCTTCAGACGGTTCTCCAGAGAGTTGTCTAGACTCTCCAGCAGACTCTCCGGGAGATTGTCTTCCAGATAGTCCGCTGGATAGTCGTCCAGATGATTCTCCAGATTGTCTGGCGGATAGTCTGGAGAATAGTCTGCCGGATTGCTCTCTAGATGATTCTCCAGACAATTCACCAAACAGTCTAGGGGATGAGGTAGGGGAGTTTGGGAAGCGATGAGTAATGAGCGATCAGCGCGGAACTTACATGATTTCGGGGCTTGATTTCCGGAGGACATATAAGAAACTGGGCCGGACGGGCAGGGCTCGCCTCGGAGCGGAAATTCGTCCCTACTTCCGAAGGAAGTAGGGGAGTCCCTGCGTGGGTGATCATGCGCCGGGACTTGACCGCCGTCCCTTGTTGAGTAGAATCTGCCATGGTAAGTGATTCCGTAACTTGTTTCGCGAGCTTTGTGCCGCCCTCGGAAAGGGGCGGTTTTGTTTTCCGGGCAGATGACCGCGCCTGAGAGGAGCTATCTGTGAGTATCAAGGAATCTCTGACGTTCGATGACGTTCTGCTGCTGCCGCAGCGGTCGAGCGTTCTACCGGCCGAGGTCAATACCGATTCGTGGTTCACAAGAGACATCTTGTTGAAGCTGCCGCTTGTCAGCGCGGCGATGGATACTGTTACCGAGTCGCGCATGGCAATCGCGATGGCCCAGTCCGGCGGTATCGGCGTGGTACACAAGAATCTGTCCGTCGATGAGCAGGCAGCCAACGTCGCCCGGGTGAAGCGTGCCGAGAGCAGTATGATCGTAGAGCCGATAGCGATTACCCCGGACAAGACGATTGGCCAGGCACGGGATCTCATGATGCAATACGGGATTTCCGGCCTGCCGGTCGTTGACGCGAAGACCCGGCTTGTCGGAATCCTGACCAAGCGCGACCTGCTGTTCCAGGACGACTGGAAGCTGCCGGTCGCCAAGGTGATGACGGCCGAAGGACTCGTTACCGCGCCCGAAGGGACGACGCTCAGGCGGGCGCGCGAGATACTCCGCAAGCACAGGGTCGAGAAGCTGCCGATTGTTGACCGCCAGCGTCGGCTCAAGGGGCTGATTACGACGCGGGACATCCTGAAGCGGGTGGAGAACCCGAACGCGACGCTCGATGCGCTGCGCCGGCTCAAGGTCGCGGCAGCGGTCGGCGTAGGCCGGGATGCGTTCCAGCGTGCTGAGGCACTGGTCGGCGTCGAGGTCGACGCCATTGTGATTGATACGGCTCACGGCCATCAGGACAAGGTCACTGAGACGGCAAGGCAGTTGCGGAGGAAGTACCCGAGGCTGCAGCTCGTGGCCGGGAACGTCGGCACGGCCGAAGGGGCGCTGGCCCTGGCCGAAGCTGGGGTTGACGCGGTGAAGGTCGGAGTCGGTCCGGGTTCAATCTGCACAACGCGGATTGTCGCGGGCGTGGGCGTGCCGCAACTGTCGGCAGTGATGGAGTGCGCGGCCGTATTGAAGACAAGGCGGATTCCGGTGATTGCCGACGGCGGGATTCGTTATTCCGGAGACGTTGCCAAGGCGCTGGCTGCCGGGGCCGGAACCGTGATGATGGGCAACCTTCTTGCCGGCACGGACGAGAGCCCGGGCGAGGACGTGCTGCTTGAGGGCCGGCGGTACAAGGTCTACCGGGGCATGGGTTCGCTCGATGCGATGAAGAAGGGCTCGGCTGACCGGTACTTTCAAGAGGGACAGACCAAGCTCGTACCGGAGGGAATCGTCGGGCGCGTGCCCTACCGGGGTAGCGTCAGGGAAGTGCTGTTCCAACTGGAGGGCGGTTTGCGCGCTTCGATGGGTTTCTGCGGGGCGGCGAGCCTGCCTGAGTTCCGGCGCAAGGCGAAGTTCGTGAAGATTACCGGCGCGGGCCTGCGCGAGAGCCACCCGCACGATGTGACCATCACCAAGGAAGCGCCGAACTACGAAGTGCCGGAGGCGTCGCAGGAATAGGACCAATAGGGCCTATAGGACCTATACCGAAAGGAAGCGGGGCGACCTCTGGCCGCCTCGCACTGTTACGCCTTGACACGCGGGGTACCGAACTCTATTATGATGCAGTCTTGGGGCGCAAAGAGAGCGACGGGAGAGTCGGATTGCAGACAACCTGACGTCAGCACGGACGCAGCCGAATGACTCCCGTCGTAATCGAACACTCATTGATAGCCTGAGAACTATCCGAATGCGCGCCCACCAACAGGGACGGCCGGCGGGCAATACCGCAACGGTCGCACTATCGAGGGCCCGGTGTTGCCGATGCTCCCGCCGCACATGCGGAGGGAAGAGGCCCTGTGTTTGGAGGTGGACATGTTTAACAAAGCCGCGCTTGCGGTCCTGTCCATCGTCCTCTGCGTGACACTTGCGCTTGGGGCGAAGTCCAACCGTGTTCAGCGAAACCCGGTGACGGGTCTTGGTGCCGACCAGAACACGATGCTGGCGTCTGATGGCACCACAGCCAATGGATTGACCGCGACCGGCGGGACCGGTGCTGCGCCTCGGGCCTTGGGCCTGGCGTGGCCGCCGGAACACCCTGGGAAGGACTCCAGGCTCGTGGCCTTCATGGCCGCGGAGTCTGCCCCGCTTGCCACCGCGCTCAGGGATAGCCTCGAGGGCTACGGTGAGTGGGTCACCGATGTTCCCTGCGTGTCGTACACGCCGACGTTCGCCGAGATGTGCGGGTATGACGTCATTCTCGTCTGGAGCAGCGACTCGTTCGCCGACCCGGTGACAATGGGCGACCGCCTCGCTGACTACGTCGACGTCGGCGGCCGGGTGATAATGTTCACGTCCTGCTGGTACGACTCCGCGGGTTTGGGCATCGGCGGCCGCATCAAGAACGAGTGGCAGTACCAGACCATCAACTACTCCGATAGCTTCGACCTTCAGGACCGGACGGAAGGCTGGTTTGACCCCGGCCACGAGATTACGCGGGACATGGGCATCCACCCGATTCACATGTACTTTCGGCACAACACCACCCTCGCTCCGGGCGCATTCCTGCTGGCGGAGTGGATGGGTGGTATCCCGTTCGTGGTCGTGTCCGTGAACACGGCAGTCATCTGCATCAACTGCTACATCGGCAACGACACACAGCCTACCGGCCCCTCAGGAGCCTGGGGAAGGCTGGTCGACAACGCCATCGAGTGGTCGTCGGGTGCGGTTATCGACAACGCGGGAGACGCCTGGGTGAGCATGACCTTGGCGCCGAGTCCGTTTGCCGGCGCTGTTCTGAGAGTCGGCTACAACCTGACTCAGCCTGGACCGGCGAGTGTCACACTCTTTGACATTTCGGGGCGGGCGGCCGCCAGACAAGACTTCACCGCTGCCCGCGCGGGGCAGCTTTCCCTGGCCCTGCGTCTGCTCAGCGCCGGAGTCTACCTTGTGCGCCTGGATGACGGCCATCGGAGCGCGGTTCAGAAGCTTGTAGTACAGCGCTGAGCGGCGCAAGGGAGAAGCACCCTTGATAGACGGAGGAGAATCCGAATGAGCAGGCGAGCCGGGACGATTGTCCGAGTGCTTATCTGGACCGCGGTTGGGATGTTGCTGGCGACACCGAAATCGCGCCCCTGGCCGGTCGAGGTCAGCGTGTCCGCCGGTTCGGATACGACAGTGGTGGTCACGTGGTTCTCACGAGAGGACTATCACGGTTTCTCTTGCTGCCATCCCGGGCCGAACCCCTACGATAGCTTCGAGTTGTTCTTCCAGCCGCTCGGCGAAACGCCCTGGACTTCAATCGGACGTACCCGCGACACATTCATGCCTCATGACCCGCAGCATCGTGTGGGTCATTATTCGGTACGCGGCTGGCGCGGAGTCGAGGAGCACTGGAACCTGGAAAACCAATGCACAACTGAGCCGCTCCACATCGGTCCGGTGACGCTCCATGAGGTCGGCACCGGAGACACGTCTGCCCTTGGTTTTCAGTACTTCTGGAACCGCGGCGGCCACGTGTATGTCATGGACACGACGACACTTGATACCGCACCGGACATGTACGTCACTGACTACAAGCGCGGTTCTTCCGGTCCCCTGCTTCTCGCGAGTCCCAGTCTTGCGTTCGCCGACCCGGGCCTCCTTGTTTCCGGTCATAAGCGTAGCTGGCATACGACATGGTTCAGTGCGCCGTTGTCGGATGATCAGTCGCTGTTACCTCGCTGGGACATGTCTACGTGGGCGCAGGTCTGCAGTCTACCGTACACGCCGTTGTGGGTCGCGTGCCGCAGGGAGGGTGGCAACTACGCGCTCATCACGGTGCTCTCGATGGGCTCGACGAGCATCGAGCTGGAAGCGTGGTATCAGCAGATCAACGGACTGCGGTTGGTGGGACATTGAGCACGACGCGCCGACGGTAGCGGCAACTACTACAGAAAGGGCCGGCCCGAGATGGGCCGGCCTTCGTTGTTGTCAGTCTCTCAGGACGCGGGCGGGGCGGGGATGAGGCCTTCCTTCATTAGCGCCTGGGTCGTGTCGCGGGCATGTTTGATCGTGGCGGTCGCCTTCTTCAGTAACTCTTCGCGAGTCATCGTGATGCGGGCGACGCCCTGTTCGATGGCCTTCATGCCGACGGCCGTGGCTTCACGCGGGAAGACTTCCCAGTCGTCCATGGTCGGGACGATGTAGTCCGCGCGCAGGCCACGGTCCTCGGCGACCTTGGCCAGTTCGAGCGCGGCGGCGATGCACATCTCGTCGGTTATCGTCTTGGCCTGCACGTCGAGTGTGCCGCGGAAGATACCCGGGAAACCGATTGAGTTGTTGACCTGGTTCGGGAAGTCGGAGCGGCCGGTAGCGACAACGCGCGCGCCCGCTTCCATGGCGACCCACGGCCAGATTTCCGGAATCGGGTTGGCGCAGACAAAGACGACCGAGTCTTTGGCCATGCTCTGGATCCACTCCGGCTTCACGGTATCCGGGCCCGGTTTGGAGAGGGCGATGAGCACGTCCGCGCCCTTCATCGCGTCAACGATGGTGCCACGGAGGTTCTCGCCGTTCGAGATCTCGCACATGTGCCACTTCTCCTTGAACTCCTGTTGGAGTTCGGTGCGTCCCTTGTGAAGGGTGCCCTTGGAGTCGCACATGATGATGTTGGCCGGGGTGACGCCGCCCTTGATACAGACGCGGGAGATGGCGATGTTGGCCGCGCCGGCGCCGAGCATGGCGACTTTCACCTTGCCGATGTCCTTGCCGACGAACTTGAGGGCGTTGACCAGTCCGGCATAGGTGACGGCCGCGGTGCCCTGCTGGTCGTCGTGCCAGACCGGCACGCTCATCTCGGCGCGCAGCGTGTCGAGGATTCGGAAGCACTTGGGCTGGGAGATGTCTTCGAGGTTGAACCCGCCGAACGATGGTTCGAGCAGCTTGGCGGTGCGAATGAACTCGTCCGGGTCTTTGGTGCGCAGCGCGATGGGCACGCAGTCGACGCCGCCGAGGTACTTGAATAGGATGGCCTTGCCTTCCATGACCGGCATTGAGGCCTCGGGTCCGATGTCGCCGAGGCCGAGCACACGGGTGCCGTCGGTCAGTACGCAGATGGTGTTGGCTCGGTTGGTGTGCTCGAACGACTTTTCGGGATGGGCCTGGATGTCCTTACACGGCGCGGCCACGCCCGGGGTGTACCAGATGCCGAAGTCGTTGAAGTCGCGGATGCAGCACTTGGGCACGACCTGGTACTTGCCTTTGTAGAACGGGTGCAGCAGCATCGCGTCGGCCGCGGGCTTCTTGGCCTTGGCGACAAGCTGCTCTATTTCGGCTTGTGACAGTTTCTTCACGAGCGGAAGTCCTTTCTAAGCGCTTTGGATTCTTGGTTTGGGCGACTTGAGGAACAGCATCATCACCGCCGCGGCAAGGCAGGCAATGCCGGCCGGTATGAACGCCCACATCCACGTTCTGGCGTCGCCCATCACGCCGCCGAGTATCGGTCCGACGACACCGCCCACGCCATAGGCCAGGAACACCCAGGGATAGTTGGTGCCGACGTTCTTATTACCGAAGTAGTCCGCAGTCGCAGCCGGGAACAGGGCGAAGTTGCCGCCGAAGTTGAAGCCGATGATTGCCGCGCCGGCATAGAGACCCCATTCTCTGCCGCCGGCGAAATAGAAGAGAATCATGACCACACCCTGAATCGCGCTCATCAGTATTATCGAACCTTTGCGGCCCAGCCGGTCGGAGAGCGCGCCCCAGACGATACGGCCCAGGCCGTTGAAAAGGGCGTAGAACAGGCCCATAGCCGTGCCCGTGATGATGTCGGCTCGGCCGGCCTCAAGACCACTGCCGGTCAGCGCATCGGTGCCGAACAACTTGATTACGCCGATGATCATCAGGCCGGCGGTTGCGCCAACGAGAAACGTGAGAAAGAGCATCCAGTACTGCGGCGTGCGGGCCATCTGGCCTACGGTGTAGTCATGCCCGCCGGTGCTGCCGGCCTGCCCGGCCTTCGGCGGCGTGAAGCCTTTGGGCAGCCAGCCTTCGGGTGGGTTGACCATCACAAGGGCGCCGAGGCCGACGAGGACCGCGAAAAGGACGCCGTAGAGAATGAAGACCTGGCTCACGCCCCAGCCCATGCCGTAGAGTCCCTTCCAGCCGGGCGTGAGGTTCACCGGCCCGAACTGGAAGCCGCCGGTCAGCTTAACCCAGATGAGAGCGCCGAAGCCGAAACCGGCAACGGCAAGCCCCGTAATCAGTCCTTTCTTGTCCGGGAACCACTTGACGAGGGCGGCAATCGGGCAGACGTAGGCGAGGCCGATGCCGGCACCGCCGATGAGGCCGACGCCGAGGAGGATGCCGATGAAGCTGTTGCCGGCAAGCCCGGCCAGAACGTAGCCGAGGCCCATCACGACGCCGCCGGTCAGTGCAACTACGCGCGGGCCGACTTTCTTCTGCCAGCGGCCGGCAACGAGCGCCATCACCACGGCGAAAGAGAGCAGCCCAAGGGAAAAGACGAGCTGGGTCTGCGTCTTGGTGAAGCTGTAAGGGGCGGCGGTCAGCTTACCGGTAAAGGCCGACCACGCGTAGATGGCACCGAGGCAGAGTTGCACCAGGATTCCGCCCGCGACCACGACCCATCGATTCATGACCTTGGATTCTGCCATAACTAACTCTCCTTGGATGGGTCCACGGCCGACTGCCTACCGCGTGCCATCTTGTGCGTTTTGGATTTTGGGTTTTGGATTTTGGATTGCCGGCGCCGGGACCTGCGCCCTGCTTTGAGGGATTCGTCGCCTCATTGTCTTGATGGAGGCGACTGTCATCGCCACAATACTGTCGGCCGAGGTCCAAAGGTCACGCACCGCAGAACTGGGGGCGATGTTGGCCTCCTGCAGAAGCTCCAGCCAGTACAGCGTCTCGTCTCCCTCTTCTTCAACAATCGCGAGCTTCGCGATTACATCGAGAGACGATTTCCCACGGCAGGCTGCACGGTAGTTGGCGCCCACCGACGTGGCGGAACGAAGCAACTGGCGGCCGAGAATGTCGGCGGACCGGGTTCTCGGGAGTGCGTCAACTAGGCGAATCACGTCCAGCCCCAGCTTCTTCGTTCGTGCCTTGAACTCGCGCTCATCCACCTCTCATGTCCTAGTACCGGTCAATCCAAAACCCAAAATCCAAAACCCGAAATCCGTCTACTCGTCGAGAGTAGAGATATCGCCGACGTCCTTGCCCAAGGCTTCGGCCTTGAGCAGCCGGCGCATGATCTTGCCCGAGCGGGTCTTGGGGAGCTTGTCCCGGAACTCGATTGAGTCGGGCCGGGCAATCGGGCCGATTTCCTTCGACACCCACTTCTTGAGTTCTTCCTTGAGCGCCTCGCTCTTCTCGAACCCGATCTTGAGCGTGACGTAGGCCTTGGGCACGTCGCCCTTGATTTCGTCCGGCACACCGACGACCGCGGCCTCGGCGACCGCGGTATGGGCCACCAGCGCGGACTCGATTTCTGCAGTGCTCAAGCGGTGGCCGGCTACGTTCAGCACCTCGTCGGCCCGGCCGCGGAACCAGAAGTAGCCGTCAGCGTCGCGCGTGCAGGAGTCGCCGGTCAGGTACTTGCCAGGGAAGCGGGACCAGTAGGCGTCCTTGTATCGCGTCGGGTCCTTGTACAGGGTGCGGAGCATCGCGGGCCACGGCTTGAGGAGCACGCCGAACCCGTTCTCCATCGGTTTGATTGGCTTGCCTTCGCCCGTGACCACGTCGGCGAGGATTCCGGGCAGGGGCCGGGTGGCCGAGCCGGGCTTGAGCGGCGTGATGGGCAGGGGTGAAATCATGAAATTGCCGGTCTCGGTCTGCCACCACGTGTCCATGATCTGCAGCTTGCCCAGACCGATGTTCTCCCGATACCAGCGCCAGGCCTCGGGATTGATCGGCTCGCCGACCGAACCGAGCAGCCGGAGCGATGTCAGGTTGTGCTTCTTCGGGAAGTCCTCGCCGAAGCGCATGAACATCCGGATGGCGGTAGGCGATGTGTAGAGAATCGTGACCTTTTCCTTCTCGACGATTGACCACCAGCGGTCCGGACCCGGGAAGTCGGGCGCGCCCTCGTACATTATGGAAGTTGCGCCGAGCATCAGCGGGGCGTAGACGATGTAAGAGTGGCCGGTGACCCAGCCAACGTCGGCCGCGCACCACCAGATGTCGTTCGGCTTGATGTCGAACACGAACTTCAGCGTCGAGGCGGTGCCGACCGCGTAGCCGGAGTGGACGTGAACGATGCCCTTGGGCTTGCCGGTCGTGCCCGACGTGTAGAGCATGTACAGGGGGTCCTCGGAATCGAGCTGCTCAGCCGGGCAGTCGGCCGACTCATTGGCCGTGATGTCGTGCCACCAGAGGTCACGGCCCGGTTTCATCTCGACCGGGTTGCCCGCGCGCTTGTAGACGATGACGTTCTGGATTGACGGGCAATCGACCAGACCCGGGTCCGCGTTCGTCTTCAGCGTGACCAGCTTGCCGCGGCGATAGGCGCCGTCGGTCGTGAGGAGGATCTTGGCCTCAGCATCATTGATACGGTCGCGCAGCGACGAAGACGAGAAGCCGGAGAAGACCACCGAGTGGATTGCGCCGATGCGCGCGCAGGCGAGCATCGCAACCGGCAACTGCGGGATCATCGGCATGAAGATGGTGATGCGGTCGCCCTTCGTGACGCCGAGTTTCTTCAGGGCGTTGGCCAGCTTGTTCACTTCCGCGTGCAGCATGGCATAGGTCCAGCGCTCCACCGGCTGGTCAAGCGGCTCGGGGTGGTAGATGTAGGCGACCTTGTCCTTCACCTCGGTCTTCAGGTGCCGGTCAAGGCAGTTGTGAGTGATGTTGAACTTCGCACCGGTGAACCACTTAAAGAACGGCGCGTCCGAATCGTCCAGCACCTTGTCGTACGGCTTGAACCACTCCAGGTCCTTGGCGACTTCGCCCCAGTACCAGTTCAGGTCCTCGGCCCGCTTCAGGAGACCGTCGAGGTCCGCGATGCCGTGCTTCTTCATGAAGGCCATGACGTTGGAGTTGTCGACCAACTCCTTCGAGGGATGGAATATCTGTTCTTCGGACATTACTGATTCCTCCTTTGCAGAATCGCTGTTAAGTAAAGATGATGTCCTGCGAGATCGACCGGCGGAACCCATCGCAGTCACGGGCCTCATACCGGACGGTCAGTATATTATAGAAGACAGGAGTGTCAAGCAATCAGGCGACGAGAGTTCAAGTGGTCTTCCCCGACGCCTGGAGCTTGGGACGGTTTGACACGGCCAAACGTCGCCTTAGACTGAATCTATGAAACATACCATTGTCTTCCTTCTGTTTCTCGCCTTGGCGGGCTCGGTTGCCCTCGCGCAGGTCGAAAGCCTGCCGCCACCGGCGGTTCACGGCAACTCATTCGAAATCATCTCCAACAGCCGCTACTCGGCGCACTCAGGATTCACCAGCTCCTTGTCCGACACCGTGCTGTCGAACGTGCTTTGGGCCATGAACCGGGTGCCGTCGTTCGGCAGTAGCTATCGCGAGATCTACGTGGCGACGCCGACCAACGTCTATCTCTATGACTCTGTTGCCCACGCTCTGAACGTGCACCTGACCGGTGACCAACGGTATAGCTCGATCTCTGCCTTCGAGGTCGGTATCGCGGTTGAGCGGAACGAGGAGGCGGGCCTTGCGGTTCAGGCCGGGCTGCTGGCAGGCGACGCATTCTGGAGCGAGGGCAACGGCACTGTCACGTCCTGCCCGATGGCATTCGCGGCCAACTACGCGAACAGCCACTGGAACCCGACCCACACAATCAACATGGTGGACGTGTTCGGCCGGATGTCGGTGACCGGGCTGACCGATTCGTGCGTTGCCATCTCGTCGGACTCCACGCTGCCGCGACCCAACACCGATGCGGCCGACACGTTCGAGGTACTCATCAGCGACCTGGGTCAGGATTGGGATTTTGATCCGTCCGGCGTGGGGCTTGGGTACGTCTCGCAGTTGCTCTGGGCCGGGTATGGGGTTACGCCCCACATGCCGATAAGCAAGCGCGGCCTGACCGTCGCCTCGGCGGTGGCCAATTACTACCTGACGAAGAAGGTTTACCTTGTTCGGGACGTCGGTGTCGACCGTTACCACAACCGTCTGCCTCCGGGCACGAACCTCTCCACGAGCGACCATCGGCTCGAAGCGGTGACCCCAGGTGACCGCCGCAACTCATTGCGGGCTGCCTGCCCCGGCATTCCGGGAACCGCACCGGTCTACATCGTGGTCTGCGTCAGCGACACGACCGACGCGTGGATGATGCAAGAACCCGGGTTCGTCGGATTCTAGTACCTGATGGAAGCGCATGCACTCGGGCTCCATGGTAATCTGACCGCGCCGATTACGTCGAGCGAGCGGGCGGCAATCATCACGGCTCTGGACCTGCCCTCGGCCGACCTGCCGGTTCTTATCTTTGCCACGGGCTATCCGCCCATGCCCGGCGTAGCCGAATCCGCGCGCCTGCCGACCGAGCAATTCGAAGCTGCGCGAACCACAGGCGGCGGCGTGCGGCTGACCTATCAACTCGCAGAGCCCGGCCCGGTCCGGCTGGTCATCTACGACCTTGCGGGTAGACCGGTGCGGAGTTGGGGAGTAGTGCAGCAGTCAGCGGACGTCCACAGCGTCTTCAGGGCAGAGTAACCGCAGATGACGCGGATGACGCAGATGCTCCGAAGGGCGGGCAGAGGACATCCACAGATTACGCAGATTACGCAGATTCGGGCTGAGGATTCAATTCCCTCGCCCCTTGGGGGAGAGGGTAAGGGTGAGGGGTAGGCTTGTGCTTGCGCTTGGGCTTGTGCTACTCAGCGCTGCAGCACGATGCGCGTGCTGGCGTGCTGGCCCGCGGCGTCGAGGCGAGCGAAATAGGCTCCCGAGGGCAGAGGTTGCCCGAGTTCGTCCTTTCCGTCCCAAACGGTGCACGGTGCACGGTTCACGGTGAGTGTCCGCACGCAACGTCCGGACGCATCGAATATCGCTAGTTCGGCCGGGCTGTCAGCCGTGAGCTGTAAGCTGATAGCTGTCCTCGTGCGGAATGGATTCGGCTCGCAGGTTAGCGAGAGGGCCGGGGCGCGGGTCGGGCTTGCCTTCGGCTCGGTAACCGCGACATGGCCGTCGGCGTCGGTCTTGACCAAGAGGAAATCGGACTCCCCAGCACCGAAGGAGCCAGTATACCCGGCGATGACAAAGCCGCGGTCGGCGGCTTGGCGGACACAGCAGCCTTCGTCGAAGCTCGTGTCTCCGAATGTCCGCGTCCACAGCGTCTCGCCGAGCGCGTCGGTCTTGATGAGCCACACGTCGGACCATCCAGCGCCAAATGAGTAGGTATGGCCCGCGACGACATAGTCGCCATCCGAAGTCTGCTGGACCGACAGCCCCCAATCGTATTCTTTGCCGCCATAGGTCTTCGTTCACTGAACCATCCCTGCGGAGTCGGTCCTGATGAGCCACACGTCGGCTTGGCCAGCGCCAAAGGACATCGCGTTCCCGACGATGACGTAGCCCCCATCCGAAGTCTGCTGAACGGAGTTGCCTCGTTCGTAGTCCCAGCCGCCGAACGTTCGGGTCCACAGAGAGTCGCCCAGGTCATCGGTCTTGATGAGCCAGACATCCTCGTAACCTGCACCGAAGGACTGTGTGTAGCCGGTGACGATGAAGCCGCGGTCCGCAGTCTGTTGGACCGACAGACCACCGTCAGAATACGGGCCGCCGAACGTTCGGGTCCACAACGTGTCGCCGCCAGCGTCTGTCCTCACAAGATAGACATCAGATACGCCAGCGCCGAAGGAGCTTGTGCTCCCCGTGATAATATAACCGAGGTCCGAGGTTTGTTGGACGGCGAAGCCATCGTCCCAACCAGCGCCGCCGTAGGTCTTGGTCCAGAGCGTGTTACCGAGGCTGTCAGTCTTGACAAGCCAGAGGTCATCGTGACCAGCACCCAGCGAGAATGTGTACCCGGCGAGTATGTAGCCACCGTCAACAGTCTGCCATACTGACTGCCCGACATCGTCGTTTGAGTAACCGTAGGTCTTGGTCCACAGCGTATCACCTTGGCTGTCGGTCCTGACCAGCCAAGCGTCGGCTGCGCCTGCCCCAAATGAGTACGTCCAGCCAGTAACGACATAGCCCCCGTCGCGAGTCTGCAGGACGGATTGACCGAAGTCGTCGAACCATCCGCCGTAGGTGCGCTGGAAGGTGATTTGGGCGGTCAGGAATGAGGGTACGAGGATTGCGGCCAATGCGGCCATGGCCAGAGCGAATGCTAGTCTGCTACGATACATGGTTGCCTCCTGTGGCGATTCGGTGAACGTCCACGCGAGATATTCGGACTGGGCGGGCGGATGTCAAGCAGAGTAGGCAGTAGGCAGTCAGCATTCAGGGGGCGGACGGAGTCCTTCTCTCTGTTCGGAACGATGGAAGGGCCCGCGCCCCACGCAGTATCCGGGCCTGCGGTTGGCAGTTTGCAGGCGTCACTGCTGACGGCTGGGGCACGGGGCTCGCAAAGGAGGGCGGCGGTGAAGGATGTTGCTAGAAGCCGACGTCGAGCAGGCCGCTGACGATGTCGTTGACCTTATCGACGAAGGCCGTGGCGGCCGGAAGGAGGTCGTCCACCTGTTCTTGTCGAATCTCGACGAAATCGCGGTAGTCGCCTTTGTTCCGCAGGTCGAACGCCCGGTCCAGAGACCTGGCCAGCTCAGCCGGGAAAAGGCCGGTTCGGACAAACTCGCGGTGAAACAGGGCGATTACACCGGAATGCTTCGGAGACCCGAGGTCGCGCGTTGCGAGCAGTGCAAGCGTTGCGTAGAACATGCCATAGTAGAACCGGTTCACCGCGCCGCGTAGCATTCCCTGGCCCGCGAGAAGTTCGGCCTCGCGGATCGTATCGGCTGCCTGCAGCAGCCGGTATCTGATGAGTTCGACCGTTTCGGGACTCACAGTGGAATGCCTTCGGCCTCGGTGATTCGATAGAACGGCGTGACACGGTTGCGGCGGGATGCATACTCGCTCTGCGTGAATATGACCGGTGAGAGCAGAACGTCGCGCGCGAGGCTGATGTCAAAGCAGAGGTCGTAGATTCGTTTTTCCATCTGCCAGTCACAGTTCTCAAGTACAATCAGCAGGTCCAAATCCGAGCCGGGAGCGGAGTCGCCACGCGCTTTGGAACCGATGAGCCGGAGATGGACGAGCGGGAAGTCGGCGGTCAGAGTGCGCCGTAGTTCGTCAACGGCCGTACGTTCCTCGGGCGTCAGTTTGGTTCTCGCTGTCAGACTGCCGATATCATCCATAGGGCGAATATAGCCGAGCCCGGAGGCCATGTCAACACGTGATGGCGTTGGTGCTGCTCAGTGCTGGAGGACGAGGCGCGCGGTGGCGTGCTGGCCCGCAAAGTCGCAGCGGACGAAGTAGGCTCCGGAGGGCAAGTCTGAAGTGGAAATGGGGAATGACGAGGTTGAGACCGGACGGGAGAGAACCATACGGCCCTGGCTGTCGTAGATACGGAGCACGGGGGAGAGGGACAAAGGAATAAAGGGAGAGAGGGAGATGGTGACGGAACCGGAGGCCGGATTCGGAGTGCAGGATAGCGACAGGGCCGGGGCGCGGGGCGGGCTTGCCTTCGGTTCCGCAACCGCGGCGATAACGCCTAGTGAGTCGGTCTTGACGAGATAGACATCATTCCCGCCTGCGCCGAAGGACCCGGTGTAGCCGGCAAGGACGTAGCCGCCGTCTGCAGTCTGCTGGACCGAGAAGCCGATGTCGAAGCTTGTGCCTCCAAAGGTCCGTGTCCAGAGTGTGTCACCGTTGGAGTCGGTCTTGATAAGATATGCGTCGCAATGGCCTTCACCGAACGAATATGTCAGCCCAGCGACGATGAAGCCATCATCAGCGGTCTGCTGGACCGACAAGCCCACATCATCATCCGCGCCGCCATAGGTCCGGGTCCAGATAGTGTCCCCGTCGGAGTCAGTCTTGACCAGGTAGACGTCGCAAACGCCGCCGCTGAAGGAAGTGGTGTAGCCGGCTATGATATAGCCGCCATCCGTGGTCTGCTGCACCGAGTGGCCCTCGTCGGCGCCCCCGAAGGTCCGGGTCCAGAGCGTGTCGCCGTTTGCATTGGTCTTGACGAGATACATATCGGCCCCGCCTGCACCAAAGGAGCAGGTCCATCCGGCGATGACGTAGCCGCCGTCAGCGGTCTGTTGGACCGAGTGGCCCTCTTCGATGTCAGAGCTGCCGAAGGTTCGGGTCCAGAGCGAATTGCCTTGAGCATCGGTCTTGATGAGATAGACGTCTTCTGTGCCCGCGCCAGAGGACGTGGTCGCGCCGGTGATGACGTAGCCGCTGTCCGTGGTCTGCTGGACCGACCAGCCCGCGTCGAGGCCCGTGCCGCCGCAGGTCCTCGTCCACTGTGTGTCTCCGCCGGCGTCGGTCTTGATGAGATAGACGTCGTGGTCACCCGCGCCGAAGGAAAGGGTGTAGCCGGCGATGATGTAGCCGCCATCAGTGGTCTGCTGAACTGACCAGCCTTCGTCGTGGGCCGTGTCGCCGTAGGTTCTGGTCCACAGCGTGTTGCCGCCGGCATCGGTCTTGATAAGGTAGACGTCCGCTCCGCCAGCCCCGTAAGACGTGGTGTAGCCCACGATTATGTAGCCGTTGTCATCAGTCTGCTGAACCGAGTAGCCCTGGTCTGACTCCGTCCCGCCGTAGGTGCGCTGGAAGGTAGTTTGGGCTGTCAGGGATGAGGGTACGAGGATTGCGGCCAATGCGGCCATGGCCAGAGCGAACGTTATTCTGCTACGATACATGACTACCTCCTGTGGAGTTTTGGTGAATGTCCACACGGAATTTTAAGACCGGGCTGGCGGATGTCAAGCAGAGTAGTCAGTAGTCAGTATTCAGGGTGCGGAGCGACCGAGCTTGTGGCCGTCGCGCCCCGAATACACGCAGCAGCGTGCTGATCCGAGGACTGAGGATGAGAGAGACGCCGCGCGAGAATCGGAAGCGGTCATTTCAGAGGGGATTCCGCTAGGGATTCCAGAGCGGATTTCAGGAGGGGCTTCACTTTGGATTCGACTTGGGACTTCACTTGGGATTCGATTAGGTATTGAAGAAGGCAGCACATTTGGGATTTCACTTGGGTCCGAAGAGGGCATCTCAGTTGGGAGTTCACTTGGGACTTCATTTTGGATTCCATTTGGGATTCGATTTGGGACTCCATTTGGGACTGCATTTGGGATTCCACTTGGGATTCGACTTGGGATTTCAGGAGGGCTCTCAGTACCGTCTCCCCAGCGACAGGGGTTGGGAACCTCCACTGCCATCCTGCCGAGGCCGCGTAGCTTAGAGCCATCGTCCGTTGACCCGCGGTTGCCGTGTCGGTAAACTGGAGTGTATGGCGTACCAGTTGGAGGACTCGTTCTGGTTTCCACGGGAGCTCGGTGCGCGCCTGGCCGAGTTGCGTCAGAAGCGCGAGTTGACCCAGCAGCAGCTCGCCGTGCTGATGGGCAGGCAGGGCAAGTGCGGCAAGTCGCTGGTCTGCCGTTTGGAACGGGGCCGGTTCAAGACTCCATCGCTGCGGCTGGTTGGTGATTACCTGCGGGCCTGCGGAGCCGGGTTTCGCGACCTGCTGGATATCCTGGAGCGCTACACGGCCCGGCCGGGCGTTGTTGACCGGCAGGGCCTGGCCGAAGTGCAGAAGCTCGTCGCGGTCCTGCCCGCGCCGGTTTCCCACGAAGTAAAGAAGCTGGACGTGAAGACCGCGGTCGCGCGCCGGTTTGACGGCAAACTACCGGAGCCGGTCGCGCAGCGGGTGCGGCGCAGCCGGAAGTTCGCGGCGCGGCGGCTGTGGCTCGCTCGGCTGCACCACCATGTCGTTGGCGTGCTCAGTCTCAAGCCGCGTGGCATCGAACTCGAGACCGAGGAAATCCTGCAGAAGCACTGCAGCAAGATGTGGGGGATACTGGGCCGCACACGCGGTACTCCGGAACGGCGGGCCAAGGAGCTGGCCGAGCTTGAGGCGAAGCTCGTCGCGTCGGGCCGAATGAAGGTCGAACTCATTCGCGAGATGCAGCAGGCGGTGGCAGACCTTTTCGAGCGGGCCGTACGGCATGGGTTTCCCGACCGATTCCCCGGTGCCTGACCGACCGGCCGCACGTCCGGCCTGTCGGATTGTTGACAAGGGGCAGGAATGGCCGATAATGTGGCGTCTGGGAGATGCCATGAAGCTGCTGAAGTCATTCCGAGCGGCAAGTATAGCGCCCGCTCCGTCATTCCGACTGACGAGCGAAGCGAATGGAGGAATCTCGCAGCCGAGACCCCTCCGTGCCCGTCGGGGTGACAGAGACAAAGGAGGTACGATGAAGTACGCGTCGGTGCTGTTAGCCGTAGGCTGTCTGCTGTCAGCCGTCAAGGCCCAGTGGTTGGAGACTGCAACCCAGTTGCCCGATTCGGCCCAGCCATTCGTGTTGTGCGACAATTCCACCAACAACAAGGTCTTCCCGCCGCAGAACTTGTACCACGACTCTTTGGCAGTTCTGTTCATGCCGTCCGAATCGACCACGATGCCTATCGACAGTGTGTGGCTGGACAGCCTGTTCGGCCCGTCGGACACTGTAGACACGGGGTTCCAGTGCGGAGTCGCGGTCTGCTGTTCGGGTGTATCTGTGAACGTGGATGGCTCCTGGAGTTTCATCAATCCACACGGGGCGGTGGTCTACATCGAATCGTTCTCGTATGAGGTGGTGCCGGGTGAGTCGGTTGTTGTAGCATCTACGCCGTTCACGATCGTCGACACCGGTCTATGGACGATCAGGTGCACGATTCCGACGGACTCGGTCATATGGAGGTTCCGGGGCCGGCGTATGCCGGGCATTGAGGAGGGCCAGCCGCAAGCTTCAAGCCACGAGTTGCCGCCCACGGTCCTGCGCCGTCTGCCGCCCGGCACGGTCGCGTTCGACGCGATGGGCAGGCGTGTTCTGGACCCGAAGTCCGGTGTCTACTTCGTCCGGTCGGAGCCGTCGGCCGTCGCTGTCCGCAAGGTCATCCTGCAGAGGTAAGGAGGTGCCACGAAGTACGTCACGCTGTCGGTCCTTCTGCTGTCCGCGCTGGCCGCGGGCAATCCGATCATTGTAACCATCGTAAATGAGTTTGGGTTCGACGACGATGGGTTGGGCTGGGTCGAGCTACACCCGACATTTCAGCTAGACCCGGATCTAGACATGACTGGCTGGTTGCTGACGACCAGCACGTCTGTCTGCACGTTTGCATACATCATGCCGGGTTACGGCGGGTTCCTTGTCGTTGATTCGGCCTCGCTCGCCGGCGGTGAGTACGGCAGCGGGACGTTCCGCCTGAACCCGGCCGGGGACACGATCCGAATGGTGCCGGATCCGGACCACCCGGACTACGACGACGAAATCAAGTTTCCGGTGCTTCCGGCTGGAGATGGACGAGCACCGACGCCTCCGGACCACGGGTCGGCCTCGCTGACCGCCATGTACGGTGGATGGACACCGATCTACAACTGGTACATCGACTCCACGCCGACGCCCGGGCAGCGGAACGACGACTACAGCGCCATCACGGGCATCGTGAGGTGGGGGAGTGGGCACCGCTTCGATTGGGTCGACATATCCGTGTTCGGCCCGATGGGCAGCTCCTTTTCGAACGTCTCGGCGTCAGGAGAGGCTTTTGACGCATCGGGCTTGGGCGCGGGCAGGTACCAAGTAGCTGCGTGCGGCTGGTATGCGTCGGGCGAGAGCCTGTTCTATCCCGAGTCGGTCGACGTTGGCTACAGCGAGACCCTGTCGGGCATCATCCTTGACTTCGATGCACAAGGGCTGCAGGAGAGTCGCGAGCCTTCGGCCTGCAAGTCACGGCCGGCAGCCACGGTCATCCGCGGCCTCCCGGCGGGCTCGGTGGTGTTCGACGCGTCCGGACGTAGAGTCGTCAATCCCAAGTCCGGCATCTACTTTGTCCGGGCTGCAAGCCGTGAGCTGTCAGCCGTCGGCTGTCAAAAGGTCATCATCCAGAGATAGGAGAACAGCATGAGGAGCTTCGTAGTGATATCGGTTGTGGCCGCGGCCTTTGCTACGGCTAATCCTGTCGCGATAACCTTCATCAACGAGTTCGGGTTCGACGATGACTCGCTGGGTTGGGTTGAGCTGCACGCTGAGCCCCTTGAAGATGCCGTGGGTATGACTGGCTGGCTATTGATGACGAGCACTTCGGCTTGCACGTTCGCATACACGATGCCGTATGACGGCTTCCTCGTCGTTGACTCGCTTTCGCTTGCCGGCGGGGAGTATGGCCATGGGACGTTCCGGCTGGACCCGGCCGGGGACAGTATCTGGGTCGTGCCGGATTGGAACCACTTGGAATACAGCGACGAAGTCGAGTTCCCGGTGCTGCCGGCCGACTGGGGGCGCGCGCCGATGCCGTCGGACCATGGGTCGGCCTCGCTCATGAATGCGGATGAGGGCAGGAATCAGACCATCAACTGGTACATCGATTCGACGCCGACCCTTGGGCAGGACAATGACGACTACAGCACGGTCATAGGCACCGTGACTTGGCCACCTAACGGCATCTGGTACGTTGACGTATCCGTGACCGGCCCGATGGGCAGTTCGTACTCGACCGTCGGGGGTTCAGGGTACTCCTATCTTGCCATTGGCCTGAGCGCGGGCAGGTACGAAGTTGTCGCGTCCGCCTCGAACGGCGAAGTCTTGGTTTACCCTGAGTCGCTGGACCTTGGCTACAACCAGACTTTGCGGGGCATCGACTTTGGCTTCACTGTGCCGGGGATGGCAGAAGGGCTGCAGCCGACAGTTCCAGGCTCAGCGCCGGCAGCCTCGGTCCTGCACGGACTGCCGCCTGGTGCAGTCGCATACGACCCGTCCGGCCGCAGAGTCACCAATCTCAAGTCCGGCATCTACTTCGTCCGGGCCGAGCCGTCAGCCGCAAGCCGTCAGCCGTCGGCCGTCACGGTCCGCAAGGTCATCTTGCAGAGGTAAGGAGGAGCCATGAAGTACATCACGCTGTCGGTCGTCCTGCTAGCCGCGCTGGCCGCGGGCAATCCGTTTATCCTGTCAATCATCAATGAGTTCGGATTTGACGAAGATGGGCTGGGCTGGATGGAGTTGCACCCCTTGGCTCCGGGAGACCCCGAGATGGACATGACCGGATGGGTGCTGACTACGAACACTTCTGCCTGCACCTTTGCCTACTTCATGCCGGACTTTGGGTTCCTTGTCGTTGATTCGGCCTCGCTCGCCGGCGGGGAGTATGGCCACGGGACGTTCCGGCTGGACCCGGCCGGGGACACGATTCGGATGGTGGCGGACCAGCGCCATCCGTGGTACACCGAAAGCGTCGCGTACCCGGTGCTTCCTGCGGGAGAGGGGCGCGCACCGTTGCCGCCGGTCCACGGGTCGGCTTCGCTGGCGGGCGTGTACGGTGGATGGACGCCGATTTACAACTGGTACATTGACTCCACGCCGACGCCGAATCAGGAGAACGATAATTACAGCACCATCTCCGGCATCGTGAGGTGGGGGAGTGAGCACCGCTTCGATTGGGTCGACATATCCGTGTTCGGCCCGATGGGCAGCTCCTTTTCGAACGTCTCGGTGTCAGGGGAGGCCTTTGAAGCACCGGGTTTGGGCGCGGGCAGGTACCAAGTGGCTGCGTGCGGCTGGGGGTGGGGCGATAGCCTGTTCTATCCCGAGTCGGTCGACATTGGCTACAGCGAAACCCTGTCGGGCATCATCCTCGACTTCGACGCGCAGGGGCTGGAGGAGAGTCGCGAGTCTTCGGCCTACAGTTCACGGCCGGCAGCCACGGTCATGCGCAGCCTCCCGGCGGGCGCGGTCGCGTTCGACGCGACGGGACGTAGAGTCGTGAACCCGAGGCCCGGGGTCTATTTCGTGCGGTCGGAGCCGTCAGCCGTAAGCCGTCAGCCGTCGGCCGTCACCGTCCGCAAGGTCGTTCTGCAGCGGTAAGGAGGTGCCATGAAGTCGCAGTTTGTCCTGCTTACGGTCTGCTGCTTGCTTTCAGCCGTCTCTGCCCAGTCGTGGGACGGGCCACACCAACTGACGTTCAATTCCTCGGATGACATCAATCCCTCGGCATGCAAGGAGTTCCTGCCCGGCCACACTACCTGCCTGGTCTGGCAGCGGATGACAGCCGAGAACTGGGACATCTTCAGCCGGTTCTCGGACGGCGGCTGGACGCCGGAAGCGGCGGTGACGACCGATTCGGTGGATGACGTCAATCCTGCTGTCGCGTGCCTGAACGACTGGCAGGACGGCCCAAGCTACTGGTGCGTGTGGGAACACAGGGTGTCGCGTCTCGTCGGCAGCATTCGGGCATCGTTGATCACGTTTGGTGACAGTTGGGGGCCGCCGGTCGACTTAGGCCCTACGATTCACACTGACGGCGACTCGGCCATGCCGGGCATCATCACGATTAAGGGCGCCTCCGCGGACACGGTCTGGGTCGCGTGGCGGAACCACGACACGTCCGGCACGTACATCACTTGCGCGTTCCGCGCCGGCGACTCTTGGTCGAGCCCGGAGATCGCGGTTATGGGTGACCTAAGGCATGCGCGTCTGGGCCGATCCCTCGCGCAGTACTACGCGAAGCCCATGCTCGTGTGGGAGCTGGCCGGAGATATCTGGTACAGCATTCGCGATTCCTCGGGTTGGCGCACGCCGGCCCAGGTTGCGCCGTCTGCTTACGAAGACCATGACCCGGACATCGTCAGCGGCGGCGGCATGATCGAATGTGGTACATACGTGGTCTGGCAGTCTACGCGTGATGGCGACACGGCGGTGTACATCACGGAACAGGATTCCTTCTCAGTCGGCCAGCGCGCGTGTGAGGACTCAGCAGCAGGCCGGAACTTCAGCCCGGTCGGGGCCGACTTCGCTCGCACGACGCTCGACTACTGGATGTGTGTCGTCGCTTGGGTCTCGGACCGGAACGGGAACCCGGACATCTATACGAGTGAATACCGGGACTGGGATGTCTGGGTTGACCTGGACTCGGCCGACGACATCGCACCGGTCGTGACGTGCATGGGAGACTGGGGTTCGCAGATGGCCTGGGTCCTGTGGCAGAGCGACCGGACCGGCAACTGGGATATCTTCGGCAGCTTCGTGTACAACTCAGGAGTCCAGGAAACGCCGAACGCCGAAGTGCGAGTGGCGAGCCGCGAAGCCGCGGTCGTGCGCGGGCTGCCTGCCGGCGCAACCGTGTTCGATGCGTCCGGGCGCAGAGTCGTCAATCCCAAGTCCGGCATCTATTTCGTCCGGCCCGAGCCGTCAGCCGCAAGCCGTCAGCCGTCGGCCGTCACCGTCCGCAAGGTCATCCTGCAGAGGTAAGGGGGTGCTATGAAGTACATCACGCTGTCGGTCCTTCTGTTGGCCGCGCTGGCCGCGGGCAATCCGGTCATGATGACCTTTGTCAATGAATTCGGGTTCGACGACAATGGTCTGGGCTGGGTTGAGCTGCACGCTGAGCCGCCCCCTTATGAGGCGGTGGACATGACCGGCTGGCTATTGATGACGAGCACCTCGGCCTGCACGTTCGCCTACACGATGCCGTATCACGGCTTCCTCGTCGTTGACTCAGCTTCGCTTGCCGGCGGGGAGTATGGCCATGGGACGTTCCGTCTGAACCCAGCCGGGGATAGCATCTGGATCGTGCCGGATTGGAACCACATGGGATATAGCGACGAAGTCGAGTTTCCGTTGCTGCCGGCCGACTGGGGGCGCGCGCCGATGCCGCCGGACCATGGCTCGGCCTCGCTCACGAACGCCGACGAGGGCAGGTTTCAGACCATCAACTGGTACGTTGACTCGACTCCGACCCGCAGGCAGGACAACGACGACTACAGCACGGTCGTAGGCACCGTGACCTGGCCACCTGGCGGCATCTGGTACGTTGACGTATCCGTGACCGGGCCGATGGGTAGTTCGGACTCGACCGTCGGGGGTTCAGGGTACTCCTACCTAGCTAAGGGCCTGAGCGCGGGCAGGTACCAAGTTGTCGCGTCCGCCTCGAACGGCGAAGCCTTGGTCTACCCTGAGTCGCTGGACCTTGGCTACAACCAAACCTTGCGGGGCATTGACTTTGGCTTCGTTATGCCGGGGATGGCAGAAGGGCCACAGCCGGCAGTTCCCGGCTCAGGGCCGGCAGCCACGGTCCTGCGCGGACTGCCGCCCGGTGCGATCGCATTCGACGCGATGGGGCGAAGGGTGGTTAGCCCGAGGTCAGGCATCTACTTTGTGCGGGAAGGGCCAGAAGCCTTAAGCTCCAAGCTCCAAGCGACGTACAAGGTGGTAATCACGAGGTAGGAAGAAACGATGAAAGCAACCGTGTTCGCAATCAGTCTGGTCGTGCTCCTGGTCGGCGTCGCGCCGGCCGATTCCCTCAACGTCCGTCTCATCGGTAGCTGTGACACGCGCGGGGCTGCTTACGGTGTGGATGTGAGCGGGAGCTATGCGTACGTTGCGGCCGCGGCATACGGGTTGCGGGTCATTTCGATTGACGACCCGGAGCAGCCGGTAGAGGTCGGTTACTACAACACGCCGGGCACTGCCTATGGCGTGGCCGTAAGCGGGAATTACGCCTGTGTCGCGGCTGCAAGCGCCGGGTTGCGTGTTATCTCGATTGCCGACCCGGCAAATCCGGTCGAGGTCGGTTTCCACGACTCGTTGGGGAGTGCCCTGGGCGTTGCCGTGAGCGGGAGCTACGCCTATGTCGCCTATGATTTCTACGGTCTGCGCGTCATTTCAATTCCTGGGGCCGCCGTGATCGGCGACAACGACACGCTTGGCGAAGTCCGCGGCGTCGCCGTGAGCGGGAGCTATGCCTGCGTCGCAAACGGGGATTCCGGGTTGCGAGTCATCTCGATTTCCAGCCCGGCAAATCCGGTCGAGGTCGGTCACTGCGACACGCCTGGCCAAGCCGAGGGCGTCGCAGTGAGCGGGAGCTACGCCTACGTCGCGGATGGGTCAGCCGGGTTGCGTGTTATCTCGGTTTCCGATCCGGTACATCCGGTCGAAGTCGGCTACTGTGGAGCGCCGGCCTATTCCTACGGCGCTGCCGTGAGCGGGAGCAATGCTTACGTCGCGGACGGGGCGGCCGGGTTGCGTGTTATCTCGGTTTCCAACCCGGCATGTCCGGGCGAAGTCGGCTACTACGACACACTGGGCACAGCCCATGGCGTTACCGTGAGCGGGGACTACGCCTATGTCGCGGATGGGTCTGCCGGGTTACAGATATATCAGCTCTACGGCGTGGGAGTCCAGGAGACGATGAACGATGTACGAGTAACGAGGAACCTTCCGCAGACGGTCATCCGCAGCCTGCCGCCCGGCGCGGTCGCTTTCGATGCGTCCGGACGCAGAGTCACCAATCCCAAATCCGGCATCTACTTCATCGTGTCGGAGTCGTCAGCCGTAGGCCATGAGCCGTCGGCCGTCACCGTCCGCAAGGTCATCCTGCAAAGGTAAGGAGGTAATATGGTAAGAATCATTGTGGCACTGCTCGTAGTTGCCGGCGCGGCGTCCGCCAACCCGTGGCTGCAGACCTACATGAGCGAGGTCGGCTTTGACAGCGCCGGGCGCCCATGGGTTGAGTTCGGCGTGCAACCACCAGGGGGGGAAGGTTACCTTCACGACGCTCTGCTTGTGACTGGTAGTTCTGTATGCACCCTGGACTTCGATCTTGGTCCCGGCGAGTTCGTGGTATTGGACTCCGAGGTCGTGGCCCAGGGAGAGCTGGCTCACGGGATGTTCCGCCTGAATCCTCTGGCCGACTCGCTGATGCTGAGGGGTGATTTCATCGGGGAGGAGTCGGTCCGCTATCCGGTCTTCCCGACCGGCCTGGGGTCGGCGCCCGCACCGCCGCTCGGCGCGAGCGTGGCGTGCTACACGAGCCCCGACAACATGGCGGATGTCGCCAACTGGTACGTGGATTCGACCCCGACCCGCTGCGCGTTGAATGACGACTGGAGTTCGATAGGCGGACGGGTAGATATGGATTCAGCCTTGACTCTTGATTGCATGACGGTTCGGGCCAGCGGTCGGTACGGGACGATGAACATCGGCTACCGGGAGTCCGTCGGGGAGTACACGTTGCGTGGGCTTGGGGCCGGAGCCTATCTGGTTTCGATGTATGCGCGTGTCCGGGAGTTGGGCGAGGTTGAAGTGACCTACCCGGAATCGGTCCGCGTCGGCTACAGCCAGGCAGTCGGCGGCATCAACTTCAGGATACCGCCATCTGGAGTGGCGGAGCAGCAGCCGCCGCGGGCGCCGGTCACTCCGCAGGCGACCCTGATCAGGGGCTCGATGCTGATTGCTGCCTCGGTCACGGGGCGTGAAGCGTCCGCCGTTCTGCTTGATGCAGTTGGCCACAAGGTGTTGGACCTCAAGCCCGGCCCGAACGACGTCAGCCGCCTGCCGTCCGGTGTGTACTTCGTAGCGGCGAGCGGCGAGCGGTCGGCGGTGAACGTGCGCAAGGTCATCTTGCAGCGGTAGGGGGGCACTGTGAAGTCTGCATCTGTACTGTTAGCCATAGCCTGTCTGCTGTCAGCCGTCAAGGCTCAGTGGCTTGAGACCACAGTCCCGTTGCCGGACTCTTCGTGGCCGTGGGCTTTCTGCTACAGCCCGCCTAACAACTGCGTTTATGTGACGACCGACTATCCGAGCGTAGTTGTGATTGATGGTGCGACCAACCTGGTCGTCGCGACCGTCCACGGGGCCGGTGGCGGCGCCATCTGCTACAATCCTGCCGCTAACAAGGTCTATGCCACCGCGTACGAGGACAGCACCGTCGATGTGATAGACGCGGCGACAAACTCGCGCGTCGCCAGCGTCCCTTGCGGGGACGGCCCTACCGCCCTGTGCTGCAATCCCGCACGTAACAAGGTCTTCTGCGCGAACAGCCTGAGCGACGACGTGACCGTGATTGACGGGGCGACCGATACCGTGGTTACAACAACGCCGGTCGGCAGCGGACCCTTTGCCTTGTGCTACAATGCGGACCACGACAAGGTGTACTGTGCCAATGCCTCGGATACGACAGTAACCGTCATGCTTGGCGACGGCGTCGTCGTTGCCACGGTAGTGGTCGGGGAGAGTCCGCGTGCGCTATGCTATGACTCGGTCCTTGATAAGGTCTACTGCGCCAGTGCCGACCGAACCGTGTCGGTGATTGACGGATCCTCAGACGTTGTCCTCGCAACGATACCGATAGACGGCGAGCCGGCCGCCATATGCTTTGCCTCGACTGAAAATAAGGTGTACACGGCGAACATGGGCGGCGTCGAGATCGACTCGACCGTTACCGTGATAGACTGCTCGGTCGACACTGTCGTGGCAACCGTCACGGTCGCGCGGGGCCCGCGAGCTCTGTGCTACAATGCGACGAACAACAAGATATACTGCGCGAGCCGCGATTGGGGCGTTGTGACCGTCATTGACTGTGCAACCGACAGTGTCGTTGCCACAATCGCGGTCGGCGCCTCGCCCAACGACGTGGTTTGGAACCCGGTGCAAAACCGGGTCTATGTGGCGAACAGCTACAACCCAACTGTCTCAGTGCTGCGTGACAGCATGCCTGGTGCAGTGGAGGAGAATCCTGAGCCGCAAGCCGCGGGTTCCAAGCCCGCGGCCACGGTCGTGCGCGGACTGCCGGCCGGCGCGGTGGTGTTCGACGCGATGGGGCGGAGGGTGGTGAACCCGCGCACGGGAGTCTACTTCGTGCGCGAAGAGCCGCAAGCCGAAAGTCACAAGCCGCAAGTGGTTCGAAAGGTCGTCGTGCAGCGGTAGCTGCCTTGGAGTGCGGCAGCAAGGCTGCCGCCCTTCGTGGCCCGGGAGAAGGAAGAGCGGGAGCTCCGCTCCCGCAGTCCAAAGACCGCCGTCCGATAAGTAGTGACTCGAAACTGGTATCCGGTAACTGGTAACTGAGACCTGAGCCCGCCGTTCTTGAACGGCGTCCGTTTCCGGGTAGTCTTGGCTGGTGATTTCCCTTTCCAATGTCACGATGGAGTTCGGCACGCAGGAGCTCTATCGCGACGTGAATCTGTTCGTCGGGCCTGAGGACCGCATCGGGCTGGCCGGTGCCAACGGCTCGGGCAAGTCTACAATCCTGAAGCTGATGTCGGGTGAGCTTGAGCCGACGCGCGGGTCGGTGGACAAGAGGCGAGGCACGTGCGTCGGGTATCTGCCCCAGACCGGCGCGGTAGTAGGGGAGCGGACCGTGCTGGAGGAGGCGCTGACCGCTTTCAAGCATCTGGATGACGTGCAGGCGGAGATGATCGAGCTTGAGCACCGGATGAAGGACGCGGACATGCCCGCGGCCGAACTGCAGGAGGTACTGGACCGTTATTCCATCCTGCAGCATCACTTCGGTCACGAGGCCTACGACCGTGAGTCCCGGGCCGAGAAGATGCTGATGAGCCTCGGGTTCGCTGAGGAGGACTTCCACAAGCAGTGCCGGACCCAGAGCGGCGGGTTCCAGGTACGGCTGGCCCTGGCGCGGATGCTGCTCGAGGAGCCGGACGTGCTGCTGCTCGACGAGCCGACCAACTACCTGGACATCCGTTCCATTGAATGGCTGCAGGAATACCTGACCGCGTTCAAGGGCGCGGTGGTCTTGATTGCGCACGACCGGTACCTCCTCGACGCGCTGGTGCAGAAGGTCTGGGCAATCGAGTCGCACAAGGTGTTCATCTTCCCCGGGAATTACTCGAAGTACTTAAGCGACAGGGTCCAGCGGGATGAGCGGCAGTTCACGAAGTTCGAGGAGCAGCAGCAGTTCATCAAGCGCACCGAGCAGTTCATCGCCCAGTACAAGGGCCGCAAGGACACCGCGCCGCGGGCGATGAGCCGGCAGAAGATGCTCGACAAGCTGGAGCGGGTGGAGGCGCCGGAGACCGCGCCGGCAATCCGCATCCGGTTCCCGGAGTCGGACGTGGTGTACGGCAAGGCGGTTGACCTGCGCTCAGTGTCCAAGAGCTTCGGGCCGAAGCAGGTGCTGCAGGACGTGAATCTCGTGGTAGGCGGAGGCGAGAAGATTGGGCTCTTCGGCGCGAATGGGCAGGGCAAGACCACCTTGCTGCGCATCATCGCCGGCAAGCTGGAGCCCGACTCGGGCGAGGCATGGACCAGCCAGAAGACGCAGGTGGCGTACTACGAGCAGGGCGCGGAGGAGACGATCGACCCTGATTTGACCGTGCTGCAGGCTGCGTCCGAGGCCGGGGCCTGCTTCACCGAGAATGAGATGAAGGGTATACTCGGGACGTTCCTGTTTCCCGGGGATACCATTGACAAGAAGGTATCGGTGCTGTCCGGCGGTGAACGGAGCCGGCTGGCGATTATCCGGGCGCTCTTGACCCCGTCGAACCTGCTGATTCTCGACGAGCCGACGAACCACCTGGACATCCAGTCGCGGGAGATCCTGTTCGAGGCCATTCGCCGGTACCAGCGGACCGTGATATTCGCCGCGCACGACCGGTTCATGCTCGACGAACTGGCGGACAAGACGGTGCGGGTCGAGGGTGGGCACGCGGCACTGTTCCCGGGGAACTACAGCTACGCGGCCGGTCGCGTGGTCAAGCACGGGGCCGCAAGTCCGAAGTCCGAAGTCCAAAGGACGAAGCAAGATGGACAAAGGGCGAAGGACAGAGGGCCAAGGACAAAGCACGAAGTCAGAAGTCAGAAGCCAGAAGCTAGAAGTCAGAAGTCGGGAGCCCCGAATCGTCACTCGCCAACCGGCAATCGCCAGTCGGCTGACCCGGTATCAGCGATCGAGCAACGGCTGCGGCAGATTGAGACCGAGCACGAGGCGGCACGGCAGGCGATGGATTTCAACCGGGTGCGCGAGCTGACCGACGAACGGAAGTACCTTGAAGGCGAGCTGCAGGCGCGCAAGGCCGACCAGGTCGAGGGCGGGGAAGGCCTAGAAGCCCGGCCGGAAACCCCTCCGGTAGCTTGCAGACCGTGAAATGGCACCACGTAAGTCCTTGATTATCAATGGCCGCAAGAATGACGATCTTG
>JAPLUO010000403.1 GCA_026397595.1 Caldifarciminota bacterium
GTCATGTATTGGTGCTATGAGGGAGAAGGTATTGCACGCGATGCAACCGTGGCTGGTGCGGTTAGTAGGACGCTGCCCCTGCTGCAAGACACGATTTCCCCGACCACCCATTGACTCCACATAACACAGTAATACTAGGTCGCCCGCCGTCCGCTCCGCCACTGGACTCCTGGACTCCTAGGAGCGCGGCCGAAAAGCCACGCAGCGGCAGACGCAACAATCGTGCCACCATTGAGAATCAAGGGGTTACGCGATCTCAAGGCTGCCGTGACGCGGCCGCAACTGGGGTTTCCGGCCGGGCTTCTAGCCTCAACCTTAGCCTCCGCCTGTCGCATAGTTCCCATCAGAACAACGTGGAGAACCAGTTCTGAACCAATGGGTTGAAGGTGTATGGCACCAGGTTCGAGAACGCCTGCAGCGTCATGCCGTAGTACACCAGATAGAGGCCGACAAAAGCAGTGCGGAACAGCGCGCGGTGACGGTTGCCTTGCAGATTGACAGACACTATCGGCCAAAGGAGGATTTGACTCACGTTGAAATAGACGTTTAAGCGCAGAACACCGGAAGGACTGGTCCCTTTGATAGCAGCCACCACGACTACCACAAGTCCCAGCAGGAATACATTGAGCAGAGAATCGTATAAAGGCCGGTGTTGTCGGACGTGCCTCCTGAAATACAGAAAGAAGACTCCCAGGGAACAAAGGAACGCCGAGTAGACAAGACCTTTCCGACCTCCCGCCAATGCTTCCCCATATCCGACATACCTCGGCTGCAACTGCCCCACCGCTTGAATTCCTGCAGAGAACGCCGCGACGGCGAGGACTACCAGAGTGAGCAACACGACGTTGTACCGGAGGTTGTTCTTCCTGGGCACCAGGAAGTACATAGGAAAGAACACAATTGCGGAGTAATGGAAGAAGCAGGCGGCAGCGATACAGGCCAGAAAAATCCAGAACTTGCGTTGATAGAAAGCGGCGAGGGCGAGGAAGAGGATGGCGACCGCAATGCCCTGGCGTAGCCCATTAAAGGAGAAGTAAAAGATTCCGGAAGTCAACAGCACAAAAATACTCACCGTTGGATTGATCGAGAGCTTGCGGATGCCCTGAAGGAAGCACAGCGTTACGACCACTGCAACCAAAGTGAACAGTACAACATAGTCATCATATATGAGCTTGCCCAACCACGACAGGAGAATAACCCCGGGTTCAACGCCTCCCCTCCACACGTCAGCCAGTTCCTCAGTGCGCTCAAAGTGCAGGACGTTGTATCCGGAATCGGTCCCGACAAAACGGCTGCGCAGTCCGCCAATCAGGACGAGGGACACAAACGCAATGGCGTACATGAGAAAGGACTCGAGCTTGTTCCGCGTTCTCCCGGCCAAATGAACTGCTAAGGTGGCGACGAGCAGCACGGCGAAATAGATCAGCATCGTGGTTGGGACAATTCCGCGAGTCTACCGCTATACAAGCCTATCAACGCGCTCAGTGATGCCCGGATGGAAAACGGGCTGTTCTCGATGATGGCGATGCCTTCTGCCGGAGGGACTCTCTTCTTGACTGCAATCTCTACCTGGTCTGCCCAGTGAGATGGACTCGCCTTCAGCGACACGGCAGCTACTCTATCCCGAAAACGGTCCGTGAAGTCATTGGTGATCGTGTCAGAGCAGACCGTATACAGCCCGGCCGCGACCGCTTCCAGGCCCACGATTGGCAGTCCCTCGTGTAGCGATGGAAGAAGATGGGCGTCAAAACCGTGCATCATGAGCGCCGGCACGTCCTTGCTCAATCCAGGCATGAAGACTCTCTCTTGCAGACCACGTCGTCTGACACCTCGCTCGATGGCGGGGCGCAGCGGACCATCTCCGGCTAGATAGAGGTAGTAGCGATCATCGCGTCGTGAAAGGACATCGAATACTTCCAGAAGGAAGAAGTGGTTCTTCACCGGAGAGGGTCCCATACCGCCAACGTGTCCTACGATGATGCCATATCGAGGGATACCGTGAGATTCCCGATAGGCGACGGGGTCCGGTGTGCCGGCAACTTCCCTGAAATGGTCAAGCGGGACGCCGCAGTACAGAACCCTGCATCTTGGATCCGCCTCCCAGTGACTTCCCATCAGGAAGCGGCCCGCTTCATTGCTGACTGCGCAGATGTCGGTAGCGTACCTGAGAATACGCCCGCGGTCAAGAGTCTTGAACCGCGCGGCCCGGACCGCCATTTCGAGATTTCGCTTCCCGCGAGCTAAAACGGTACTGTGACAATGGGCGACCCGCACCGGTACGCCAGCCTCAGCCGCCACCTTCAGTGCATCCCCCATGAATTCTTCACCGTGAACATGGAAAGCATCATAGTCGTTCTCGGCCAGGATGCTGTCCAGACTACGAGACCTTCCTGCCAGTCCGACAACCTCAAGTCTCTTTCTGAAGCGGCTCCGATAATCAAGCGTGTGGATGCGGCATCCGTAACCCCGCATCTCTTCTTCATACCGCCCCTCTGGTTCGCCCACCACAAAGTCAAACTGAACTTCCTCGGACCTCAATCTGACAAGATTCAACAACCAGGTTTCGATGCCGCCCGGGTCGAGCTTGCCCAGTTGATGTAGCACCTTGATGGGACGCATGGTTGTTGTCATACGGACATCAACTACGACGACGTCCTGCTACGGAGAGAAGAAACCGATAGCACCGCCGTGCCAATAGCCAGATGGAACGACGAAACCTGGCGGTCGTCTTTCCCTGAAGGGACAAGAAAAAATCACGCACAGGCCTTGGTAGTCGTCCGTCCGCGACAAAGCGCCAATGCTCATCAGTCATTCGTTGCTGTATCATTGCCATAACGTCACGTTTGAGGGATTTGTCAATGCTGTCATAGACGCCGTAGAGCGTGCCTAATTTCTGCCCCAGGAACACGTCGCAGTAGTCTCGATAAAGTGACCTGCCTATTAGGTATTCCTTTATCTGGTCATAGACAAGGATACGGTCAGCCAGTCGCCAATCTCGTTTGCCGCCTATCGAGCCGGACCGTTGCCTGTAGAAATAGAGCCGTTCCGGCAACAGAGCTATCCTCGAAGACGTTAGGACCAATGCCCAATGGACGGGCAAGTCTTCGTAAAGGAATCCTTCTGGAAACCGGAGCTTCATGGACCTGGCGAGGTCGGACAGGATCAATTTGGCCCACGCATAAGCAGGGAGGTTGAGTAAGCATCTTCTATTCGTCGAATCCGCCTGAGATAATTGAGAATCACGCGCGCGACTCAGATGGCTCGCATCCTTGCCCCAAAAAGGAGCATAATCGTATAGCACTAGGTCGGCATGATTCGCTTCTGCGCAGTTGAACGCCTTGCGACAGAGCTCCCGGTCAACGTAGTCATCTGAATCTACAAAGAGCAAGTACTTCCCGGTTGCGAAGCTCATTCCGACGTTTCGAGCAACCGACAATCCCCTATTCACCTCCCCATCAACTACCTTGAGTCTATTGTCCACAGCCTCGAATTCTCGAAGGATTGACAGGGATCCGTCGGTTGAGCAATCGTTGACACAGATGATCTCAATCTCTCGCAAAGACTGATTCGCGATACTGTTGATACACTCACGAAGGTAAGTTTCAGCATTGTAGACCGGGACTACGATCGAGATGAACGGCGCAGTGCTTGCGCTCATCACGCTTGACCCACAACTGCCTTCCTGAGCGGGCCATAATACTCAGTCAAGTTCGGTGGCTGAATTTCGGTGGTGCCTAGTTGTCCAAGGGCCTCAACTAACTGCAGAGTGTGGCCAATATCGAAATCGTCCTGAAATCTGATGTACTCATGCGCACGCAACCACGAGTCGTAGGTGGATTTGATTTTGTGGTTCCTATTCCGGAATGCGACACATGGCGTCCCCGTGATTGCCGAGAAAATCATCCCATGCAAACGGTCGGTGACAACGATTTGAGTTTTGCGGAAGGCATCAAATAGCTCCTGCAGTTGTCTCTGACGGTCCTCAATGGGCAAACGGTCGTTGTCTCTGGTGTGCGTATCGGTCACGCGTACATCTGCCCCTCGCGTAGCGAGGCCGTTTACCAGGTCGTCACGCAAGCGAGATGGGGAAGCGGATTCCGAATCGTCCCTGATGCACAGAAGTATGCCTTGACGCTGCACCCTTGGTCTCGATTCGTCCAGGTACAAGACAATATCTGGAACTAGATGGACCGGCGTGTTCGGAAAGTACTCTCTCATTCTCTCCAGCGACACTGGTTCTCGGGCAAACAAGTGAAGGTCACGATGACGGCTGTAGGCCCTACAACTTCGTCTCAGCTCGCGACGTCCTTCGCGCGTATCGGAGAAACCAACGGTCTGTGGAAACGAAATAACCCGGTTGTCAGGAAAATTCTCAACTATGAAACGTCGCGCATCTTCAAGCGATGCGTACAAGTCTCCCATATTGCCGCCACCAACGATTGTTATGAGGTCATCCGGACGACAAACGTGCTTCAAGGATTTCAACTGCACGTATGTGGCAGCGCAGGGGAAATAGACTATTTCGTGTTCTGGCAAATGGTCGGAGAGAAATCGCGCCTGTGCTATGGTAATAGCCACGTCGCCAAGATTTGCGTAGTCTGCGGCCAAGGCAATAATCGCCTTCTTCTTGCCCCGGAGGTGCCTGAAAGAAGCATCGCCTCTTCCGCTCAACCAATAGCGAGCACGAACCCTGATTCTAGGTGGGATGACTTTCTTAATCTCTCCTATAATAGTATGAGGCACGCTCAACGCCAGGATCTTGTTCCACCAAAACCGAAATTGCCTGTCACGGTAAAGGAGCCCCTGAGGCCAGCGGCTCCCTCGCCATCACCGCCTGGTCCCTGATCTCCCGGCTCGGCGCTTCTACGGGGTTCATCATTCCTGTCTCAGCCTCTACCTCAACCTCGACCTGACCGCAAGTGCGAGCCTTACCAAAGGGGCGGGCAGATACGACAGGAACATCCAGCGCCGGACCAGCCCCCGGTGAGTCCGGGTTACTTGCACCTTGTGGAGCAATGCGCGCGCCTCCCTGCGGTGGCCATTCTGGACATTGCGCAGGGCTCTTTCAATGAACCTCACGTTCATGTATTCAACGAGGTCGGTGCGCGTGATGCCGGCCGGGAATTCTCCGGTCGCAAGGACGGCTTCGATCGAGTGAGTTTCTACGGGCTCTTCCAGTACGCTTTGACTTTGATTCGCACGGTTCTCGGCCTCACCGTGGTAGATCGCACCCACCTGCGTACTGAACGCTATTGGATACTTCAGCGCAATCCGACACCACATGACAAGGTCCTCGCCGCGGTGAACACCGACCGGGAACTGCCCAACGGAGTCGAAGACGTGTTTGGGTACGGCCGTCGTCGACGAGTGAACCGGACATTTCGACGCGGAACGGAAGTAGTTGGGGATAAGCCCTTCCCAAGGGGGAGTTGGAATGCCTGCAAATCTCTTAGCCGCTCTTCGCCCATCGCTATAGACGATATCGTGCGCCGTAGCGTAAGCACCGCACTCAGGAAACCGTCCCACAAGCTTGTGGATAGTAGTCAGATGCTCAGGCAGCCATTCGTCATCGGCGTCTAGGAAGGCAATCAGGTAGTGCATACCTATGACACTCGATTACTCGCTAGAAATCCGAGACTCTGATATCAAGTAAGCATTCCATACGCACTCGCCCCCGACATGTCTGAAGACGAATTGGGGTATTGACGGGTCGTACATTCTCGGACGGACCGCAACGCCAGTGAGGAGTAAGCACACTTGCGGGCGTGCCGGGCACGGACAGGCCCTTTCGTTACACTGCACTTGCTTCGATTGCCCGCAGCAGGTGCTTGAAGTATCTCCCGAACTCAAACACTTCTTCATAGCATCGCACCGCATTCCGGCTGTAGGTTTCACGATCTAGAATGATGGTCTCGATTGCCTCCCTCGTCCCGCCAAGGTTTTCGACTACAATGCCGCATTGGTATGCCCTGATGAGCTGGTCAACATCGGGAAAGTCCACGCAGACCACGGGGAGTCCGCACCTCAGATAGTGCGCCAGCTTGCCCGACGCTCCAGCCATCAGCGCGTAGTTCGGACCAAGGGCCTTCTGGTACAGCGCGATACCGACGTGCGCCGACGACATGGCCTGATCGAGTGCATCGTAGGGCACGGGCTCCAGCGAAAGACACACGCGCCCTTGTCCAGCCCTACTTACTTCCGCTACATAAGGATGTGACGAATTGCGCTTTTCATGGCTGTGCAACACCAACGTCCAGTCGCGCGGCCACGTAGATGCTGTCTGGGCCAATTCCAACGTCCGACAATTGGGGCGAATCATGCCGGCATGCAGAATAATCCGTTGCTGGACCGGCAGGTTGAACTTGTCTCTGAAGAAACTACCGGTTATCCTCGGCGCAGGTCCCGCAGGCGCATTGGGCACGATCACGACCCGCTGTGAGGTGGCGCCGTTCTCGGAAAGCAGCGCACGGGCTCGACCGGCATCCTGAATCACGGTGAGCATTGCCCGGCGGTGACCGATTCGCTCAACACGCTTGACGATCCGTTGGGCAATCATTCGGAATTCGCTCGCAAGGTGTATCTCCAGTGACCAATAGACGACCGGGGTACGTCGCACAAGTCCGACTACCGTTGCAGCGGCCAAGCCGTCCATGTCCACACCCACAAAAGCCGTGTATGCTCCGCGGCGAACGGACCGCAGGGCGAATCTGCAGAATTCTGCGCACTCCACGAGGTAAGCTGCCTCGCGTCGGATCCTCCGCCCAATTCTCCTTACCAAAGAATGGGAAGGGGACGATGCAGGCTCGCGCCGGGATTCTCCTGAACGTAAAATCCTGACACTCTGTGGGAATACGGGTGCATCCGGATAACTTAGTCGAGAATTCCTTGTTATCACATCCACAAGGTAACCCGCTTCCGCAAATGCGAGTATGGCATTGATCAGACTTGGCGCTACACCAAGATAGCCTTCCCAAAAGAAAATGGCGACCCGTCTAGGCTTCTTCATCGAAAGGCCACCGCGAAGGAGTTGCTGCTCATCTGCTCAGACCGCTGCAGCCACAACCGCGAGGTTCCAGTCTCGTTCTCCAAGGTCATCCGTCAGGCGCAGGAACGGGCAGAGCTTCCTGACGTGGAATCCTGCCTGGGTCAGATGATGAGCGAGCTCCTGAGGGAACAGGTAGCGCATGGTGTGCACTTCGTCAACCTCTTCCGCGACTTGGTTCCCGCAAAGGTGCAGGACCTTGTAGTGGACATCCACCGTGTGCTGAAGCGCATCGAGCTCCGGATGGACAAACCGGATGATTCGGTCATCGCCGCGTTCTACTATCTTGTAGCGGTCGGAGGGGCGCTCGGTGAGCACGGCCAAGCCGGACCATGCGTCGAACACGAACACTCCTCCCGGTTTCAGATGCCGTCGTGCTGTCTTGAGGGCGGCCAGTAGGTCTTCATTAGTCGTCATGTAGCCAATCACCGCGAACATGGCGATGACCGCGTCGAATGTCCTGCCCAAATCGACGGATCGGATGTCTCCGGAGGTGAACTCAGGCGCCGGGCTTACGCCTGCCGTCTTGCTACGAGCCTGCGCAAGCATCTGGGTAGAACGGTCAACGCCCGTGACTCGGTAGCCACGCTTGGCCAGCAACTGTGCGTGGCCACCGGTCCCGCAGCCCAAATCCAGGACAGTGGCCACCTTTCCTGATGCGTACTTGGCGTAGACCTGCTCCAGGAAATCGCATTCGGCCTTGTAGTCCTTCTCCTCGTACAATGAATCATAGTACCTGGCGTAGTCTTGGAACACGCTCATTTCGCGCCTCCGAGCGCATCCCTGACAGCTTCGCACACGCGGTCAACCTGCTGCTCTGTCAGTGTCATGCCCGAGGGTAGGTACAAACCTTGCCTCGCCAGCCGTTCGGCCACTGGGTGATGTTCTCCCTGGAACAGCCCCATTTGGCTGAACACTGGCTGCTCGTGCATACCCAGGAAGAACGGTCGGGTCATGACTCCTCTTGCTGCCAGCCGCTTGGCGAACTCGGCGGCGTCCATCCCAGCCGACTCGCGCAGAACTACGCCATACATCCAATAGACGTTGGTCGCCCATTCCCGTTCAACGGGAAGCTGCAGCTCCGGTAAGCCCTTCAGACGCTCCGTGTAGGCCTGCCCCATCCATCGCTTGTGAGCAATGGACTGCTCAATGCGCTCCAGTTGAGCTACTCCGATGGCGGCCTGGAGATTAGTCAGTCGGAAGTTGTGCCCGAGCTCGGTGTGGTAGAAACGGCGGTCGCTTCGGAAGCCGAGATTCCGGAGTGAGCGAAGTCGCTCGGCGTAGTGGTCGTCGTTTGTCAACGCCATCCCACCTTCTCCAGTGGTGATGATCTTGTTAGCATAGAAGCTGAAACAACTCAGGTCTCCCAGGCTGCCGCATCGTCTGCCTTTGTAGGTGGCTCCGTGCGCTTCGGCCGCGTCCTCGATGACCACTAGCCCATGCCGTTTGGCGACTTCGAGCACCGGGTCCATGTCAACCGGATGGCCGTAAATGTGCACGGGCATGATGGCGCGGCAGTTCTTGGTCATGAGTTCTTCGACTCGCGATGGGTCCATGCACCATGTATCAGGGTCGGAGTCCACTAGCACCGGTGTGCAGTGGTTGTACACCGCTGCCAGCGCACAGGACACAATCGTGAACGTAGGCATTATCACTTCGTCGCCGGGAGAAAGTCCGAGGCAGGCGACCGCTGCCTGCAAAGCGACGGTGCCATTGCTCATTGCCACGCCGTGCTTCATTCCGCAGTATGCTGCCCAGCGTTCTTCGAACTCACGGATGAAGCGACCTTCGGAGGATATCCAACCCGTGCGCAAGCACTCGGCGACGTAGTCAGTCTCCGACTTTCCGACCAGCGGCTCATTGACGGGAATCAGATTCGTCATGGGACTTGCGCCGATGCTATCAGAATCTCTCCTTCTCGTCAACTCCCGGGTAGGGTCCCTGCTTGATTTCGAGTAGTACCGTGTCCTCCAGCATCCGAAATCCGTGCCCACCTCCGACCATCAGCATGAGGTCCCCCGTCTGCAGTTCGCGGGTCGCGACAAGTTCCTTGTTGTCGTTGTAGACATCGAGCAGACAGCGTCCCCGCTTGATGATGAGTACCTCAGACGTACCCACGAGGTGACGTTCCAAGGCCAAATGCAGGTGAGGAACGATCACCCCGTCCGCAGGGTAGACAACGAATCCGACCTGCTGCTTGAATTCGGGCGGGGTCAGAAAGGTCGTCTTCTCAGGGTTCACGGCTGCCCGAATGATATAGCAGAGGGGTTGACCATTCCAGAAAATGTGTTCGATGTCATCCATCGGGTGCTCCTTTGGCAAGTCTGTCTGTCGTCGAGCCGACTTTGCCGTTGCCGGACAAGTACTCCAGAATCTGCCTTCCTTGCGCCGCCAGCGAGTCAATGCTGAAATCCCGCAGCACCAATTCCCGCAGGCTGACGGCGAGCCTTGCCGCGAGAACCCGGTCCTCAAGGATGCGAATCACCGAATCAGCAAATGACTTCGGCGTGTCCGCAATCAGGACGTCCCTTTCGTGGACAACCGGCAGGCCCTCCGCTCCAAGCGTCGTTGAAACCACCGGTGTGCCACAGGCACCTGCCTCCAGGATCTTGAACCGCGTGCCGGATTCCCATCTCAAAGGAACAAGAGCTGCCTCGACATGGCACAAGTAGGGCAGCACTGATGCAATCTGACCGGTGACCGTGACCCCTGGATCTCGAAGGTCCGTCAGGAATCGGTCGGAGCCCTTGCCTACAATGTAGAAGTGAACACTCGGGATTCGCTTGCGCACGAGTGGCAGGACTTCTCGAATGACCCATCGAGCGGCATCGACCATTGGGCAGGTCGCGTCGAAGAAGGACCCGGCCAGGTAGATGCTTGGACTCCGTATACCTTCAGCCGGCGGTGGAACAGACCGGTATGCATCTGCGTCAATGACATTGGGGAACATGTGAACCTGGCGCGGTTCTCTCGCCAGACCGCGAAAGTAGTCAGCATCGACCCCGGAAACCGCGGTCGTCACATCGGCCATTTGCGTGCCCCAGCGTTCCTCTTCTTCCTTCTCCTTGCCCTGTCGTTCTATCTGTTGCCGCTCTTCAGTGGTCTTGGCGAAGGATAGACCCCTTAGGACAAACCGGGACCACACGCTGTCCGTATCGACCACGACCCTGTAATCGGAGTAGTTCTTGATGTACTTCAGAAGCGGATAGGAGATGCCCCCATAGCCCAGCCAGATCACATCAGCCTTGACCATATCGGCAAGGCGCAGCAACTGCTCGAAGTCCCGTTCCGGAGGCCGGTGGAGGTCAAAGAAGCTGCGTCTGACGGTCCTTCTCGCTAAGAAGTTCACTGTCCTCTTGGCGAAGCGGACGGGTCGACTGGGGGCAATAGGACTAGGAGCAAAGTGGAAAGATCTGCAGCAGCGTTCGTAGAACGCCTGTGCGGTCAGCCCACCCACGGAATTCAGGGACGCCCTGCTGTAGAGATGCAATTCGGAAACCTTCGATAGAGCTTTGATTGAGTTCTCGACCCGCAAGGCTGGCCCGCCAGTCGGCGGGTGGTGAAGCACAGGCGTCGAGAACAACACGACGGGCTTGCGCATGCTAGCCCCGCGCCATAGATAGGTCAGCGATCATGTGAGCCACGAGCACCTCTGGAGGCGGAGGGATGGTCGAACGCCTCGCGTTGTGTAACCTGAACTGGCGGTGACGTCACGGGGTACAGCTTCCCATCCCAGTGCGGATTCGGGTGCTGCAGACGCTCAGTGGCTCCAGTTCGGGTTGTCCTACCTCGTATGATGCGCTTGCGTACGCTGAGCAAGAGCAACAGTGCTGTGTTCAAGAGAAGGTCGAGCGCGCGCAGAACGACTCCGAACCGGCTTCGTCTTATGCGTTCCGCGTTCCAGATCAATCGTGTCAATGATCGACCGTGAGGGAGTTGGGCGAGACCGAAGGCATCGGCGAGTGTACCAACACCGAACCGAAAAGCGACTTCCCAGTCCCCCGTCTGCAGATTGACTCTGATCCAATCTCTAGTGATGTCACCTGTGTACCGGCAGCCGGAGTGCTCGTGAACGTAATAGCGGTAGAGATCTATGTTCAGGACCTGGAAATTCACCTTCATCCGGACAAGCCGGCGCGCGTACTCAATGTCGACACATCGGAAAGACGCATCGAGTAGACCTATGTAGGCGATCATTCGCCGCGTCAGAAAAAGCCCGAGCCCGCAGTCGAACACGTCAAGAAGACGATCCGTGCCAAATCCATCGTCTCTGGGCGCAATCGCGCACACGACTGCACCCGGCTTCGCTTCCGAAGTGGCCGGGTCGATCCGGAACTTCCTCCCTCCGCAGATCAGCGCGTCAATCTCGGGATGTTTCTCCAGTACCGCAATCGCGTGGCGCATCGCGTCAGGGATGAAATAGTCATCGTCGGTCAGAAACTTGATGTAGTCCCCCCGAGCTATGAGCAGGGCCTTGTTGGTTGCATGAGCTTCGCCGAGGTCGGGTTCAGAACGGAAAACTGTAACCACATCAGAAAATGATCTGACGACTTCAGCAGTGTTGTCCGTGGAGGCTCCGTCCATGATGAGGAGTTCGTCCTCCGGAGTAATGAACTCGCGGACGTTGTCCAGGGTCTTGCTCAGATATTGAGCACGGTTGCGCGTGCTGATGATGTAACTGACTCTGACTGGCCCAGACGTCGGTATGGCTACGCGAGAATTCACAGGATCCGGCGGTAGTAGTCGGTCGTTTCCCTCAGGCCATCCGCAAGACTCGTGAAGGTGAAGTCGGGGAAACGCTGGCAGAAGACATGGTCGTCCATGACCTTCTTTGGCGAGCCGTCCTGGTAACGCGTGTTGTAGGCTATTCTGCCTTGGTAGTTCGTGAGTTGTTTCAGGACCTCCACCAATTCAGTCACCGTGTATCCCCGATTCTGCGCGATGTTCACGAGGTCTGATCCGAAATCCCGGGTCTGCACGACTCGGCGCACGACCGCCGCAAAGTCCTTGACGTACAGCCACTCCCGAATGGGTTTGCCGGTACCCCAGACCTCGATCTCGGGAAGCTTCTCCTTAACGGCACGGACGAACTTGATGACGAGGGCATTCAACGCATGCGTCTTGTTAGGATTGGTGCTGTCGAAGGGGCCGTACATGTTGGGCACAATCAGATTCACCGAACGCACTCCGTATTGGTCGGCGTAGCACTTCGAGAGCGCCCACATCATACGCCGGGTGCTGCCGTAGGAGAGAACCGATGGGTGGATAGGCCCGTCCCAGAAGCTTTTTTCCTCATAGACGTCCATTACGCCGGGATAGGCGCAGTTGGCGATCGGGTTCACGACCACCACGTCGCGCATCTGCTGCGCCAGCTTGTAGATGTTGAGAATCAGCCTCATATTGACGTCAACCACATCGGCCGCGAAATCCGTGACATAGTTCACGCTGCCAACCAAGGCAGCGCAGTTGACCAGATGAGTCGGCCGAAAGGCATCCAGCTTCGCCCAAGCCGCTGGGAGGTCGAGCAGGTCACAGCCACTTGTTCTGCTGAACACGCCGACGGCGACTCCAACTCCTTCCAGTTCATTGCGGACGTTGTGTCCGGCAAAGCCGGTTCCGCCGATGATGGCAACTCGCAGTTCTCGTCGATCCTCCAAGCGCCCTCCTCTCAAGTGAAGCTCAGTCCACCGTTTAACGAGATGATCTGGCCTGTGACATACTCGGTGTCAATCAGGAACTGGATCGTTCGGTGAATCTCCTCGATGCGACCGAACCGCCCCAATGGGATCGTCTGCTTGATGTTCTCCCGGACTTCAGCCGGTATGCTGTATAGCATGCCGGCGTCGAAGTAGCCCAGCGCGATGCAGTTGCAGGTGACCCCTTTGCCGGCGTTCTCAAGCGCGACTGTTCTCGTGAGTCCTACCAGGGCTGCCTTCGAGGCGCTATACGCGGATGTGCCAACGACCGGACGCTGGTAAGCCACTGAAGACAGGAGGATGATCCGGCCGAAGGAGTTGGCGCGCATGCTCGGCAGAACCGCTTGGATCACATTAAACACCCCAATGAGGTTCGTCTCGATCACAGAGCGCCAGGCATCCGCTGGAATCTTGTGGGCGAAACCATCGATCGACACACCGGCGGCCAGGATCGCAGCGTCTATCCTGCCGAACTCGTTCAGGATGCCCGACACCATCGTCTGCACCTCGTCCGACCGGGTTATGTCAGCCGAGACAGTGTAGCCTGGCGCCTCAGGCTTGTTGCGGTGGTAATGGAGTATCAGTCTGTCGTCGACGAACAGCGGTCGCAGCCCAGTGCCGATGCCTCCGGAAGCGCCAACTAGGAGTATGTTCCGCCCGGACACGCGCTCAACTCCTTTCTCAGTCTGGCCTCAAGTTCAAGCATCTTCTCTTTGTCTCGCGTTCTCACGGATTTCGCAGGGATTCCCCTGTAGATCAACCAAGGTTCAAGACTCCGAGTGACGAGAGAGCAGCTTCCTATGGCTGCTCCCTCACCGATCGTCACACCGGGATGAACAACGCAGTTCGTCCCGAGCAAAGCATGCTTCTCCAGAACGACAGGGGCGATCTGGAGCCGTGCCCGATAGGCTCGCGGTATCGTTGGGTTTGTCAGCCCGCTGCCCAGGTAGTCATCGGAGCCGCAAATCAGACGGCATCCGGCCGCCAGCCCCGTGAAGTCCCGGAGGATGCAGAGCGCACTCTGCCCGCCGACGATGCTGACGAAGGGACAGACATGTACATAGTCACCTATCTCCATAGCAGTAGTCACGACACAGAAGTCATCAATCGCCACGTGATTGCCGATGGAAACCAATTCAGGGTGTTTGATCACAACTGTACCGGCGATGCGGACATCCTCGCCACATCGTTTCAGACTCTTCAGGATGTCCAATGCATCTCTCATGCGTTATCACCAACCGGCGCGAATAGCACCGACGACGGACTCGATCTCTGCAATGCCAAGGGTCTCGTGGATCGGCATTGAGACTTGACTTTCGTTGAACGCAGCTTGTCCCGGCAGGTCGTTGCGCAACCCGCCAAATACAGAATTGTGGTCAATCCGCAGATGCACAACAGATGTTGGGATTCCGTGCGATGCCAGCTTGCGGATGAAATCCTCGCGCCGTTCCACAAGAACTGTGAACAGCCAGTAGGCGTGCGTTCGGTCGCTGTCCAGTCGGAGCAACTGCAAACCGGGTACATCCACCAGTCGCTCGCGATAGCGTACGCCAATCTGACGGCGTCGCTCAAGTCGCTGCGGGAAGTCTTCTAGGTTTCCCAGCCCCACGGCGGCAGCCAGATCGTTCATGTGGTACTTGTAGCCGATGTCGCTGATATCGTACACTCTCTCGCCCAGAATACAAGGCTCGCTTCTAACACGGTCAATCCCGAACCAGCGCCTCGCCCGGGCCTGCCCGGCATCGTTCTCTTCAAGGCAGCAGAGCGCTCCGCCGTCGCCTGTCGTCAGGTGCTTTATCGCCTGAAAAGAGAAAGCTGTGAATCGCGAAATTGCGCCGATGGGTTTGCCTTTGTAGGTTGCCCCCAATGCGTGCGCGGCGTCTTCAATCACGGCCAACCCATGCTCGGCAGCAATCGCATTGATCTCATCCATGTTGCACGGATAGCCGCCCCAATGGACAGGCATAATTGCCTTGGTGCGAGGGGTAATCTTCTCGGCGATAGAACTGGGCAGGATGTTGCCGGTCTCCGGGTCAATATCGGCAAAGACCGGCGTTGCCCGCTGCATGAGAACTGCCAAGCCGGTGGCGACGTATGTCTGCGCGGGCAGAATCACCTCGTCACCTGGTCCTACACCCGCCAGAACTAGGGCGAGATGAAGGGCGGAAGTGCCGCTGTTCAGTGCAACAGGATTTCTCACACCAAGCTGTTTTGTCAAGGCAGCCTCGAATTCCTTCACTCGCTTTCCTTCGCTCAGGAAAGTTGATTTCAATGTCTCCGTTGCCAGTTCGATCGCTCGCAGGGAAACGTGCGTGTGGAAGAAGTCCAATCTGCTCCTTCTGTTGAGCCCCTGCTCTATCCGCCGGCCTCGGCCACCTGTGGGCAATTGAGCAATTCGGCCAAGACCCTAGAGAGGGATCTGCTGTAGGACTGGCGCGTGTGGTTGCGCCTTGCGTATTCCCAGAAGTAGCGACGAAGGTCCTCGAGTTCGGACTCAGGTTTGTGTGCCAGCTCCCGGCACTTCGTGCGGAGCTCTTCGATGAGTCGGTCGTCAGATTCGCCTTGGAGGGCGGGCCACGTATCATGCACTTCGAGTCCGACAATCGGCGTCACTATTGGGATCAAGCCGTGATGCAGACACTGCACTATTGCTCCACTGCAGCCTTCGCTTGCAGAGGGATACACTACTCCGTTGCACTGACTCGCCAATTCATAGAATTCAGGGCTTCGCACATTCATGTGACCTCTCAATGATATGTTGGGAGCATGCCTGATCACATCGCCGTAGACCCGATGGATTTCGGCGTTCGCATCGAGCCCACTTCCGACAGCTGTCAGCATCAACTCGGGCATCGCGAGAAAGGCCTCTAGCACCAAGTCCAGTCCCCTGTGCACCCAGCCCGTACTCCCCAAGTAGAGGAATTGGCGTCGCGCTCCGTCCCAATTCTTGGCCGGAAGGTCAACGTGATCGTCAGTCGCGCTTATCCAGAGCTTTCGAACCTTGTGTGCAAACGGCCCATAGGTGGAGCGACCGAACGAGTTGCCGAATGAAGTGGCAAGATCACAGTACCCGCAACCCAACAGAGGAGGCACCTGTCGAAATGTGGGGATCTGGACGCCTCTACGTTGAAACAACCACGCATGCCTGGTGAGTTCGGATCGGTTGTGGTATATCCAGTGCGCACCAGTCGCATAGAAGAGTTTCCTCGCCGATGGATTCTGCTCTGCCCATGAGGGGAGGTTGGTCCACTCATCCACGATGACATCGTACTTGGACACGGAGTCAATTACATCTCCGCGACGGTCGTACACATAGTCAACGACGAAGCCCAGAGCGATTAGCTGACGGGCGATCTCGGCCGATTCCCAGTGCATCGTGTGTGACGAAAGCGGGGTTGAGAGACGCTCCAGTACGTCGGGCAACGTCGCAGGATTCCAGCCCATGCGCCCGACTTCCAGGTGTTCATTGACGAGCTTCACGAAATGCGTGATGTATGAAACCAAGGCCCTGCCTCGCGGGTTTCTGATGGCCTGCTTCCCCAAGTCCATGACCGAGAATGCTCTTTGGTCGCGCTTCCTTTGCCTCCGTCCTAGCGTCGCGCGCACCAAGCCTCGTAGATTGCGAACCTCCATGGGAGTCTACGCGACTTCCTCAAAAGTCGTGGGCAATAGGGGCGACACCGCCCCTCCCCAGCCAAGCATGTAGGACCCTCCTCTGCGCACCATGTCATCTTCAACTGAACAAGGCAGGACCTCCTGCACATGGGCGTATTGGCGATGGTTTCCACCTCTGTCTATCACGGCGAAACCGAACGTGTGAAAGCCGGGGTTCAGCAGATACGGAGGCACAGGCAAAGATGCTTCGTAGGTGTGTCTTGTCTCAAGTTGGCCGTCACGCGTGCTATCCGCGAAGTCCGTGATGACAAAAGCCAGAGATCCTTCTCTGTACACGTAGAAACAGGTATTACATGCAATGTCTTTACGCGCCCTGAAAGTGAATGACACCGCGAAGGAACTCCCGTTCGTTATGGGACCGACCGGCGACCGACGAGCGCTGATGATCTCAACCTCGCCGCCTTTGTGCGGGCCCTCGGAGTCGAAGAGCACCGATTCCATCTCTCGGTTGGTGGCGGAGCCAAGATACGCCACCATTACTTCCGAAGTTCGACCTGCCTGAGTCAATGACCCACTGCTCAGCAAGATGGCACTTTCACAGAGCGTCCTGATTGCCGTCATGTTGTGGCTGACAAACAGAACCGTCCGCCCGCCCTTTGCCACGTCCCCCATCTTACCTAGGCATTTCTTCTGGAATGCCACGTCACCCACCGCCAGGACCTCATCCACAAGCAGGATTTCCGGCTCCAGGTGGGCCGCCACCGCGAAAGCAAGGCGCACGTACATGCCGCTGGAGTAGCGCTTGACCGGGGTGTCAATGAACTGTTCGGTCTCGGCAAACGCCACAATCTCATCGAACTTGCGGGCAATCTCCACCTTTTTCATGCCTAGGATAGCGCCATTCAAGTAGATGTTCTCGCGGCCGGTTAGCTCAGGGTGAAAGCCTGTGCCCACTTCCAGCAGGCTTGCGACCCTACCTTTGGCCTTGATCTGGCCGCTGGTTGGGGCAGTCACACCGGTGAGTATCTTCAGAAGCGTGCTCTTGCCCGCACCGTTACGGCCGATGATGCCAAGGACTTCGCCCTGTTTGACCGTGAAGCTCACATCCTTGAGCGCCCAGATTGTCTCACTCTCAGAACGACGGGAGACGGAGGACTGGGGACCGGTGACGGAGGACGGAGGACGGGGGACGGGAGACCGTTCCTGCTGGCCAATCTTGAGCAAGGGATTGGGTTTACCGCGCGCCTTCGCCCACCAGACCTTCAGGTCGTTGGTCAAGGTGCCGGTGCCGATTTGGCCCAGGCGGTAGGCTTTGGACAGGTTTTCAACGGAGATGACAGTGTCAGACATGGCTAGGAGACGGAAGACCGGGGACCGGGGACGGGGGTTCCGGGCTGGCGACGGGAGACGGGGGACGGGGGACCGCAGATCGGAATTCGGCCGGTCGTTCGCCGTCCGCCTTCGGTCTTCCTGCTACGGTCATCGGTCTTCTGTCCTCGGTCTACTAAGAGAACGCCTGAGCGCCGAAAGCTTGACGAAGAGCTGGTGGCCGGATTCACGGACTGGCTGCAGATTGCAGCCGCTCACGTACTGGCGCCTCTCAGCAATATCAAAACAGGCAACGGTCTCCAAGTACGAACGCAATGCCATAGAGGTGAAGCGGCTCTGCTCGGGATCGCTCTGGCCCGTCGAGCCTTCCGCGATGTTCAGCACAACCGACGTCGCGGCACGTTCAATCTGGCTTCTCAAGTTGAACTTCTCCACAGCGGGCAGAGTATACGCGATTTCGTAAACTCTATCAAGGTAGTCCAGCGCGAGCTGGTAGACTTGGAGCTCCTGAAACTTGTAGCGCCGGTCTCCGGTCCCCTGTCTCCCGTCGCCTGTCATCAGACCGTATCCATAAACGTCGCTTCTACCCTATTGAAGATTACCGCGCCGATTACCACAATGACCACCATGAAGGCGAAGCTGTAGGCGAGTCCGCCCAGGCTTACCGTGCCGCCGCCGAGGAAGGCGTGGCGGAAGGCTTCGATGACTGAGGTCATGGGATTGGCCTGGATGAGAGGCCGGAACCGGGCCGGGATGGAAGAGGACGAGTAGACGACCGGTGCGGCGTACATCAGGAGTTGGACTCCGAACTGGACGAGGAAACGGAGGTCACGGTACTTGGTGGTCATAGCGGAGACGATAATACCGAAACCCAGACCGAGGCCGGCCATCATGAGTACCAGCAAAGGGGCTGCAAGGATCCACCAGTTAGGGTGGAGATGGGCACCACGAATGACGAAGTAACCCATGAAAGCAAGGAAAAAAACGAACTGGATGCTGAAAGCGATGAGGTTGGAGATGAGAATCGAGACCGGGACAGCGAGACGCGGGAAGTAGACCTTGCCGAACAGTTGGGCGTTCTGCACAAAGGTTTCGGATGTCTTGGTCAGGCAGGTTGCGAAGTAGGTCCAGACGACCGTACCGGACATGTAGAAGAGGAATTGAGGGAGACCATCGGTTGGCAGCTTGGCGATGTTGCCGAAGACGACGGTGAAGGTGATAGTGGTCAGCAGCGGCTGGACGAGGTACCAGAGGGGGCCGAGGATGGTCTGCTTGTAGAGTGACACGAAGTCGCGGCGGACGAACAGCAGGATGAGGTCGCGGTAGCGCCAGAGCTCGCCCAGCTTGAGGTCGAGCCACTTGCGGTGGGGGCAGATGACCAAGTCCCAATGGTCAGAGGAGGTTGAGGCTAAGGCTGAGGTTGAGGAAGGCGAAGTGGGAGAGGAAGAAAGCTTATCCACAGATTCCACAGATTCCGCAGATTGGCCCTGGACGGACTGAGGACTAGGTTGAGGTTGAGGCGGAGGGGGAGGCATCTTTACCTTAACCTTAACCTATGCCTTGGCCTGCCGCCAGGCAGAGGTTGGCCAGTTTCTGCTCCCAGTGCCAGGCAGCGCGCATCATCTCGTCAATCCCGCGTTTCATGCGCCAGTCCAGAATCCTCTGCTCTCACGGGACAGGCGCTCTTTGAGCGGACGCCACCAGTCGGGGTGCTCGCGATACCAATCCACGGTCCGGCTTAGTCCGACCTCGAAACTGGTCTCGGGCCGCCAGCCGAGTTCGCGCTCGATCTTCGCGTTGTCGAGCGCATAGCGGAAGTCGTGGCCGGGCCGGTCGGGGACGTAGTCGATCCAGGAGTCGGAGGACGGAGGACTGAGGACTGAGGATGGAGGATGGAGGACGCCGGTACCCAAACCCATCAACTCAACCACGAGCCTGGCGACCTCGATGTTGTGCCGCTCCGACTCGCCGCCGATGTTGTAGGCCTCGCCCGGCTGGCCGCGGTCGAGCACCAGCCCGATTGCCCGGCAGCAGTCATCAACGTGCAGCCAGTCCCGGACGTTCTCGCCCCGGCCGTAGACCGGAACCTTCCGACCCTCGACCAGGTTCGTTACCATCACCGGTATGAACTTCTCCGGGAACTGGTACGGGCCGTAGTTGTTCGACGGCCGCACCACCATCACCGGCAGTTTGTAGGTCTCCCAGTATGCCTGCGCCAGCAGGTCGCCTGCCGCCTTGGACGCGGCGTAGGGCGAGCGCGGACGCAAGGGCGTCGCCTCGGTGAACTTGCCTTCTTCGCCCAGCGCGCCGTAGACCTCGTCGGTCGAGACGTGGACGAAGCGCTTGACCCCGGCCTTGTGCGCGGCGTCGAGCAGCACCTGTGTACCAAGAACGTTGGTGATGATGAACGGCGCGGCGTCGGCGATTGACCGGTCAACGTGGCTCTCCGCAGCGAAGTGGACGACGGCGTCGATACCGGTCATGGCTTCCCGCACCACTGCCGGGTCCTCGATGCGACCATGAATAAACCGATACCGGGCGTCGCCCTCGAACTCCTGCAAGTTCGCCTTGTTGCCGGCGTATGTCAGAGCATCAAGGTTCACTACTTCGCAATCAGCACGGTGGGTCAGGATGAGACGGATGAAGTTCGAACCTATGAACCCGGACCCGCCCGTCACGAGGATCCTCATGGAGTTATCCACAGATTACGCAGATTCGGGTTCGGAGTTTCATCCACAGATTACGCAGATTGCACATGTTGAGGGTCCGGAGTTTCATCCGCAGATTACGCAGATTACGCAGATTGCCCGGACAGAGGACCCCGAGATCTATCCGCAGATTACGCAGATTACGCAGATTACGCAGATTGGTGGTCAGGAGCTTCATCCACAGACCAGGAAAACGACGGAGAAGAAAGGAGCATTTATCCACAGATTTCATAGCGCGGCCTCGATGGCCGCAACCAAATCCAATGGAACCACAGATGAACGCAGATGAACTCAGATTGAGTCCCGACCCGAGCCCGAGGTTTGCGTCGCCGCGGGTG
>JAPLUO010000157.1 GCA_026397595.1 Caldifarciminota bacterium
CCTGCACGCTTGTAGTACAGATTGAGTCCTGAATCGAACCCGATTCTTGCGCCAATGCGGACGGCATTTTCCGTCGGTTGCCAAGAACTTGGCGGCCCCAGGACAGAGGCGGCGAAGAGAAACAACGTCGCGAAAACGACGATCCTGCACGCTTGTAGTACAGAGTCGGGTGAAGGCCTGTCTGCGTGCGGCCACGCACAGGCAGGTCGGGATTCCGTTCCGTACCCTCCAAATCTCTGTGTGCTCTGTGGTTCAATATCGGATTTGGGGCTGCGCCCGCAGCTTGACACTCAGTCCCTTACGGCTAGACTTCGGCAGCACATGAAAGCGTTAAATGTTGTCTTGATTGGGCCGCCGGGCAGCGGCAAAGGCACGCAGGCCGAGTTGCTGCGTGATAAGAACGGTTTCGTTCACTACTCGACCGGCGAGGTGTTCCGCGACCACATCGCGCGCAAGACGCCGGTGGGGCTTCAGGTCGAGGAGTACGTTACTTCCGGCCGGCTGGTGCCGGACGACGTCGTGCTCCGGGTTGTGAATGCGTTTATGGCCGAGCATGCAGGCAAGCCGACTTTGTTCGACGGGTTCCCGCGCACGATTCCGCAGGCCGAGGGCCTGGATGAGGTGCTGGCCGAGCAGAAGTCGGCGGTGGACATGGCGGTGCTGGTGGACCTGCCGGACGACGACGTGGTGAAACGGTTGACCGCGCGACGCCAGTGCCGCAAGTGCTCGAAGATATTCAACCTGACTTTCAAGCCGCCGAAGGTCGCGGGCGTCTGTGATGACTGCGGCGGCGAGTTGTATCAGCGGAAGGACGACTCCGACACTGTGATTCGTGACCGGCTGAGCACGTACCACAAGCAGACCGAGCCGGTGCTGCACTATTACTCGGAGCAGGGCAAGCTGAAGCGGATCGACGGTGCGCTTGGCCGCGACCGGGTGTACGAAGAGATAACGCGCCTGATCAGCGCGGCTTGACGCCGGACGCATGACGCCTGTCGCCAGATTCGGCGCGGAGCGTGGGGCGTAATTGCCTGTCCATCTGAAGTCGGCGCGCGAGGTCGAGGGAATCCGGGCAGCGGGCCGGGTGGTTGCCGGGGCGCTGGACGCGGCCGGAAAAGCGGTCGGCCCGGGCAAGACCCTGAGGAAACTCGAACAGGTCTGCGACGAGTACATCCGTTCACAGGGCGGGTACCCGACCTTCCTGGGCTACCGTGGTTTCCCGGCAGCGGTCTGCATCGGGGTGAACGAGGAGGTCGTGCACGGGATACCCAGCCATCGGAGGCTGGCCGAGGGTGACATCGTGAAGATTGACGTCGGCGTGACCAAAGACGGGCTGATTGCCGACGGGGCGAGGACGTTCGCGGTGGGGAAGGTGAAGCCGGAGGTACTGGCGCTCGTTGCCGCGACCGAACGGTCGTTCTGGCTGGGCGCGGCCCAGGCGAGGGCCGGGAGCCGGGTTTCGGACATCGGTCACGCGGTACAGGCGTACGTCGAGTCGCAGGGCTATTCGGTAGTACGCGACTTGTGCGGGCACGGCGTGGGAACGAATCTGCACGAGGACCCGTCGGTGCCGAATTTCGGCAAGCCGGGGATGGGGATGAAGCTTGTCGCCGGCATGACGCTGGCGATTGAGCCGATGGTGAACATGGGCGGGTACGAGGTGGAAACGCTCGGCAACGGCTGGACCGTTGTTGCCAAGGACCGCAAGCCATCGGCCCATTACGAGCATACGTTACTGGTGACAGCCGGCGAGCCGGAGATATTGACGACAGGCGATTGACGATTGTCGATTGTCAAATTGGTAAGCAGAAAGAGACAGCAGTCTGATAACGGAGATGAATGAGTAAGAAAGACCTGATACAGCTTGAGGGGACGGTACTCGAGTCGTTGCCCAGCGCGACCTTCAAAGTCGAGTTGGACAACAAACACCAAGTCATCGCCCACATCTCAGGCCGGATGCGGTTGCACTGGATTCGGATTCTGCCCGGGGACCGGGTGACGGTGGAGTTTTCACCGTACGACCTGAGCCGGGGCCGCGTCATTTACCGGTTCAAGTGAAGCCGGCCGCGATTCTCTGAGCGAAGCTCAGCGGGATCGAGAGGTCTCCGAGAAGGCTGCGGGCTCGATTAAAGGGTAAAGGAGTACTTGTGAAAGTTCGTACGTCAATCAAGAAACGCTGCGCGCACTGCGTCGTTGTGAAGCGAAAGGGCGTCGTGTACGTTATCTGCAAGCGCGAGCCGAAACACAAGCAAAGACAAGGATAGTGAGAAGAGATCGAGTGATCAAGTGGTCGAGTGACAGGAGCGGACCGGTTCGGCCACTGGAGCACTTGACCACTGGACCACTAGAGCACTTCCGCCTTGGCTAAGTTCATCTTCGTAACCGGCGGCGTGGTCTCGTCGCTGGGTAAGGGGATTGCAACTTCATCCATCGGGTTGCTGCTCAAGTCGCGCGGGCTGAACGTGGTGCCGCTGAAGTTCGACCCTTACATCAACGTCGACCCGGGCACGATGAGTCCGTTCCAGCACGGCGAGGTGTTCGTTACCGACGACGGGGCCGAGACCGACCTTGACCTTGGCCACTACGAGCGGTTCATTGACCTGAGCCTTTCGCAGGATAACAACGTGACCGCGGGCCAGGTGTACCTGGCGGTGATTGAGCGGGAGCGGAAGGGCGCGTACCTCGGCCGGACGATACAGGTCGTGCCGCACATCACCAGCGAGATTAAGGACCGGATTCGGAAGCTGGCAAAGGGCCACGACGTGGTGATAACCGAAATCGGCGGCACGGTCGGCGACATCGAGGGCCAGCCGTTCCTTGAAGCGGCGCGCCAGTTCGCCTTGGAGGAGGGGCGGCAGAACGTCATCTACGTCCACCTGACCCTCGTGCCCTACGTCAAGACCGCCGGCGAGTACAAGACCAAGCCGACCCAGCACTCGGTGCGCGAGCTGCTGGACCTCGGGATTCAGCCCGACATCGTGATGTGCCGGGCCGAGACCGCCCTGCCCCAGGAGTCGCGCGACAAGATTGCCCTGTTCTGCAACGTGCGGCCGGAGGCGGTCATTGAAGCGACTGACGTTGACAACATCTACAAGGTCCCACTGATGTTCCACCGGCAGAACCTGGACGGCTACATCTGCAAGTTGCTCTGCCTGAAGACGCGGAACCCGGACCTCAGCGCCTGGCAGCGGTTCGTCGAGCGCGAGACCCTCGCGACCGAGGTCCTCGAAATCGGGCTGTGCGGCAAGTACGTGGGGCTGCACGATGCCTACAAGTCGGTCGTTGAAGCGGTGCATCACGCGGCTTCGGCGGTGGGCGTGAGCGCGAAGATTCGCTGGGTTGAGTCTGAAGAGATTACCGTGGAGACGGTCGAAGAGCGGCTGGCCGGTCTGGCCGGGGTAATCGTACCGGGTGGGTTCGGAGTGCGCGGCATTGAGGGCAAGCTATGCGCGGTGAAGTACTGTCGCGAGAACCGGCTGCCGTTCCTGGGGCTATGTGTGGGCCTGCAGTCGGCGGTGATTGAGACTGCCCGGAACCAGTGCGGCCTGGAGCACGCCAACTCGACCGAGTTCAACCCGCGGACGCCATACCCGGTCATCTACATGATGCCCCGCCAGCGCGGCGTCAGGCGCAAGGGCGGCACGATGCGGCTTGGGGCATGGCCGTGTCGGGTCAGAAAGGGCAGCGTTGCCTGGCGCTGCTACCATACCGCGCAGGTCCCGGAGCGGCACCGACATCGCTACGAAGTCAACCTCAAATACCTGCCGATGCTGGAGAAACACGGGCTGCTCGCGACCGGCAAATCGCCGGACGGGAAGTTGGTCGAGATTGTCGAGTTGAAAGGCCATCCGTTCTTCCTGGCGACCCAGTTTCACCCGGAGTTCAAGTCAAGACCGCTGAGGCCCCATCCGCTTTTCCACGAGTTCATCAAGGCCGGCCATGAGTTTGCCCGGCGCCGCTCTCGCGCTGGTTCGGGCTCTGCCCGATAGCCCGGCGGTCCTTCTTTCCCGCGCAATCGTCCTGCTGTACCTCGCGCTGAGGCCGGACTATCGGCAGGAAATCAGGCGTAACCTGCGCATTATCATGGGGAAAGACAGCCGGTGGTTCTGGATGCGGAATGGCTGGCGTCTGGGGATGAACCTTGCCGTGATGGCCAAGGTCCGATGCAGGACCGGTGACGCAATCATTGACAGGGCGAGGGTATACGGTGAGAATCTTACGCGAAAGTTAATGGAACGAGAATTGCATGTGGCCATGGCTTCTTTTCATTTTGGCCTGTGGGAGTACCTGCCCCAGGTGTTCAGCCGCAATGGCTGTCGGGTCCTGCTCGCGGTCGGTGAGCAGCGGGACCCAGTCCTAAGCAGGCAGGTGTCGGATTTGCGCCGGGCCAGAGGCGTGAAAATGGCCGAAGGAATCAGGCAGGTAATCAAGGCCGGTGCCGGACCGTCAATCACCGGGTTCATGCTGGACAATACGAGCCAGGGCACCCAGAGCTGGACGGAGTGTGACGGAGTTAATATCAGGCTGCCGGATATCGGGTTCAGACTTGCGGAGAGGAAAGGTGGCCGACTTGCGCCGGCCTTCGCCCGGTTGGACCGGGGTCGGATGCGAGTTGATGTGTACCCGGCCGGGGATGAGCGGGCGGCAGCGCGCGCGCTGCTCGACCAGGTACGGCAGCATCCGGAGGAGTGGGTGTGGTGGGGGAAGGCAGGGGCAATCCAGTGAGGATTGCAGATTCTAGATTGCAGATTTCAGATTGCAGATTGAGGGAGACGGCGTGCTTTATGCTGTATGCCGTATGCTGTATGCTCCTCGCTTGCCAGGACAAGCCGGTGTGCGGGCCGAACCCGGTATTACCCAGCCAGGTGATTGATGGGTTCACGTTGCATGAGAGTTCGAGCGGAAAGCGGCTGTACACTCTGGAGGCGCAGGAGGCGTACGTCTATGACCCGGTGCAGCGCGTTGACGTGACCGGTCTGCGCGTGCTGTTTTACGACGATGCCGGGGGCATCCACTCAACGCTCGTGGCGGACGAAGGCTCGATATACTCGAAGAATGAGGACCTGGTTGCACGCGGCCACGTTATCGTCCGCACCTCGGACAGCACGATGCTCACAACCGATTCACTGTCTTGGAGCAACCAGGGCCGGCTGGTTCGGACCGACGCCGACCTGGTTATTGAGACCCCCAAAGGCAGAATCGAGGGTAAGGGATTGGTATCCGACGCCGGGTTGAACAAGATTGACATCTTGAGCCCGGTCAAAGGGACGTCGGACTACGATTTCGAGACGGGTAAGTAGGGCAGGAACCGAATGGGACATATGCGACGAATGGGACTTATGGCAGCGGGGCTGGCGCTTTGCATCGTGCTGAGCGATGCGGCCCAACTCAACGCGAAGCATATGTCTATCGAGCGCACTCCGGAGGGCGACGCAACCGTGTTCCGTGACAGCGTCGTGATAACCGACGGCGATACCCGGATAACCGCGAACCTGGCGCGGATGTACGAGGGCAAGGGTCTGGCGCTTATTAGCGACGCGGTCCAGATAACCAATCCCGACGCCCAGATCTGGGCCGATTCGGCCCGGTATCACCTTTCCGATAAGCTGGCCGAGCTTTTCGGCAACGTGCGCGTGCGGCAGGAGTCACTCGACATCAGGGCGCCCAAGCTGCTCTATCGTTCGCAGGAGAAAACGGTGTTGGCCGACTCGGGAGTTACACTTGAGAATTTGGACCACAGTTTTCGTCTGACCGGTCGGAAGGGCACTTACGATCTGGACAAGGACGTCGGGGTGGTTGATTCGAGCCCCGTGCTGATATGGCGGCGAGAGTCGAGAGGCGCGAGTGGAGAGAGGAAGGACTCGGCGCGGGTAACGAGCCGAAAGATGTTCTGGTATCAGAAGGGATCACGAGCACTGGCACAGGGCGACGTGCGGCTGAAGTCGGGAGCGACCGAGCTCGAGTGTGACACGGTCACTTTCTTCTCGGGACCGGATTCGGGTATAGCGTTGGGCGGGCCGCGCGTGCGCGACAGTGCGAGCCTGGCGAGCGGTGATACGATGGTATTCCGGGTCAGAAACGGCGCGCTCGAGTGGGTGACCATCCGTAACCGTGCGACCGGCGAGTATCGGACTGAGGGCGGCGACTCGATTGTGGTTGCCGGTAAGACCATCGAGCTTCGGGTCGCGGACGGCGGTATTGACCGGGTCGAAGTCAGCGAGCTGACCACGGGTCAACTCATCAGAACAGGAGAGCAGAGGAAATGACGCTACCGGATTTCCGATTTCCGCTTGACAACTGTCGAATGACCCGGAGTCCCGACTCCGGAAATCGCCCATCGCCTGACGCCAATCGTCATTTGCCATGAGCCTGTCTACCCACGACCTGGTTAAGCGGTATGGCGAGCGTACGGTCGTTGACGGCGTGAGCCTTGAGCTGGCGCGCGGCGAGATTGTGGGGCTCCTGGGCCCGAACGGCGCCGGCAAGACCACGACCTTCCACATGATAACCGGGTTCATCCGGCCGGAGCAGGGCACAATCACGCTTGACGCCCATGACATCACGCGGATGCCCGTCTACAAGCGGGCGCGGCTCGGTTTGGGCTATCTTTCACAGGAGCCCTCGATATTCAGGAAGCTGTCGGTTGAGGACAACGTCAGGGCCATCCTAGAAATGCTGGGCGTACCGAAGGCCGAGCGGACCGCCCGGGTCGAGGAGTTGCTTGCCAAGTTCAATGTCGGGCATCTGAAGAAGCAGCGGGGCGGCACGCTGTCCGGCGGGGAGCGTCGGCGGGTCGAACTGGCCCGGGCGCTCGCCTCCCGGCCGGCGTTCCTGCTGCTGGATGAGCCGTTCACCGGGATCGACCCGATCGTCCGGGCCGAAATCCAGGACATCGTCAGGAAGCTGCGGGGTGAGGGGCTCGGGATTCTGATTACCGACCACAACGTCCGTGAGACCCTGGAGATTACCGACCGGGCGTACATCATGTACGACGCGCGCGTACTGCTTGCCGGCACATCGGAGGACTTGGTCAAGGACGAGAAAGCGCGGCAGGTCTACCTCGGCGAGCGATTCCGGATATGAACCTCGGGCTCCATCTGACCCAGCGGCAGGAGATGCGGCTGACGCCGCAGCTCATCCTGCAGATGAAGCTGCTTCAGGTGTCGGCCCTGGACCTTGAGCAACTGGTGCGCGAGGAGATGGAGAAGAACCCGGCGCTGGAAGAATCGGACGACAGCCCGGGTACGGTCGAATCCGACGTAATCGCCTCCATTTCAGAGCCCGCCCCGGAAGCCGCCGCGCCGGTCTCAACCGTTGATGCGCCGGCTCCGGAGACCAACGAGTCGCAGATTGATATCAGGCCCGGCGATGAGTACACAATCAACGAGCTGATGCCGGACGACGGCTGGTCCCCGACGGCGTACGCCGGTACCGGGTCGGACGACGACCAGACGTCAGCCGTTGAGCTTGCGGCCGGGCCGGGGCAGAGCCTGGTTGAGTCGTTGATGCCGCACCTACGGAGCGTATTGAGCGAGGAGGACGCGCGGGTCGCCGAGTTCATTGTCGAGTCGCTGGACGATGACGGGTTTCTGACCATGTCGGACGAGGAGATCGCCAAGCAGCAGGAGGTTGAAGCGGAACGGGTCCGGTCAATCCTCTACGCGATCCAGCGGCTGGAGCCCGGCGGCATTGCGTGCCACGACCGGCGGGAGTCGTTTCTGGTCCAGCTTGAGCTGGCGGACGCCGACCCGGCCTGTCTGGAGCGAAAGCTGCTCACCGACCACTGGGATCTGCTGATGAAGAAGCAGACAGCCAGGATTGCGAAGCTGTGCGGCGTCACCGAGGACGAAGTGCGGCGAGCAGTGCTGCGGCTGCTGACGCTTGAGACCCGGCCGGCGCGCTGCTTCGCACCCGGCACCCCGGACTACGTCTCGCCGGACTTCTCAGTGGAGTGGCAGGGCGACTCACTCGTGGGCAGCGCCAATGACGAGCGGTTCCCGCGGCTGCGACTTTCCCAGCGCTACATCGAGATCTTGAAGAACCCCAAGGACTACGCGCCCGAGCAGGTGCAGTTCGCCCGGGACAAGCTGCAGCGGGCGCTGATGTTCCTCCGGGGCATCGAGTCGCGGCGCCGGACCCTGAAACGACTGGTGGATTTGATTATCGAGGAGCAGCACGATTTCTTCCTGCACGGCAGACAGCACCTGAAGTCCGCGACCCTGAAACAGGCCGCCAACGTCATCGGGGTTCACGCCTCGACCGTGTCCCGGGCAATAGCCGGCAAGTACCTCGAGACCGACCAGGGCATCTTCCCGTTCAGCTACTTCTTCAAGGCCGGGGCCGGCGCCACTTCGCGCACCAGTATCAAGCAGAAAGTCCAGACGATTATCGATGCCGAGGACAAGCAGAACCCGCTGAGCGACGACGAGATCTGCGCAAAACTGAAGCTGGAGAGAATCAACATCTCCAGACGTACCGTGGCCAAGTACCGGGCCGAATTGGGAGTCCCGGGGTGCGGGGACCGGAAGGGGTTCTAAGACGACTTCAGATTCTAGATTGCAGGTTGCAGATTGCAGACTTGGGGTTTGGGTTTTGGAGCCTGGAGTTTCAGGGACTGTCGCGTGCACGTTGTAGTCGGAACTGCGGGGCACATCGACCACGGCAAGTCGGCGCTCGTTAGAGCCCTGACCGGCACCGACCCGGACCGTCTGAAGGAAGAGAAAGAACGTGGTATGACCACGGACCTCGGGTTTGCCTTCCTCGGCACCGACATTACGGTCATTGACGTGCCCGGGCATGAGAGGTTCGTCCGGCACATGCTTGCTGGCGCGAGCACAATTGACTTCGTGGTGCTGGTTGTGGCCGCCGACGACGGCGTGATGCCCCAGACCCGCGAGCACTTCGAGATCTGCCGGTTGATGGGCATCAAGCGCGGGCTGATCGCCATCAACAAGGTGGACCTGGTTGACGAAGAGTGGCTCGAAATGGTCAAGCTCGACGTCGACGAGATGGTCAAGGGTTCCTTCCTAGAAGGAGCGCCGATGATGCCGGTCTCCGCGATTACCGGCAAGGGCGTGCCCGAACTCAGGCAGATGATTAATGACCTGTCGCGCACGGTCGAGACCAAGCCGGACCGGGGAGTCTTCCGGATGCCCATTGACCGGAACTTCTCGATGAAGGGCTTCGGCACGGTCGTGGCCGGCACGATCCTGTCCGGTCACGTCCACGTCGGCGACACGCTGGAGCTGCTGCCCCAGAAGCGCGAGGTGCGGGTCAGGGGAGTCCAGAAGCACAACGCGGCCGTCGAGTCAATCGGGCTCGGGGAGCGGACCGCGCTCAATCTGCAGGGGCTGGAACGGGAGGCGGTGACTCGCGGCAACGTGCTCGCGACGCCCGGTTACTACACGCCGACGCTTAACTTCAATGCGACCTCGAAGCGAACCCGTCCAAGGAGCGGAGGTTCGACGAGGACGTGGTCAGGCGGCTCCGGGCGCTAGCGACCGGTGAGGCGGGCAGCGTGCTCGAACAGTACCTGCTCAAGCGCCGGTTCGAAGCCAGGACCCTGGCGCAGGCGGCCAAAGACCTCGCGCTGGCCGACACCGACGCGAACGAGATGCTCGGCCTGCTGCTTTTGACCAGCCGGGCGCGCAAGCTCGTGTACGAGGCCAAGGAGTTTCTGGTCCACGAGAAGATGGTGGCGGAGGCGCGCGCAGCCGTGGTCGCGACGCTCGACCAGTTCCACAAGGACAACCCGCTCCGGCTCGGGCTCAAGCGGCCCGAACTCCGGGCAAAAGCGGCGCCCAGCTTCTCGCCGCCCTTGTTCGAGACCGTGCTGGCCGCGCTGCTCGACGAGAAGGAGGTCGTGGTCGAAGACGACCGGGTCCGCCTGGCGGCGCATCAAATCAGACTGGGCCCGGCGCTACAGAAGGAATACGACCGTCTCGACAAGCTGTTCCGGGAGATGGGCTTCTCGCCGCCGAGCTTTGAGGAAGCACTGGCCGGCGTCGAGAAGAAGCTGGCGCAGCAGGTGCGAGTCGCTTCGCTCGAGTCCGGCCGTTTGGTTGACGTCGGCGAGTCGGTGGTGATGCACCGCGAGGCGGTCGCGCTGGCCGAGCAGAAGGTCCGGGCGCTATTCGAGCAGAAGGCGGAGCTGACCGCTTCGGAGATCAGGCAGCAACTGGGTACCACCCGCAAGTACATCATCCCTTTGCTCAACCACCTCGATTCGCGCGGCGTGACCCAGCGCAAGGGAGAGGTACGCATACTCAGGCACAAGGCCAATGACCAATGACCAATTGCCAATGACCAATCAAAGAGGAAATGACCAAGCATCTATGCCCGCGGCCGGTCGGCATTGGTCATTCGGGCATTCGTGTTTGATTGGGAATTGGTGCTTGGGGTTTGGTCATTCTGACTGAAAGGAATCATGGCTAAACGTGGCATTCTCGCGACCGTGACCTGCGCCGGCTGAGCGTCCAAGCTAAGCAAGGCGCAGTTAGCGCAAGCACTTGAGGGCCTTATGCCCCAGAACGACCCGCGACTGCTGGTCGGTATCAGCACGGCCGATGACGCGGGCGTGTACCTGCTCCAGGACGGTCTCGCGTTGGTGCAGACCGTTGACCTGCTGACCCCGATGGTCGAAGACCCGTACACGTTCGGCCGGATTGCGGCCGCGAATTCGCTCTCCGACGTCTACGCGATGGGCGGGACTCCACTCACGGTTCTTAATATCGTCGGGTTTCCCGGACCGATGGACAAGCGCGTGCTGGCCGAGATCCTGCGCGGCGGGCAGGATACGGTTACCGAGGCCGGCGCCGTGATTGCGGGCGGGCACACGTTCAACGAGAAGGAAATCAAGTTCGGGTTGTCGGTGACCGGCCGGATCGACCCGAGAAGGATTGTCACCAACGCGGCGGCAAAGGTGGGCGACGTGCTGGTGCTCACCAAGCCGCTCGGTTGCGGCGTATTCGCCCAGGCGATGATGACGCAGGACGAGGTTGACCCCGAACTGTACCAGGCCGCGACCCGCTCGATGATGCAGCTCAACAAAGCGGCGTCCGAGATAATGCTCGCCTGCGACGTCCACTCGGCCACCGACATCACCGGGTACGGGTTCCTCGGGCACGCGCAGGAGATGGCGCAGGGCAGCGGGATGCGGCTGCGGTTCAGTGCTACCGCGATTCCGTTGCTGCCCAGGGTTATTGACATGGCCGAGACTACTGTAGATGCGGGCGTGGCGATGAACGAGAGCTCCTTTGGTGACAAGGTCGAATGGCGGGGCGACGTCTCGGCTGCGCTGCGGAACATCCTGTGGGAGTCTCAGAGTTCGGGCGGGCTGCTCGTGTCGTTGCCGGAGAGCCGGGTTGCCGACTTCCGGAGCCGGGCCGGCGACGCCGGCATCCTCGCCGCCGTGGTCGGCTCGGTCGTCGCCGGGCCTGCCGGCACAATCGAAGTGGCGGCGTAGACGGATGGTCTGGCGCGAGCTCCTGGCCGGGCTACGGGGCAAGCTGGTGACGCCCGAGAAGCTGGCCGTCACCCTCAGCAAGTTGATCGACATCGTCCTGATAGTTGCCGGTGCGATGCTAATCTACGCGCTCGCCCGTGTCCTGGCGCGGCGCTTGCTCAAGGTCACCCGCGCCCGCCGCGCCGCCACCTACATCAACGTCGTCCGCAGCATCATGGGCTATGTGATTTTCTTCTTCGTACTGGTGCTGATACTGCGCGTGTTCGGAGTGAACTACACCGCGATACTCGCGGGCGCGGGCGTGCTCGGGCTGGCGGTCGGGTTCGGAGCACAAACCCTGATTCGCGACTTCATATCCGGGTTCTTTCTTCTGCTTGAAGATCTCATCCGCGTAGGCGATTACATAACGGTCGGGGACGTCGAGGGCACGGTTGAGGTCGTGGGAATGCGCGTTTCCAAGGTCCGGGCGTTCAACGGCACCCTTCACGTTGTGCCTAACGGCGAACTCACCCGCTTCGGAAACCAGAGCCGCGGCCATATGCGCGCGATTGTAGCATTTGACCTTGCCTATGAGCAGGACGCGGCAAAAGGGCTGGCCCTTGCGCGCGAAGTCGCGGAACAGTGGGCCAAGGACAACGCGGACGAAGTAATCGAGTCGCCCGTGGTCGCCGGGCTGCTTAGGTTCGGCGAATCCGGCGTGCAGGTCCGGGTCGCGGTCAAGGTGAGGCCGGGCCAGCAATGGGCAGCCGAGCAGGGTCTGCGCCTCGCGCTCAAGCAGTCGTTCGACGCAGCCGGCACCGAGATTCCGTTTTCCCGCCGGGTCGTCTACCTCCGCTCCGATTCCGAGGCCGGCCCTCAACCTAAGTCCTGAGGCCGGCGGCCGCACACCTCAGGCCGTGAGCTGCGCGCGCCGTCGGCATTCATTGGCCCTCCAATTCGCCAACTGTACCGCGGCATCTGGTACTACCACCAGCGCTTGCCGGGTGGGAGGCGTCCTGCGTGAAACGGCTGGCGTGCGGCGTCACCGGGGTCGCCCGCGGGTCAGGGATCTCTTACAGCGTCACTTGGATTATGGGTCTCATTTCCGCCGGGCCATAAGCTGCCAGCCGTGAGCTGGCCCTGTTCAGCTTCAGCATCGTCTCGACCTACTCGTCATGCCACGGTTTGTGCTGCTTGTCTAATGCGCGGGGACGCAAGGAAGCTCGTCCCGGTCCCGGAACCTATCCGCCGATTATTTCGTTCAGGCCTTCAATGACAAGGCCGAGTTCCTCGGCTGAGACTCGCCCTATCTTGGGGCCCAGACGCTGGGCCGAGAGCGTCCGAATCTGGCTGACCTTCACCCACGACTTCTTCGGGAGCTTTGGGTGAGCTAGCTCGAGTGTAAGTGGGAAGCCGGCCGACTGAGGCTGGCTGGTCAAGGCCACGGCTATCACCGTGCCCGAGTGCTCATTGAAGACATCTTGGCTCAACACCAGCACCGGGCGTCGGCCGGCCTGCTCCCGACCCCGCGTCGGGTTCAAGTCGGCCCAGACAATGTCGCCTCTCAATACTCGGGCCACTGTGCCGCCTCGTCCGCCATGCCCTCCTCGGCCATGGCCTGCTCGGATGCCCGGTCGAGCTTCGCGCACTCCTGCGCCAGCCGGCTCCGCTCCATTCGGGCCAGCTTCTCGGTCACAGCCTCCTGCACGGCCCGACTGCGATTCGGGAATCTCCGGCTCTTGACCAGCCGGTCCAGACGGACGAGCAACTCTCGTTCAATCGTGATTGCGACCTTCGCGGTGCTCATAGCATTCTCCTTTGGTATGACATATTATCATACCACGCCAGCCGGGTCAATACGAGGCACGGTCAATACGAGGCACTTGCGCCGTTCGTTCCGGTTCCTTCCTGCTGTGAGCTGTCACCGTGCGGCTTCATCATAGTCTCGACCTGCCCGTTGGTTGGCCTCGGCGGCCCCTGTCTGACAGCGCGGCAGAGACCGTACAACGTTCATCGTTTGCCGGCGCCACCCTCTGTCCTTCCGGGGAACGAACAACGATGTGCGAACTCACGATGTACGAAACCCGACCATCTCGTCAAGCCGCGCCAGGTGTGTCAAGTGCGCGGGACAGCCAAAATCCTTGTTGTATCCCCCGAGCCTCCGCGAGAGACCTCAACCGGACAGGTGCGGTCATGAGTCCCTTCTTGACGGTTGATCCCTTCGCTTGGCTCAGGGCAGGCTCTTGATCTTGAGCCCGTCTCTTACCTTACCTTCACCACCTGCAGGGGCTTGGAGTTATTGCCGTTCGGCCTGAGGAAATAGATCCCCGGGGAGACATCGGATCCAATTCGGTTTCCGGGGTAGGTCCCCACCCGCTTGCCGGAGAGGTCGTAGAGCGCAAACCGCTCGCTCTCGTGACCGGGAACCACAGCGAAGGACCGGAAGGGATTGGGGGTTGCCGCGCAGGCCTGGGCTTCCGACCTTTCGGCCTTCTTTTCTTCCGCTACCCCCGAGAAGTCCCGCGTGGAGGCAATCCACAGCGCTGCCAGGTAAGGCGTCTCCCAATGACCCTTGGTATAGGAGATGAACAAGTCCTGGCCATCCGCGCAGAAGCCCAGGAAAGAGGTGTACGCGACTATCGACTCCACCACTTCGCTGTGCCAGGAACTGCCGTCTCCCCAGGCGTGTTTCAGGAGCATTTCGTTGTGGCAGTAGTAGGCGATGTGCACCGTATCGTCAGGAGTTACGGCGATGTGGTTGTTCCAACCCCTCTTGGCCGTCTGTGAGCCCGCGTCCACGAGGTAGTTGTTCCACACCCCGCCGTCTTTCCGGGCGAACCACACGGAGAACTGCCCGCCCGGCGGCCCATTGCTGCCCTGGAAAAAGGAGATAATGGGAGTTCCCCGGCGGTCGAGGACGAGCGAGGAATAGCTATTAGCACCGGGTGAGGGGACGGTGTCGTGGGTCCAGTTCGTTCCGTCGAAGATGGAGTAATACACGTTGTAGTCGCCATTTTCCATGTAGATGAAATGGGCGTGGTCCAGGGAATCGAGGAGCAGGCAGGGGTCCCATGCTATGTTGTCCGGCAAGCCGTCCACAAAGGTCCAGTTCCCGCCCTGTTTAGAGGCATAGCGCAGGGGAATGCCGGTAATCCCCCGGAAGTAGGCGATATGAGGATTGCCCAGCGAATCCACCGCCAGGGAGACCTGGTCGGCCGTCGACGCATCGCCAACCGTATCCACGGTCTCGCAATGCCATACGCTATCAAACAGGGCATACCCGAGGCCTTCGCCCTCTGCACAGTTGTAGGCGACATGGATTCGTCCCTGCTGGTCGAAAGCCGCCGAAGGTCCGCCGTTGGTGTAGTCCTCGGCTTCGGCCACGACGTCTCTCGTCCAGCCGCTTCCGTTCCAGGAACTGTGGACCAGGTAAACATCGGGGGGAGAGCCGCGGTAGTAAAAGACGTGGGGACGGTGATTCGCGTCCATGATTACCGAATTCTCTCCGCAGGTGGTATCGGGGTCAACCGCCTGCAGATACCAGGTTGCGGCCTGCAGGGGAGAGAGGTAGAGGAGAGTGAGGAGCGCGGGGATGGCCAGGGAAAGGCCCTTAGCCGAAACCTCGAACTTTGACATCGGAGACCTCCATGGTTTTGGGGTGACTGACACTTTATTATTCACGCGTATAGATATTACGTGGCTTCTGTTCTGTATTCAAACGTTAACTCCGGTTTCATGCTACACCCGTCCATCCGAGTGTCCAGCCAACCGGGGTACTCCAAACCGTTCGCTCTCGTAACCGGGAACCGAGGCGAGGGGCAGGAAGGGATTGGGGGTTGTTGTGTAGGCTTGAACTTCCGACCTTCTGACCTTTGACGGGCGCGGGGACGCTTCCCTTGTTTCTGGCTGTCACTGGGCTCCTTCCGCGATTCTGATCCTCTCTTCCGTTAATCCGTATGACTCATACACCAGCGCGTCGGGGAGGGCCATCGGCTTACGGCTCACGGCTGACGGCTCCGACGTGTTTCTGGTGCTGCATCCGTCAGGGGCCGCAAGCTGTAGGCCGTTGCATTCGGCACTCATCGTTCCGCGATTATCGCTCATCACTCTCCGCGCAAACTCGACCATCCGGTCATGCTGCGCTGCGCTCAATCGGGTATGGAGTCGCCGACGTCAGGCCGGCTGGCTGCGTTCGTACAGATACTCAGGGTCCAGGTCGAGTCCGTTCTCCCATTCTACCGTGTCGTACGCGATGCGGACTTTCCTGAACACCTCCGGGACGGCCAGCTCGCGGAATCGCCCGACGGATAGCAGCGGCGTCACATCGAAGACTCGCTGCTCCCCGTTGCCGAAGCAGAGAATCAGCCGGTGGCCGTCGGCCGCCTTCACGCTGCTTACGCCGGGATACTTCGTGGCTGTCCCTGCTACTGGAGCGGCGGTATTCGGCACGGTTCCTCTCCGTTCGTCACCATCTGCCAGTCGGCACGCAGTTCGTCCCGGTGAAGCTCGGCCCACGCCTGGACCAGACGCAGTTGTCGTTTGGGTAGCTCGCCCTGCATCAACTCAAGAGTGTCAACGGAGAAGGTCGCCTTGAACTCGTTGTAGTAGGCATGGAAATGAGGAGGATTGTGTTCGCCGGGCGCGTAGTACATCCGTATGATGACGCCGTAGAACATCGAGATGGTCGGCATTGCCGCTACGCTCCCTTCTGCAGGGACTGCGCCGCTGCTGCGGTTCTCGTGTCTTTCATTAGAGTCGTTTCTCTTTCAGCCCAATCATACCGGCCGTACCCCCGCGCGTCAATCTGACCCGAGCCGCAAGCGTCCTCAACGATGACCGATGTACGAATCCTCCGGCACCACGATGTACGAATCCGCCGAATCCACGATGAACGAAGGACGTCCCCGTCCGTGCAGCTTCAGCATCCGCTCGACCAACTCGACCATCTTGTCACGCTTCGCCTTGTCGGACGGCGCGTCTGAACCGACTGGGTCTTACCGATTCAGTTCAAAAGTACTGGGTGCGGTTCGGCGGAACTCCTGCGGATTGTTCCGCAGCGCCGCGTCGACCGTCTTGGTCGGGTACTTACGGGTAGTCTTCCAGCCCTTCTTCAGAATCGCCTTCGTCAGCTCCTTGATTGTCATGGGGCGCCGCGAGTACTTGAGGGTCCGGGTAATCAGGGCGCGCGCACTGGCGCCGCGCATCGGCCGGGAGCTCGCCGGCAGCGTCGGCTGCGGATGACTCCCGAGGACCGGCTTTCTCGCCGCCCGGTGAAACGGCCGTCCAGCGCCAATCCGCCCGAGTTCGGCCCGCACTGCCTCCAACTCGCTCCTGAGCATCGCCTCACGTTCGCGGAGCAGTTCCCGACGCAGATTCCTCTCGACCACCTCCGCAATCTCGGCGGTGATTCGGTTCACACGTTCGTCCATTCTCAACTCCTCTCAGGTTTGAACGCGGCCCTGTAACGGTCTGCCCAGAAGCCAGCGCGTTCCATCTCGTCTACCTCAGACATCACGGTCTGCATACATGCGTACAGCATAGTCGAACTACCGGTCACACGCAACAGGCTGCATGCCGCTCGCTTCGGACTGTCAGCCGCCGGCCGGCCGCGTTGCTTCGGCGGAAGGCGTTCAACGTTCATCGTTGGCCGGAGTCACCCGTCGGGTTCCGTGCCAGCGACAGCGGCATCGTCCGGTCCCTCGCTTTCGTCGTCCAGCAGACCAGACTCCGCAAGGCGTTCGCTGACAGAGTCAGCATAGCCCCAGCCGGTGTCGCTTGCCTTCTCCTCCAGGGCGTACACCCGTTCTCGAAATCGCTCCAAGAGCCCGCGGTTGTGCTCATCGCAGAGCACATCGAGGAGGTTGTTCAGCATTGATATGAGACTGTTGTAGAACGACTCGTAGTCTACGCCGTAGCTGCTCGCGCACTCGGTGCCGCTCTCAACAAAGACAAGCATCAACTCGGCAGTGCCGGCCAGGTCCGACGTGGCCTTCTTGTAGGCGCTAATGGCCTTGCGGGCGTCGCCGAGACGAATCTGCCGGGGAGGGTCTGGAAAGACCGCTTCCCTGACCTGCTTCCGACATTTCTCAAGCAGAGCCGACCAGTCCGTCTCAGGAAACAGACGCGAGGCGAGAAACGTGCGGTTCTCCTTGGAGAAGTCGAAGAGCGCCTTCACTATTCCGATCACGTAGTCCATGTCGGTTTGTCCGAGCTTTCTACGAATGTCGGTCCAGGTCGGAGTAGTTATCTTACCGGTCGGTTCCTGTGGGTTCATTGCTTCCTCACTAGTCATTGGCCTTCAGCCGTCGGCGGCACCTTCAACGACACGGACGTCATTCCGTCCGAGCCGTAAGCTGTCAGCCGTCAGCGTTCTGTTCTTCACGCGCAGCTTCAGCATCCGCCGTTCTTTCACTTCAGGCTCGTAACGATGTACGAGTCCGCCGAACCAACGATGAACGATACCGCATCGTCTCGACCTGCCACGTTGGTTCGACAGGAACCGTACAACGTTCATCGTTTGCCGACGCTGCCCTCAAGTTCTTCCGGGGAACGAACAACGATGTACGATGCAACGATGGACGATACATGCCGCGCCTTGACATCGCTCATGAATATGGGAAGTCCCGGGGTCTCTATCCTTTCCCGCCAATTCTCAGCATTCCATCGATGAGCGCAACATACTTCGGTTCGAGAGAC
>JAPLUO010000375.1 GCA_026397595.1 Caldifarciminota bacterium
GGTGTAGAACCGCGAGACCTGCACCTTGCCGAGGAACCGGTCTTCGGGCAGCCAGCTCAGGCTCGCGATGCCGAGGTTGCCGTGACGCATGTCCGAACGGTAGTCGTCCAGCAGGAACTTCCACTGCGACTGGTAACGGTCGAACTCGCTGCGGAACGCCGCGGCTGAGCCGGTGAACTTCAGCTTGGGGCCGAGGTCCGCGACCGCCTTGCCGTACAGCGAGTAGTCCGCGCGTTCCTTGTGCGGCAGCCGGAGCAGCCGCGGGTCCCAGTCGTCCATGGTCGTGCCGCCCGCGTCCACGAACAGGCGCAGGCCGTGCGTGACCGGGATGTGCGCCTGCAACGCCTGATCAGTGTACCCGAAATCGTAGTAGTAGGGCATCGGCTTCTCGGATCGGATTCGGTACGCCGCGCTCGGTTCCGCCTTGGGGTATGCGGTTATCAGATTGACCACGCCCGACATCGCCCGGCCGTATTCCGCCGAGAATCCACCGGGCATGAATATCACTTCGTCGGCCACGCTCCGCGAGAGCTCGATGCCGAACTCGCCGCTCATCGGGTCGACCACGCTCACGCCGTCGATACGGTAGTCGACTTCGGTGGCCCGGCCGCCGCGCACGTGGTAGCTCGATTCGGTCCGCGCCACGCCCGGAGAAAACACGGCCATGCCGCCCTGCAGGTACTCGGCCGGCAGGAAGCTCAAGTCCTGCGCCGGCAAAGAGTACCGCGCACCGACCATGTCCTTTGACACCATCGGCTTCTCGGCATGCACTGTTATCCCGGGCACGTTGATGGCGGACGCGGCCAACCGGAAGTCCACTCTCGCTGTCCGGTCCGGCTCGACCCGCACATCGGTCACGCTCACTGCCCGATAGCCTATCATTGAGGCTTCGACCGCGTAGGTACCGACCGGGATGTTGAGAATAACGTAGAACCCGTCTACGTCGCTTGCCGCGCCCAGGGTCTGGCCCGTGACAACGACGTTCGCCGACACCAGCGGCTGCCCGGTCTCGTCGAGAACCCGGCCCGCAATCTTGCCCGCCTCGCCCGCGAGGGCCACGCCGAGCGTGATGACGAAAGCGGCCAGAGCAACAACGACGTTTCGCAAGGTGTCAACACTCTAGCGCAATTCCTCCGAACAGGCAAGCGGCCCGCAGGAGAGCTCCCACGGGCCGCACAAAGCCTTGCGCCGGTCGGTCAGCTTACCAGCGCGATTATCAGACCGGTCAGGAAGAACCCGCCGATTGCGGCCCCAACACAGGCCGGACTGGTCTTCACGGTCGCATCCGGTCCGAGCGAAGGCGTCGAAACTCCAAACATCACCTTGAACCCGGGCATCGACTTCGAGTTCGTCGCACGGTTCGAATCCCATTCGTTGCTCGCGATAGTGTAATTGAAGTACCCGGCTGCAATAATGCGGAAGTAGTATGTACGCAGGCCGATCAGACCGACGCCGGCATTCAAGGAAAGCCCGTCGTTCTTGTTGTTCTTCCATCCCACGTTCGGAATGGTGTCGGTCCAACTGAACCGCGTAATGCCGATGCCGCCGCCGAAGAACGGCGCCCAGTCACCCTTCCCGGCCACGTAGTTGCCCAACAGGTCAAAGGTGATATCGCTCTCGCTGTGGTTGCCGCGCAGCAGGCCCATCTGCAGCATCGTCAGCATCTGCTGGGTCTCGAAACTCACGGCCAGGTTCAGGTTTACGAGGTTGGTCGAGAAGTAGTCGGGGTACGGCTCATCGTGGGGCCGCGGCGTGACAAGGAAGTCATATCCCGCGGTCAGGAACATCCCGGCGTAGGGCTTGCGCGGGTACTTGAACTGGGGGTTGGCCTCAGGCGAAGTCATCTTCTCCGGCTCAACCGTCGCAGAGTATGGCTTCTTCTCAACAATCGAGGCCGCAATCCGGTCGGACATCATCGGGAACTCATCCATCGGTGGGAGTTCCAGCTTGTCCGCAAGCAGCACGGCTGCGGACGCGGCGTCGACAAGCTGATACGTCAGCCACTGTTTGCCCCCGATAGTCATGATGTTGCCGACCAGCGCCTGGGCTGCGTTGTACTTCTTGGCCGAATCCGCGGACGCCAGCACGTTGTAGCAGAACGTGCCGGGGGGTGGGTCGACCACGATGTACTTGTAGCTGCCGTTCAGCGCGTCACGCATCACCTGCGTGGTCGTCCTGATGACCGAGGCATCCACACCGCGCGCCTCGAAGTCATATAAAAGTATCTTTGTCTGCGGCATCGCCACCGCACAAAGAACGAGCAGTAGAACCACGGACCGGAGCTTGGACATTAGTGCCTCCTGTTAGCACGAATATTCTGACAGGGTCGTGCGCATTGTCAAGCCCGCGCCGTTCCGCGGGCAATTACGGACGCTCCACCGTCGTGTTCAGCATCGCGGCCAGGTACTCCCAGAACCGGTTCCCGAATACGCTCTTCGGACCCCAGTCCCCTTGCTCGGCCCTGGCCAGGGCCTCGTCAACCTTGCCGGAGCGCTCCATCTCGGCCCGGGTCTGCGAGAACTCCTTGAGTGCATGGAACGCCTTCTCTAGCTCGCCCGAGTCCAGCCAGACGCCGTGCCCCAGCGGGCAGGCGTCGGCCAGAAAGGTCTTCGCCGTCTCACCGCCGTACCAGTAGCTTGTCATGTCACTGGCACAACGAGGACACAACAAAGGCACCAACTTGAACTCATCGGGCGGCGTGTCTCGATTCGAGTCCGAGTCCGGGCCGGCCTGCTTCAGAGCCTCGGGCACGCGCTCCCAGCCGCGCTCAAGGATTCCCCGCAGCTCGTCGCCCCTGGCGTCGAACCAGAGACCGCGGCACTTCCCGCACCGATCGAGCGTCGTCGGACCGCACTGCACCGACGTCAGCTCGGCATCACGGCATCGCGGACACTTCAGGCGCGTAAGCATCATGTCCTGAACCGCCCTGATTCTAGACGCGGGGTCCGGGTTGTCAACCGGCAGCTCGTCCACCGGCAGTTGTGTTGTCCTGGACCTTCTTGACATACCTCCTCTGTTCCGTATCATACCCCTACAGTGTCCGCTAACCCAGGGGGCCCCTTGTACCGAAGGAACGTTTGCCCGAGCCCCATCGTCCTTGCCGCCCTCGCCGCCTTGTGCTTCGTTGTCTTGTCGGGCTGCCACAGCACGCCTGCCAAGATAGAGCTCGACGACCTCTCCGTCTGGATCTACGTTGAACCAAACCCGGTAGGCGTCGGCGAACAGTGCACGCGTTACAGTTCCATCTACAACAGGCATGAAACCGACACCGCCTGCGTCGATTCGGTGACAATCGATACGCTCGTGTTCGCCATGGACTTCCTCGTCGCCCCCGACGACACAGTACCAACGGTTGAAGAGATGGGCCTGACGTATCCGTCCGCAGGCGCCTACATACATACGCTGACCTACTACACAACAATCGGTACGTTCGTTTGCCCGCCCTGCACCGTCACCGTGGAATAGGCACACGGCGGGCAGGGACATAGAGTCTGCCCAGCAGCTTCTGCCGTCAGCGATTCTAGGACTATCAGGGACGGTAACCGTTTTCGCTTCACACGAAGTCCACGGCCCCTGCCTGTATTAGACCTGCACATTTGACACGTGTAATTCCGGGGATGCCAAAGAGAACCACGGACCTCGGGCGCGCGCCCGAGCACCGTGGGCCGTGAACCGTAGACCATCTGCCCCGCCCTGAGAGCGCAAGGAAAGTACTCCCGATTACAGATTGACTGGCTCAGGCCTCGGCGTCTTGGCGGCTGCATGTCGGTTTCCGGCCCCGGCCCCTTCCTGATTTCGCTTGACACGATATGTCGGTAAGTTAACATAATCCGCTGGATACCGCGAGGCCTGGTGTCCGGCGAAGTGCATAAGGTCTCGAGAATGCTTGTGGTCGGTCAGGAGGCTATGAGTCCGGTCTGCATGTCCTGTTTGCCCGCACCCGTAGTTCCGCAACGAGCCCCAAGCGCAAACCTATCGGAGGTAGTTTCATGGGAAAGCGCGTGTTTGTGGGGAACCTTCCCTTCAGCGCGACCGAGGACCAGCTGCGCGAGCTGTTTGGCCAGCACGGCGAAGTGTCTTCGGCTGAGATCGTTAAGGACAAGTTCACCGAGCGTTCCCGCGGATTCGCATTCGTGGAAATGGCAACGGATGAGGCGGCGGCAGCGGCCGTCGCGGCCCTGAATCAGTACCAGATGGACGGCCGTCCGCTGACCGTAAACGAGGCGCGTGCCCGAACGGAGAGTCGCGGCCCACGCGAGCGTGGAAACCGCGGCGGCGGTGAAGGCGGCAATCGCTGGTAGCACTGTCCTAGCTGACTACGGGCGGGCATCGTGCCCGCACGCTGCTTTTGTCAGGAGTTGATGCGGGAGAAGACGATGGAGAGAACCATGGCCGCGCCGACGGCCAAGGTCCAGCCGATGAACGTGCCCATGACGCAGCCCGAATCGTGGCGGTAGGTCTTCAGCACATCGGCGTGCGAGAGCCTGACCTTGACCGTGTCTTCCGGCGTCACATATATCCAGTCGGTGCCGACCCGCACCGAGCCGGCTTCATAGCTTGAGAGCAGGCCGGGCTGGTCCGGGATTGCCCCGAGCTTGCGCAGCTTCTCCCAGAATTGCTCCGGCGCCGCGTCGGAGGCGGCTTGATAGACCGTCTTGGGCCGGAACAGGCTGACGAAGTGCTTGCCCGCCGTCGCTTCGACAACCACCGGAGCGACTGTCATCGGCACGGCGATGGCGTCGAGATAGACCATGTCAGGCAGAGAGTCGGTCTCAATCGAAACGTAGCCGACAGTGGCCGCGCACGCGGCGGCGGCCACGATGGACAGGATGGTCACGATTCTTTTCATCAAGGGTCGGCGGAAAGCATACTCGGCATCCGGTGCGCGTCAAACCCGCCCGTCGCCCGGCGCGCCGCCCGCTTGACTCCGCTGACTTGAACCGTATGATGGACTGCATAAGCAGACGAGTCAGCAGTCAGTGAGTTAGCAGTCAGCAGCGAAGAATCAGCGGAATGAGGCGCCGACAAGCCGCGCTCCAGCGCCAGTTGACTCTATAGAAAGGTGACATAGATGAGTGACTCAATCGGTTTCCTCTTTCCCGGTCAGGGCTCGCAGTTCGTCGGCATGGGCGCTGACCTGTACGCGAAGTTCCCGGCGGCTCGGGACGTGTACGACCGGGCTGAACAGGCACTTGAGCTGCCGGTCAGGAAGCTGTCGTTCGAAGGCCCGGACGACGAGCTGCGCCAGACCCGTTACACCCAGCCGGCGATTCTGACACATTCCCTCGCCGCGCTCGCCGCGCTGCCGAAGCTCAGCCCGATACTCGCAGCCGGACACAGCCTCGGCGAATACTCGGCGCTCTATGCAGCGGGGGCGCTCGATTTCGACTCGGTCATGCGGCTCGTGAAGCGCCGCGGCTCGCTGATGTACGCCGAAGGCGAGAAGAACCCGGGGACGATGGCCGCAATCATCGGCATGGATGCAGCGGCAGTTGAGCAACTCTGTACCGAAGTCCAGGGCGTCGTCGTACCGGCGAACTACAACGAGCCGAGGCAGACGGTCATCTCCGGCGAGATTCCCGCGGTCAAGGCGGCTGCCGAACTGGCCAAGACGCGCGGGGCATTGAAAGCCGTGCTCCTGCCGGTCTCCGGCGCGTTCCACTCGCCGCTGCTCAGGGAGTCGGCCGCCGAGTTCGCCGACTACCTCGGCCGGTTCGAAATCCGGACTCCAGTTTTCCCGGTCATCGCCAACGTCACCGGCCAGCCGGTCACCGCTGCTAACCAGGTCCGCGACTGCCTGACGAGGCAACTCATCTCGCCGGTGCGCTGGGTCGCAACCATAGCGACCGCCAGAGGGCTTGGCGCTACGAAGTTCCTCGAAGTCGGGCCGGGCAACGTGCTTGCCGGGCTCGCCCGGAGGATTGACCGCGAACTGTCGGTCACTGCGGCCGGCAAAGTAGCAGACATCGACGGGCTGGCCGGAACTGCGGCCGCGGGCTGACGGAGTATTTGATGGACTGGAGACTCCTGCTGACTACCTTTGGCTCGATCTTCATAGCCGAACTCGGCGACAAGACCCAGCTTGCTACGCTCTGCTTTGCCACCGGCAAGAACACCCTGGTGCCTGTGTTCATCGGCAGTTCGCTTGCCCTGGTCACGAGTTCGCTCCTCGCCTGCCTGCTGGGCAGCACGCTGACCCGGGTCCTGCCGATTCGCTGGATCCACCTTGCCGCAGGTCTGGCCTTCATCGTCATCGGTGCGCTGCTCGTAGTCAGGACAATCCGGGCTTCGTGAAAATCAAGTGCGTGCCCGAGGACTTCCAGGTCTTCGAGCAGCTTCGGATTCGGCTGAAGCGTACGGGGCCTTTCTCAATCTACCGGCTGCAGAAGCGCTTCTGGAACACGCTGGATGTCATCCGCGAACTGGAGCAGCGCCACGGCCTGCGCAGCATCGGCCGGGCGGGCTTGAAGGACCGCTACTCGGTCTCAACTCAGTACATCTCCATACCCGGCCGAGGCCCATGCTCTATCCGGGAGAAGAACTACTCGCTCGAATTCGCAGGCATGGCCGATGAGCCGGTCAGTCGCGAACTGTTGCTCGGTAACAACTTCGACATCACCATCCGTGCCCTCACTGCAGACGAGACCTCGGCCATCGAACAGGCCCTGCCGTCGGTCATCCGCTTCGGGTTCCCCAACTACTACGACGAGCAGCGCCTTGGCTCGGCCCGTCACGGTCAGGGGTTCATCGCCCGCAGACTAATAGACGGCCATTTCAACGGTGCGCTCAAGCTCTACCTTGCCACCCCGTCGCCGGCCGACGACCCGAAGACGAGGCGCACCAAGAGCCTGATTTCCGAGAACTGGGGTCACTGGGTTGAGTGCGTAAAGCTGGTCCGGCCTGAGGCGCGTCCGGTCATCCAATACCTCATCCGAAAGCCAAGGGACTTCAAAGGGGCGGTAGGGCTCATCCCGCGCAACCTGCTCGAACTCTTCGTCGGCGCATATCAGGCCTGGGTCTGGAACGAAACCATGTCAGCGACCCTCAGGAGCCTTGGCGTTCCGACTCGCACTGTGGAGTACTCACACGGGAGCCTCGCGTTCTGGAACAAGCTCTCACCCGAGCACGAAGCGTTTCTCAGTCAGCTCGTCATCCCGGCGGTCGGTCCGGGTGCGGAATTCCCGGGCGAGCGGGTAGCACGGATTGCCGCCGAAGTCCTCAGCCGCGACGGACTGACGCTCGAAGCCCTGAAGATGAAGGTCCGGGTCCACGGCGTCTTCTTCAAGGCCTACCAGCGGCGCGCCCTCATCGTTCCGGAACACGTCAAGGTGACAAAGCCCGTGCCGGACGACATATACCCGGGCCGGAGCATGCTCACGCTCAGCCTGTTCCTGCCTGCCGGCTCCTACGCCACCATCCTCCTGAAACGCCTGTCTCTACTCTGATGCCGCTGCTCCTCTCGCTGCTCATACTGACACAGGTCCCGGGCAGCATCAGCCTCGACCCACGCCTGAGCTGGTACACCATCGAATCCGACCACTTCGACGTTCACTTCTCCTGCCGCGGACGGCCGGATAGCTCCGGCACGGAACTGGCGAGAGAAGTCGCCGATATCTGTGAGGAAGTCCACGCCACGCTAACGCCGGCGGTCGGCTGGGCCCCGCGTGCCAGAACCCAAATCATCATCGCGGACTTCTACGACTACTGGAACGGCTGGGCTGCGCCCTTCCCGAATAACGTCATCACTGTCATCCCCACTCCTCCTGCCGGCAGCAAGTCCAATGAAGGCGACTGGCTGCGCACCCTCATCCTGCACGAGTACTCGCACATCCTGCAGATTGACCGCGTCGCCGGCATACCGAAGGCCCTCCGCAACGTGTTCGGTCGCATCATGATGCCCAACGCGCTTGCCCCGGCCTGGCTGAACGAAGGTTACGCCGTGTACAACGAGACAAGGTTCACCGACTTCGGCCGCCTGCGGAGTGCCGAATACGACATGATGGCGCGCGCAGCAGCGGACTCGGGCAGGCTGTTGCCGGTAGACCGGTGCGGCAACTACGAACTCCAGCGGTTCCCCGGCGGCGATGCTCCGTACCTCTACGGCTCCTTGCTTCATGGGCACGTCGCGGCCAAGGGTGACTCCGCCATCTGGGACCGGTACAACCGCGACCGCTCATCCGGATTTCCATTCTTCGAGAACTATTTTGCGCGCAGTGTGTTTGGCAAGAGCATCTACGACCTTTGGGACGAGACCCAGATCAGCCTGATCGCCGGGGCCGCGCGCACGGCGGGCCGGGTCGGTGAAACCCCGGTTACGCAGCTTCGGCAACTCACGCGCGTGGGATTCGGGACCGGCTCAGCGCTCTGGTCGCGGTACGGCACTCGGCTCTACTACATCTCGCAAACCGACAAGGAATACCCGTCCATCAGGATGGCGGACACCGCGTCCGGCAAGACCACCGTGCTCCATCGCGGCCTCGTCTCCGGCGGCCTGTCGCTGTCTCCGGACGGCCGCCTGCTCGCCTTCGCCGAGCTGAACCTCGACGGCAACTACTACGAGTACACCGACATCTTCGCGATCGACCTCACATACGGCGGCGTGCGTCAGCTCACCCGCGGCCGGCGGGCCCGCGACCCGGACTTCGCCTCGGACACGTCTCTGCTCGTGTTCGTCTCAAACGACAAGGGACAGAACAACCTGAACCTGCTCAACCTCTCGACCGGCGAGATAACTGCGCTCACCGAGACCGAGGATCACACAGCGTATCACGGCCCGCGCTTCTCACCCGGCGGCAAGTGGATTGCAGTCGGCGTCAATCGGCCCGGCGGGTACGCGGACATCGAACTGGTCGACCGCCGCACCGGCTGGACCATTCCGGTCACACATGACCGCGCCAACGACCTCTCCCCTGCATGGTCGCGCACCGGCAAGTATCTCTTCTTCGTCTCCGACCGCACCGGCATCTTCAACCTCTACGCGTATCAACTGGCCACCGGCGAGACGTTCCAGGTCACCAACGTACTGTACGGGGTATTCGAGCCATCGGTGTCGCGCGACAACCGCAGGATTGCGCTCACCAGCTTCTCCGCTTCCGGGTACGACATCGCGGCGATTGACTTCCGTGCCGCGGACTGGCGGCCTGCTCCCGAGTTCAACGATACGTTGTCTCATGTCGAACCGGTGACGACCCCGACCCGCGCCCAGCTCTACTACTACAATCCATTCCCGGGCGTCCTGCCTGCTTTCTGGCTGCCGTGGCTGTCGCCGTACTCGGGCGGCGAACTCGGCGCGTTCACCCTTGGCTGGGACGCGCTCCAATTCCACCAGTATCAGCTCGCCGGCGGATACCGTTTCGGCCGCTCTTCGCCGTTTCTGTCAGCGGCGTACACTTTGCGACGCTGGTACCCTCTAGTCACCGCGGTCGCCGACATTGACCTGCATGCCCAGGCCGGCAACGTCAACGCTGAACTCCCGTTCCTTGCCACCAGACACTCCAACTGGCTCGACCTCGGCGTGACCGCAACCAGAGGACTGTCCCCGAATGGGGACTGTACGCAGGACCTGGTGTCTGCCCGTGCAGACCTGGACTGGACGTACTCGGACGCACATCAGTACCGCTTCGACGTCGCACCGGTCGAAGGCCGGGTCATCGGCCTGCACTCGGACGCGCAATCCCGGTCGCTGCTCTCTGACCGTGACCTCACGCGCCTGCTCGGATACTGGGTCCAGTACCTCGGCAACCCACCGCAGACGTGGAGCCTGCGCTCAAAGCTTGTTATTGGAACCGCCTTGGATAATGATGCAGCAACCGCGTATGAACTCGGTACCGAACCCGGACTGCTCGGCGTGCGTGGATACCAGGAGGCATCAGCCGGGGCGCGGACCGTGCTTGCGGCCGGGCTGCAATTCCGGACTCCGCTCTGGTGGGTCGAGCGCGGCCTCGGCACCGGCCCGTTGTTCTTGCAGAACATCAATGCCGCCGTGTTCGCCGACCTAGGGATGGCTTGGGACACGATACGAATTGAGGACAATTCGCTCATGTCCCGCGCCCGGGTCGGTGTCGGCGCTGAACTCCGCGCCGACCTCATCGTCTCGCACTTGTTGCCGGCCAGTGTGTATGCGGGATGCGGATTCGGACTGAACCCGTTCTGGTCGTACCGTGTCTACTTCGGTCTTAGCAGCGCCATGCTCGAAGGCATTCTGAAGTCACCAATCGCCACTCGTCAGCCGTCAGCCCCATTGAGCCCCCGTCACCTGCCGGAAACCTACTAGAAACGAGCGGCCGACTTAACCGGCCAGCACCTGAACGAGCAACGGCTCGACCAGCCGCACGACCTCTGAGACATCCGTACACTCGAACCATTGCGCGTCTTTGAGTGAGCGGAACCAGGTCACCTGGCGCTTGGCGTATGCCCGGGTCTTGGCTTTGGCCTCAGCGACCGCCTGCTCCAGAGTCAGTTCGCCGTCAAGATGACGCAGCAGTTCGGCGTAACCGTAGGCATTGGCGACATAAGTGTCGCGGCCGAATCCCGTATCCTTGAGCCGTTTCACCTCGTCCAGCAGACCGGCACGCATCATCGCATCAAACCGGACGTCAAGCCGCCGGCACAGGACCTCACGTTTCATGGTTACCACCGCGTACACGGGCTTAAACTCAACCTCAGCCTCGACCTTAGCCTTCCTCGCCAGTTCGGTCATCGTCTTGCCGGTGGTCTCGTACACTTCCAGCGCCCGCATCACCCGCTGCCGGTCGTTCGGGTGCAGCTTGGCTGCCCGCTCCGGGTCAACCTGCTTGAGGCGGTCGTGCAGGGCAAGCGACGTCTCAGCTTCCAACCGTTGTCTCAGCGCCGGCTCCGGTTTCGGCGCATCGAAGAATGGCTCAAACAGCGCCTTCAGGTACATGCCGGAGCCGCCCGCGACCATGAACCGCTTCCCTTCCCGGTGCAGTCGTCGCATCACAGCCAGGGCGTCGCGCGCGAAGTCGGCTGCTGAATAGACCCGGTTCGGCTCGACCATGTCAACCATGTGAATGCCCAATTCACGCCGCAGTTCCGGCCCGGGCTTGGCCGTGCCGATATCCAGCCATGAGTAGACCTGCCGCGAATCGGCCGAGACGATTTCGAGTTTGAACTTCCGAGCCAGCTCAGCCGCAACCTCGGTCTTGCCGACGCCGGTCGGGCCGCAGAGCACGAGAACGCGCATGGGTGATAGCCCGCTTTCAGTCATCGCGTAGCTCACACCGCCTAATGACCAGTTCCCAAACCCCAATGACCAATCAATGCCCAGTTCAGGAAATGCTCAAACCCGGAATGGCCCGCCCATTGGACATTGTGGCTTGGGGCTTGACTGGACATTGGGACTTGAGGCTTGGGCATTGCCGCCCTCAGGTGCGGCCGAACCGCCGCTCGAGTTCCTCAACCGTGATCTTGATGATAGCAGGCCGGCCGTGCGGGCAGAAGTATGGTTCCTTGCAGGCGAACAACCGGTTGATGATTGACTCCATCTCCGGCGGGGTCAGCCGCTGGCCGGACTTTACCGCGCCTTTGCAGGCAACGACCTTGGCGAGTTCGGTCTCGATGCCGACGTCACCGGACTTCACCCGCGCGAGGTCGGCGAACAGCTCCCGCACCTCGTCCTTGCCCATGAATGAACCCGCGGGAACCGTCTCCACCGCCACGGTGCGCCCGCTGTACGGAACGACTTCCACGCCCATCTTCGCCAGCCGGTCCTTTGCGCGCTCGTAGGCTTCAAACTCCTCCGCAGTCAACTCAAGGGTAATCGGGAACAGCAAGCCCTGTGGCGCTACGTCTTCCCTCCCCTTCATCACCTCCTCGAACAGTATCCGCTCGTGGGCCGCGTGCTGGTCGACAATCACGTAACCGGATGTGACCTGGGCGAGGATATAGGAGTTGTGCAACTGCCAGAATTCCTGCGGCGCCGCGTCCTCGGGCACGAACCCGCGCTGGTACAGGAAGTCGGCGTCCGCAGTCTCCTTGCCGCGCTGGATTCCCAGGCCCTGGCGCACCGCCTCGGAAACGAAGTCGAACAGGAACCGCTCGTCGGCGAACCTCACTTCATGCTTGGTCGGGTGCAGGTTCACGTCCAGACGCGAGGGGTCGGTCTCGATGAAGAGCACGAAGTCCGGATTGTTGCCGGTTAGCACGGGGCCGTAGCCTTCGTATACTGCCCGCACCACGGTCGGGTTCCGGACCGGCCGCTTGTTCATGAATATCGCCTGCACCTCGTAGAAGCTGCGCGCACGGGTCGGCTCACCGAGAAACCCGGAAAGCGAGAGCAACGGGTTGTCGACCTTCATCTCGACCAGGCCCTCGACCACCCGCTTCTCGAACAACGCCTTGATGCGGTCCTTCACGCTCCCGGCCGGGCCCAGCCGCACCACCTCCCGCTCGTTGGACACAACAGTGAACCCGACACCGGGATAGGCGATAGCGTAGTTCCGCACGTTCTCCACCACCAGCCGCGCCTCGTAGTTGTCAGACTTCATGAACGCCCGGCGCACCGGCAGGTTAAAGAAAAGCATCCGGGCGGTGATAGTCGTGCCCCGGGGCCGGGCGACCTCGCCGATTGTCTTTGTCTCCCCGCCCTCAATCTCAAGCGCCGTGCCGGGACCGGACTCGTCCGCGTTCGTCTCGACGGTCAGGCGGGTGACCGCCGCAATCGAGGCCAGCGCCTCGCCCCGGAATCCGTAGCTCGTGAGCGTGGTCAGGTCTTCGGCCTTATCAATCTTGCTCGTGGCGTGCCGCGCCACCGCCAGCCTGACGTCATCGCGCGTCATGCCGCAGCCAATGTCGCTGACCTTAATCAGGTTCTTGCCGCCAAGCTTAATCTCGACCCGGATGTCGGTCGCGCCCGCGTCAAGCGAGTTCTCAATCAACTCCTTCACGGCATTGGCGGGCCGGACAATCACCTCGCCCGCGGCAATTCGCCGCACGGTCTCCTCGGGCAGCAGCCTCACCGGCCTCCTCGCGCTCATTCCGCGCCTCCGCTGGGACTGTCCCCGAGGTCCTCCGACGGGGACTGTACCCAAAGCCGATTGTCCCCTTCGTTGCCTGTGGCTTGAGGCTTGGGGCTTGTGGCCTTGTACATCTCAAGGTCTACGAGCATTCCATCAGTGGCTGCTACCACCTTGCATCCGGTTCGCTCGCTCATCTCCCGTGCAATCACCCAGGGCCGCGCCGCGAGCATCTTCATCCCGAAATGACTGAGCACCGCGAGCTTGGGCCGGATTGCCTTGACCAACTCCTCAGCATCCGGCGCGTGCAGGTGGTCCAAGTCGGAAGGCAGCAACCGCACGACGTTCATTATCACCACGTCCGCCCGGTAGTGTTCGGCCAGTTCCGGAAAGTACCGCGTATCCGCGATGTATGACAAACTCAGCCCGGCAGTCCCGGCCGGCCGCTCCGAACCATCTGTGGAATCTGTACTACAATCATGCAGGATCGTCGTTTTCGCGACGTTGTTTCTCTCCGCCGCCTCTGTCCTGAGGCCGTCGGGGTCCTGAAGACCGTCGTCAAGTGCCACCCGCGGCGACGCAATGCTCGGGCTCGG
>JAPLUO010000335.1 GCA_026397595.1 Caldifarciminota bacterium
GGCACGATGGTCTGCTACTCGAAGACCGACACGCTCACCGAGCGAGAGCAGATCTACCAGTGCCACTATGGACTGCCCATCCCGGAGCAGAGGGTAGTCGACATGGATGAGGACTGCGAGGAACCGGTCTATAGTCCCAGTGGCCAGTACATTGCATTCCAGTTGGACGACACCGTTTCCGGCTTCTACCAACTCTGCGTGACTACGGCGTCTGGCGGCGGCGGCGGAGGCGGCATGGATGGGGCCTCCGGGGAGCCGGTTGGCAGCGCCGACTTGTCGAGCGAGGCAACCGCAGTGACCCCAAACGGAGACAATGCACCAAACCCTCGTCTCGGAATCCTAAGCTCGAAATCCGCAGTGGAAAGCAGAAGCGCGATTTCGGCAGGGCCGGGGACTTCAGGCAGTGTCGCCTCCTTAGGTCTGGTCTGGCAGATCACGTACGCGGCCGAGGACCACTGCTACCCGGAATGGAGTCCGAACGGGCAGTGGCTCTGCTACGAGCGCGACGATGACAGTGGTTACACCCAGGTCTGGCGCGTGCCGGCCTTTGGCGGGACGGAAGAGCAGTTGACCTTTGGCGACAGCGACCACTTGCTGCCGAGCTACCTCAACGCGAACGAAATCGTGTTCATATTGAGCCCGAATGTCGGCTATGACGTCGTGGGCAAGGTCAACGTATCCACGCATCAGACCGCGGTCGTCTCCAACTTCCAGACCGACCACGACCGGCCCAACCCGGCCTGGGACGGCACCAGTGTGGTCGCGGAAGCACTGGACGATTCCTGCAACACGCAAATCGTCAAGATACCGATCTGGGTCGGCAGCGAGTCCTGGCTCACCAGCGGAACCAGCGACATCATGGAGCCGGACTACAGCCAGGACAACCGGAGCGTGTTTGCGGTGCGCTGGACCGGGATTACGAGCCAGATAGTCTGCGTGGATGCGCTCTACGGCGGGTACTCGTCGGTGACTGACAGTCTGGCCATCAGGGACAACCCGGACGGGCGCATGGACGCGGGTGGCCTGACTTCCAGCGCGGTGTACGAGCGTGAAGCATGGAGTCCGATGGACCTCCTCTTGGACGGCGGCGGCAAGCGCAGGCACGGCTCAGGCATCTACCTGTCCCGGTTCCGCAGACCCAAAGACGGGCCGCAGGGGGTAAGCCTCGGCATCCTCGCACTGGACAGGGCCGAGCCGAACCCGACAACCGGCCGAGTGAGGATTCACTGGACGGTGCCGGCTGAGGCCGACGTGTCGCTCCGCGTGTATAACACCGCCGGGCAACTGGTGAAGGTGCTGGCAGACGGCAGGACCAAGCCGGGCACGTACACGAGCGTCTGGAATGGCACTGACGCCCGAGGCCGGCGGTTGGCCAATGGTATTTACTTCTACACGCTGGATAACGGTGCGAAGAGGATCAGCCGGAAGGTTGTCCTGACCGACTAGGCCAGACGGTCCGCCACGAGCAGGCTGCCCACAGGGATGCGGGCAGCCTCTTGTCTTTGCAGCTTGCGGCGAACCATGTCGCGCTACCGCTACGGCTCCCGCGCGGGGACGTTGAAGACGTCGGTGCGAATGGCGGCGAGGACGTCGGGCCTAAGGCCACGGGACTGCCACTTCTCCAGTAACACCTGGGCTTCGCGCGCCAGCGTCGGGCCGGAGATTGACCGGCCGTGCGAGAGACGGAAGAGTTGCCGGGCAAAGTCGAGGTAGAAGACGATGTACATCGTGTCGATGCCGCTTGCATCCAGCACCTGTTTCGTCTGTGTTTCCATCGAGCTGAGTGCCACCACGGCCGCTTCGTAGCGTTCGGTCATGTCGGCAAAGATGCGGGAGGTCGTCTGCGCCGCGATGTCGGGCGAGAACTTGGCCTTCCAGCGCGAGATTCTGCGGGTTACGTCTGACATGTTAGGACTCCTTTCCGGCCATCCGGCCGGGGTTCTGACTAATCGGACCTCAGGGGAGAGGGAGCCGGTTGGCGCTCCACTCTTCCTCTCATAAGTAGTTACGCTCTCAAAGTGCAAAACCGTCATGGAAATCTTGCGGTTCGTGACGCGAATCGTCGCCGCCCGTGGTGTGATGCCGCGAGTTCGACCCGGGACGCGGACCGGCAAGGGGGGAGTCACTCCCGGAGTCAATCCGCCATTCAGTTCCGCGACGAGCGCGGCGATGAATGTGCCTCTGAATCAAGGACTTAGATTGGGTCTCAGTTGCGTGGTGACGATTCCAGTCAATGCAACAGTCGGTAACGCCGTGACTTAGACCCTCAGTGCCGCAGCGAGTTCGCGGTTGAGTTCGGCGGCCAGTCGCGCCGCGATCCGCTTGCTGATTCGCGCCTTGAATACCGAGCTGAGCTCGGCG
>JAPLUO010000097.1 GCA_026397595.1 Caldifarciminota bacterium
AGAATCGCTCGCCAATAGAAACTTACGTCTGCGCTAACCAGTTGAATCTATTCGACTTATAACCGGACAGTTGTGGATTCCGGCACTTAGTTCGTAGAGATTCCCGTAGCCGTCACGAGCGCCAAGGTTCGCAGAGGCGGACAGACAGAACTCCTGCAAGCCGTCGGCTGACGCCCATGAGCACCCATCTTGTCAGGCTTGGGTCTGACGGCAGCCGGACGGTTGGCGTAGGTCTATCGCGGATGACCTGACCGAAGAAGTGCTCCGATGTTTTCAATGGCAAACGACAATGTCAGACGCAACGAAACGCACCGAGGCCACCCTCCTCGCCGCCATCAGCTCCGAGGTCTTCAATAGCGGACCGTCGGAGGCGCAGCCGCAGGCCGTAGGCCGCCAGCCGTCGGCCCTCTCGCCCCGCCGTCTTGCGGAGTTGGTCTTCACCCTACGCGCCTAGTCAGCATAGACCTGCAGGCCAGTCTGCTCCTGACGCACTTCTTGTTCGGGGAAGCACTATTTACTCAAAACCTCACGGCGAACCCGGCTTGGAGGTTCGCCGTGCTTTCGTGCATTCCGCCTTACCGAAGGCGTCTAGAAACGCACTCGGAGTCGAGGGCAGGCTTCTGTACTTCACCTTTCGATCCCAGATGTGCTCGACCATTGCCTCAAGTTCATCGTGCGCGTTATGGACATCTTCAATGAGATGCTGCACGCCGACGGAGGTAAACACGTCGTACCTGTCGTACGTGAACTTGTGTGTCATGGATACGCTAGACGTGGCCACATGTGCCAGTCCGTTACGAAGATCCGCAACCCTGTGGACGGTCTTCACCACTCTGTCAGGAATGGGCAACACTTTCGTAAGTACTGCGACCTTCCGTCGGGTAGGTACGTCCTCGATGAGCCACTGAAGCAGGGTAAAGCGACCACCGTCCGTTGGTGCTGGAAGCTTCAGACCCGCCGTGATGAAATAGAGGTAAATATGCTTGTTCAGAAGAGCATCGAGTAGAACGTACTCTGATACGACGATACCTCTCACCAGGTATTCTATGGTCACGTCAAGTCGGTCGCTCTCAGCAGTGGCCTCGAGGTTGGCATCTAGCTGCAGCACAGCCAATATGTCTTTCAGTTCGCGCCGGTGACGAAGAAGCTCCTGGCGACGAAACCTACGCTCCATCGCTTTGTCGAAGTCTGTCTGTTCCGACGTCAAGCCACGCCCCAATCCCGTCGCGCTGACGCCATGTCGCTGCAATTGGTCACCCTGAACCTACCGTGGTGCCGGTCCAAGATCTACTCCATTACGTCGGGCTTCCAGTCCACAATGGGCTTCGTGGCGTTCCATCGATCTAAGCCCTCGAGATCGGGCCTAGCGTTCTCGTCGGACATTATCTCGGTGGCACCCTTTGGGCAAATCATCACCCACATCCGAGGCAAGACCAACTTCGCTATCCGGTATTCGGGCTTGTAGTGTCTGGTGGACCAGATGATGATCACCTCCTCATCACCAGCAACGCCACGGTCCTTGAAGGCAGCCCAAAGATTAGCGAAATCTACTTTGTGCCAAACAAAGCCCGTCACAGTGCCAGCGATCTTGCTGCACTCCAGAGTAATCGAAGCATAAGGGTGCGTGCTCTTGTCCCTATGGACTTGCTCATCCACGACCGTCGAACCGAGTGGGATGAACTCAATCACCCTGCAAGGCACTCCCTCGACTACGCTCCAGTCCCTGTCGAACACCACAAAATTGCGATGATCTACCCGAGACTCTGTCGGCGCCGGCGCGTAGGCACGCGCCACCCTCGCTCCCAATTCAGGGCTGACCCGCACTCGGAGTTTGCCCTGATAGACAAACGGACCGAACAGCTCCTCAGGATTCGGCCGTGCCATGTGCGCGTCGTTATCCACCGAGTAGTAGGCATCTAGCGACCCAGGAGCCGCGATTGCGTAGTGAAGCACATGGAAAGGGCCTGGAGTCAGCCCACTGGGAAGCAGACGCATCGGCGCGTAGGTCACGAGCAGATCCGCTTCTCCGGCCGCGATCATGCCGGCCAGACGGGGTTCGTCAAACACACTCGCAGCGAGGCTGAGGTCGTCGTGGTGGCCGATTGGTAGCCGACCCTTATGACTTAGTATGGGAGACTCCACAATCAGATGCCCGTATGGACCATGTTGACCGTTCGCCTCGTCCTGGCTACCTTCACTACTGGATGTCCCGGCTCTCTCGAACTCCAATACCCGAAAGGCGTGGTTCGCAATGTCCCCCCAAGAGATGTCGCGGCCGATCAATAGAACGACATTCCTTGAGTCAATGCCGGTGTCCGCCTGGAACTCGGCCCTCTTGCGTTCTTGGGCATCGGCTATCAGCTTCAGAGAACCTTCACGGTCCCCCTTCCGCGCATGCTCCTGTAGTTGATGCGCTTCCTCTGCTGTCAGGCCCAAGTCATCCACTCCTTGCCCGCCACCGTCTAAGTGCTGCACCGGCAACAACAACGAAGGCGAGGCCTATAAGGACCCCGACGCGTCCATCGATGAACTGCGCCAGCACGAAGGATATCGCTACCCCGAAGACTATGACGCCTATCATGGTTACCTCATACTCCCAGTCAATTGCACGCCGCTGGGTCCCATTACTGCGGACAGCGCACGGTCCCACATCTGTCGTGCTATGCCCTCGATGCCCCCTGCTGGCGACAGACCTCGGTGTAGAACGATATGATCTTGTCCGCTGCATCGCTCAATTCAATTTCCCCGAGCGTCTCGACCGTTGCTTGGATGGTGCCTTCGTCTCCGCTAGCCGGCCGTGAATTCATCTTGGTCCAGAATGCACCGAAATCCTGCCGCAGAGACTCGGGGATGTCGCGCTCCGGCGTAATGTGGGCTAGGCTCTGAAGTGCGTTGCACAACCGCTCCTTGAGACTACCATTTCCGGCAAGCGCTCCAACCGACGTATACAGCTGCTTCCAACCATAGTCAATGGGTGACATCGTTCCTCCTTTTGCTTTCTCAAACATCGTGCCATCGCCAGTCTCGGCCACCCCACAGCGCCGCACTGGTTCCAGGCTTGGCACCTTGCCGCATTCGATTGTCGGCGGTTTCACGCCAGAGTCAACTCAGGAGGACTTGAGGGTTGCCGGTCCTTCAACTGTAGTCGGTTGACTCAGACGGACAGGCTTCTAGAATTGCCTCTGGCCTTGAAGTACCCATGAGCATATGACGTGATTGTAGTCGGGGCCGGGCATGCCGGCTGCGAGGCGGCGCTGGCCCAGCCTCACGAGTTCGGAGGCCTGTTCGGGTATCAGACCGTAATCCCTTCCTGCTTCACCGCGATCGCCAGGAGCGAAGACGAAAGCAGTCCTTCCTCCCAGTCGTAGCGCGAAACCGTGACGGGCACAATGACGACACCGTGCGCCAGGCCCACTTCCCATGCGCTATCGTTGACGTAGTCTTCCGCCTCGCGGTCCACCACAGCATTCAGTATGACCAGAATGTCGAGGTCAGAATCCGGCGCAGCGTCACCCCGGGCGCGCGAACCGAATAACACCAAACGGCTAAGATGCAGCCGCGCCTGCAGCTTGGCCCTTAGCTGGTCTATGATGCTGGCTTCTTGCGCAGTCATCAGCTCACGCCGCCACGCCTTCCGCCCGAGCGTTGCGCAGAAGTGGACTCTGTTCTTGGTCGAAACGGTTCTCCGACACGTACACGCAGAGAATCACAACGTTGTACTCCAGCGACAACTCCGCGGTGATAGGCAGTACCTGACGCCTCTCCCTCTCTACGTCAACTTCACCCTTGAGCACAACCATAACATCTATGTCGGAATCCGACCGAGCATCCCCGCGTGCCTGGGAACCGAAAAGCACGAGCCGTATCAGCCGTTCACCATACAACTCTCCTAGCCTCGCATGGAGTTCGGCAAGTACCTGTCTGACTTTAGACGTCATCTGGCAGTCAATGTAACCTGTGGGCAGACAAAGTCAATATCAGCACAGGGCCGGCACAGTGACACGCGGCATTGTCCTACCGAATCCGAACGAAGTCAAGTCGCGCACGACCCGCAGCTTGCGTCGGCAGCTTGAGGCGTCCTGACCGTAGCAATTTGACTCAGGAATGAAGGACGGTAGAATCCAGACTCTGGGGTCAGTCCACGACGGGCAGTCCCCTTGACTCCCAAGCATGAAACGCGAACGAGCGTATGACGTAATCGTTGTCGGAGCCGGGCATGCCGGCTGCGAGGCAGCGCTGGCTGCGGCGAGGATGGGCTGCTCGACACTGCTCGTCACCCAGAACCTCGACACCATCGGCCTGATGTCGTGCAATCCCGCGGTCGGAGGTATCGGCAAAGGCCAACTGGTGCGCGAACTGGACGCCATGGGCGGCGCGATGGCACAACTGACCGACAGGGCCGGGATTCACTTCCGCCAACTGAACACGAGCAAGGGCCGCGCGGTCCGCTCGTCCCGGGCCCAGGTTGACCGCCAACTCTACCGCAGGCTGGTAAAGCAGACGGTGGAGCAAACCGGTCCAGACGAAGCTAGATGTCAGAAGCTAGATGCTAGAAGTCAGAAGTGGAGACAGTCGGACACCTCACCCCTACCCTCTCCCCGAGGCGGAGAGGGAGAGAAGGGAACAGTCACGCTGTACCAAGCGACGGCTGCGCGCGTGCTCTTGCGCGGCAAGACTGCAATCGGCATCGAGACCGAACTCGGCGAGAAACTGCGGGCGAAGACGGTTGTGCTCGCGCCGGGCACATTTCTGAACGGCCTTGTCCACATCGGCCTTGTGAGTTTCCCCGCTGGACGCCTCGGCGAAGCCCCGGCCCAGAGGCTCAGCGCGAACCTGCGCGAACTGGGCTTCCGCATCGGCCGGTTCAAGACCGGCAAGCCGCCGCGCCTCGACATCCGCTCGCTGCATCTCAAGCGTCTGCAGGAGCAACTCGGCGACGCCGAGCCGGTCGCGTTCTCGGCATGGACCGTTGAGCCGGTCGAGAACCGCGTCTCGTGCCATGTCGCATACACGAACCCGAAGACCCATCGCATTGTCCGCGCCGGTCTGAAGCAGTCCCCGCTCTATTCAGGCGTCATCAAAGGCCGGGGCGTGCGTTATTGCCCGTCAATCGAGGACAAGGTCGTGAAGTTCTCGGAGCGCGACCGGCACCACATCTTCATTGAGCCCGAGGGCGCGGATACCGTCGAATGCTACCCGAACGGCATCTCGACCAGCCTGCCGATTCACATTCAGCTTCGGATGCTTCATTCCATCGGAGGTCTTGAAGACTGCCGGATGCTCAGGCCGGGCTACGCAATCGAGCACGACTACTCTGACCCGACCCAGCTCTTCCCCACTCTCGAAACCCGCCCTATCCGCAACCTCTACTTCGCGGGGCAGATAAACGGCACCACCGGCTACGAGGAAGCCGCGACCCAGGGGCTTGTGGCCGGGGCCAATGCCGCGCTGCGTGCGCAGGAAAAGCCCGCGCTGGTTCTGACGCGTGCAGACTCCTACATCGGCGTGATGATTGATGACCTGGTTACGAAGGGCACGGACGAGCCGTACCGGATGTTCACGGCCCGGGTTGAGTATCGTCTACTGCTGCGCGAGGACAACGCTGACCTGCGCTTGAGCCCCCGCGCGCACGAACTCGGCCTCCTCTCAGGCGAGCGGTTCGCGAGGGTTCAGGAGAAGCAGAAGCAGTGCGAGCAGGCATCCGCGTGGCTGAACTCGGCACGCATCAAGCCGACTTCCGCGACCAACCGAGTGCTTACATCGCTCGGCACGAGCCCGATACGCGAGTCCGTCGCGCCGGTCGAGTTGCTCAGGCGACCGGAAGTGACGTGGAGCGATCTAGAGGCCATGGTCTTTGGAGTGCGTGCAGCGCCGAGCTGCCGCCTTTCCGGAAAAGCGGGAGCTGCGCTCCCGCACTCCAAGGTACCGGACTCCCCTGCGCCCGATGCCGGGGAATCGTCGCATTTCTCCAGACAAGTTCAGGACCTCGTTGAACTCGAAGTGAAGTACGAAGGCTACATTGAGAGGACGAAGCACCAGCTCGGCCAGTTCGAGGAACTGGAGTCCATCGTGATTCCCGAAAGGCTCGACTTCAACCGCGTACATGGGCTCTCCAACGAAGTCCGCGAACGGCTGTCCCGCAACCGGCCCACATCAGTAGGCATGGCACAGCGCATGCCCGGCATCACGCCGGCGGCCGTATTCGCAATAATGGCCTTTCTGAAGGGACACAAGTGACGACTAAAGGGACACGAGAGACACTCATGGAGTTGTGCCGAAGTCGCGGCGCGGTTAGCTTCGGCGTCTGCCGCCTCGCCGACATCCGTACCGACGACTTCCTCCTGCCCGCGCAGACGATTCTTGACCTGCCATTTGCCGTCAGCGTGGCCATGCACCTCTCCCCGGCCGTGCTCGGCACGCTTGAGGACCATCCGAACCAGTTGTACGAACATCATTACCGACAGGTGAACTTCGCGCTCGACCGGCTCGCCCTCGACCTCGCCACCCTGATTCAGAACCTTGGCGCGCAGGCGCTTCCCGTGGCTGCATCACAATTGGTTGACTGGCAGAACCAGCGCGGCCATCTTTCCCACAAGCGCATCGCCGCTGCGGCCGGTGTCGGCTGGCTTGGCCGCAACAACCTGCTCGTGACCCCACAGCATGGCGCCCAGGTGCGACTTGTCACTGTCCTTACTAACCTCGATCTGGACTCCGACCGCCCGCTCGGATTTGGCTGTGGGTCGTGCCATGCCTGCATTGCTGCCTGCCCGGCCAGGGCAATCGGCGAGACTCCGGCTGAGTTCAAGCACCTCGACTGCTTCGCCATGCTCAAGGACTTCCAGAGCAAACGCTACGTCAGCCAGTACATCTGCGGGCTATGCGTCCGCGTCTGTTCCGGATCGGACGGATCCGGCCAATCCGACTGATCAGCGCGTGTAGCGGAATTCGCGGCCGACCGAGAAGTACACCGCCACCTTGACCGGCTGCATCGGCAGCTTTCTACCGAAGTCACCAACGCCCACGGTCAGTTGAACCGGCCCTATCGGCGTGTTGGTTCGCGCGCCGGTGCCCACACCCCAGTGGAACAGCGAAGGCAGATCCGAACTCGAGAGCAGGCTGCCCCACGGCTCGAACGTCCCGACGTTCGCTAGCGCCCGCAGATAGAACGGGTAGTTATCCTGACCGAACAATCGGAACAGCCTGAAATCGGCACCGAGCTTCAGCACCGCCCGCTGCGCCGACGTGAACTCCTCGGGCGCGAATCCGACAAACCCGGCCCCGCCGGTTCGGAACTGCTCAGCCACGCCAGTTCTCCGAGGGACACTCCGGCATCCAGCCCCGGTCTCAAGAGCAACCACGAAGAAACCGGCATCACCCACTCGGACGAATAGCCGAGCCTGAGGGACTGATGGGTCGCTTTCAATGCTGAAACCGAAGAGAGTGCGTCGAGCTTCATCGCCATACCCGAAGTCGGGAAATCAATGTCATGGAACGTGTTCGCTTCGAGCCGGAAGCTCGGACCGACGACCCACTCGGCGCGCAGCGAGTCCTTCGGAAAACGCTTAGGCACGCGGTAGGAAGCCTGGTAGCTGTTTAGCCCCATGTTGAGGAAGGCGTCCCGGCCGAGGATGTATCCTGCCTCGGCAACCCCGCCCTGGTATCTGACGGTGTAGATTCCGTCCCAGCTTCCCTGCGTGTAGTAGGATCGGTCAACCGAACCCCAGAACCCGTCCAGCCGGTATCCGAACGGCAGCCCGAACAGCCTTGTCCCGGTCAGCCCCAGCCGTGCCTCATTCGGATTGCCGAGGTCGAACGCCGCGCGGACGCTCGCGCCGGAGCCGCCAAGGTTGCCCTGCCCGACCTCCAGACCGAGCACGACGTTATCAGCGTTGTCGTACCTGATGCCGAGCGAGTAGAACCCGTAGGCTCGTTCCTGCACCTCGATGACCACGTCCACGGAATCGTTCCGGGCGAACTCCAACCGGTAGTTCACGTCCTCAAACAGGCCGGTGTGGAACAGCCGGGCCATGTCATCTACCAGCCGGTTGAAGACCAGATAGGTGCGGGGTCGGATTGTGACTTCCTTTCGCACCGTTCCCTCGCGCGTGACGCTCAACCCCTCGAAACGGACGGAACGGACCGCCGATAGCGGTCTCTTCTCAACCGGGCGCCGGTATCGAACCGGCCTGCGCGCGCCGATGAGTTCCCTGATTCACGGCAGCGCGGCGTTGGCGGCCGATTCACCGGCGGCAATCAAACCCGCGGCCCGGGCAAAGTCCGAGTGAGTAAACGGGTCTACGTTCGGCTCAATCAGCACGTCGGCCAGTTCCTTCTGCTTCCTCAGGTCGTCAGAACTCACCAGGTCCATGCTCCGCGAGGCGATGTCAATCAGTGACACGCCGGTCTCCGGGTTGTGCTTCATCGTGAGAACGGCTATCTTCAGGTCGAGATTCAAACCCACGCTGTCCAGCGGCGCGACCGGCAGATACTGCTGCAGCCCGCCGTCAACCAGTTCCATATCACCCAGCTTC
>JAPLUO010000468.1 GCA_026397595.1 Caldifarciminota bacterium
AGACGTATGACCCGGTAGTGTGCGGAAAACAGCACTTAGCGCGCTCCGGTACAGGCATGCAGGACTTCTGGGTCTACTTGGCCAAGCAAAGCAGGCGACATCACCGTCTTTTATCTGATGAGTTAACCGCATAGTCATGTACGATTTTGGGGACACGATCCTAAGCCCTGCCGGGCCGACGCGCGGTCATCTTCCCGATGCTCGGCTCACGGCCGTTGGAAGCGCGGGGTGCGCGCAGGTTCGCGTTAGCGGCTGCGGACTTGCGGGCATGGGGGTATGCCCTTGACTCCAGTAACCCCAACCAGTAGTGTGGTGAGGCATGGAAGACTATCCCCGGACGCTGATGGATTTGGAGACCCGTTTCGCTACCGAGGAGGCTTGCCGCGAGTACGTTGCGCGGTTGCGGTGGCCGGAGGGCTGCGCGTGCGTGGCGTGCGGCGGCAGGAAGGGGTGGCCAACCCGGCGTGGGTTCTGGATGTGCGCGGCCTGCGGGCACCAAGTGTCCGTCACGGCTGGGACGATCTTCCAGGACACCCGCACGCCGTTACCGCTATGGTTCCGCGCCATCTGGTGGGTGACGAGCCAGAAGAATGGCGCCAGCGCCCTGGGAATACAGCGGGTCTTGGGACTGGGGAGCTACCGGACTGCTTGGACGTGGCTCCACAAGCTCCGGCGGGCAATGGTTCGCCCAGGCCGGGACTGCCTGACCGAGAAGGTGGAGGTCGACGAGACGCTCGTGGGCGGTGTCGAGCCGGGAGGCGGACGTCGCCATATTGGGAAGAAGGCCCTGGTAGTTGTCGCCGCCGAAGTGCGCGGGCGGGCCATTGGTCGGGTCCGCATGAACCGGGTAGCGGACTCGTCTGCGGACAGCCTCTTGGCGTTCGTGCAGAAGAATGTCGCACCGGGTACAGTCGTGATCACCGACGTCTTGCAGAGCTACCGGTCGCTCCCCGATCTTGGCTATCGCCACGACCGCAGGGTCCTGCTGGGGAGTGGAGATTCTGCCGAGGCAGTGCTGCCGCGGGTCCATCGGGTCGTCTCGCTCCTGAAGCGCTGGCTAATGGGAACGCACCAAGGGGCAGTCAGTCGCGAGCATCTCGACTACTACCTCGACGAGTTCACCTTCCGTTTCAACCGCCGGACTTCGCGCCACCGCGGCAAGCTCTTCTACCGGCTGTTGGAGCAGGCAGTGGCGGTGAAGCCCGTACCCTACACGGCGATGGTCAGAGGCATTCGCGGTTTACGAAGGCGCCGCCAACACAACCGGTAGTACGTACTTGAGTACGTACTTGAGTGAAGGGAATACCCCCTATGCGGGCAAGGTGAATCCAGGCCGAGGACTTGGGGTCTAATGTCACAGGACTGAAGTGTGCAGATGACAGACGGACGAAAACGCCCATCAGGGCTTTCAAAGGCCCTCGCGATAAGACGGGACGGAAGGGAGCGTGCTACGCCGGAACACGTCCGCTCAGAGGCGCAAAGCCGCATCAGAGGGCAGGCACTGCCCAGGCGCCTGATGCCAAACCAGAGGAACATCAACCATGGAAAAGGCAGACAAGCAAGAGATGGAAAAGCAAGAGAATACCATAACCTTCAAAGTGGGCTTTGAAGGCAAGTGCGGCGACGAACTGGCGCTGAGCGTCTACGTGTTCAGCAGCCGTGAGGAACTCATCGCCAGCGCGCCGGTCAAGGATAACCAGGCCCGGCTCAAGTTGACTCCGGAACAACTGGCGCACAGTCGGGTGTTCTTCGCTCCGACAATCACCGACCGGCGCCCGTCCCCGCCCACGCCAGCGATGATGGAGCGGCTGCAGGCCTATGAACCGGCTATCAAGTACGAACCGCGCCGGACAATCTACGAGTTGCTCCCGTTTCCCGAGAAACTCTGGAAATGGTGGCTCTGGTGCCGATGCCGGGTACGGGGCAAGGTCGCAAAGCCGGTCGACATCTCGGGCGTGGTTCAGGACATGCCGGTCTGCCATGCGCGGGTGCACATCTGCGAAGTGGACCGGTGGCCGCTCATCATCTTCAGGATTCCGGACAAGATCATCTGGCGGCTGCGCGATGAGCTGCTCAGGATTCCGGAACTCATCGTGCGCAAGCCCTGGCCCGAGCCGGACCCCCCGTTCCGCTATGACCCGGGCGTAATCGACCCTTCGCCCTACAACATCGCGAAGATGGTCATGCGCCAGGGCGCGCCCGCCCCGGGCGCTGAAGTGATGATCAATCCCCAGCCACTGCCGCCCAAGGAGCAGCAGTTTGCCCGGGTTCAGCAGACCTTCACCCTGCCGGCCGAGGTGCAGTCAGCCCTGCTCTCGCCTTCGCTCGAGGTCGTACGCGAGGCGCTGACCAAGAACTTCGTGCTCATCAGGCCGTGGCTTTGCTGGTGGCCTTGGCTGTGGCCCTACTTCTACAGTTGCGACGAGGTCGCGGTGGTGGAGACGAACCAGCAGGGCCGGTTCGAAACCGATGTCTGGTATCTCTGCTTCGGCGACCACCCGGACCTGTACTTCTGGGTCGAGTACTGCATCGGCGGCGTCTGGACCACGGTCTATCATCCGCCGATAAGGTGCAACACCTACTGGGACTACGTCTGCGGGTCCGAAGTCGTGCTCCGGGTGACCGACCCGCGCGTGCCCTGGTGCGGCGAGCCGGAGCACCTGCCCGGCAAGCAAGTCGCGGTGATGCTCATCGGCAACAACGTCAGCCTGCACCAGATTCAGGGCGCGGCGGCCGGCGCGAATGAAGGACTGACCACGGACGGGCGGCCGTTCGGCGCCAGCCTGGAACCGCACGTCTGGTTCGGCGAAGACCTGATTGGAGCCGGGGTCGACCACTACCGCTGGTCCTATCGTCGGCTGGGCAGCGTTGGAGACTGGACCCCGCTCGACCGCCATGTGATAAGGCATTACGCGGTCATCGACCCGACACCGCCGGACTTCCCGCTGACGTTCCTGCCCTTCACCCTGGGGCCGGACCCGGATGCGCCTTTCGTTGGCAAGAATCTGTTCAAGATTCAGCCCAAGAACGCGCCTGCGGGCAGCTACGGCTGGGCCCCAATGATCGATGCGCGCGAGAACACGGCGAGCGCCTTCTTTCTCTCGCACCTGCTGGAGAGCAGCGACCCGGCGGACGCGGCCGGTAGGTACGAACTGAAGCTCGAGCTCTTTGACAGCGCGGCGAACCTCGTGAATATCACCAATGCTGGAATCCTGCTCAAGGTCCCGACCATCGACGGGCCGTTCGGCGTCGGTGCAGTCCCCACGGCCGCGCCCGCGCCCGAGCACCTGATTCTGGACGGAGCCGGCAAGACCGTGGCGTTCCGGCTGGTGCTGCACGTTGACAACAACCCCTGCCAAGCCGAGATCTATGAGACCACGGTCGGCGCGGCCAGCGCCGGCCCGTGCGGGTTCATCGAGTACCCGGCGGGCTCGTCGGCCCACATCTCGTTCCTGGCCAAGCACCCGAACGACTTCGCTACGTTCAGCTTCAACACGTACCGGGGCAGCACCGGCGCGCTGCTAATCGCCTGCGCGTCCGGGTCGGTAGGCGCAAGCCCGCTGAACGGGTTTGTGCGCAACATGGCCAGCGTGTTTGCCAAAGACGTGCTGGTGGCTGACCTGATCACGGGCTGCCCGGGTGGCCGGGCCGCCTTTGCAGAGACACTCCACCTCGATGCCCTGGCAACCGACGGCTGGAGCATCCTCGACTACCTGGACCGGGACGCAGTTCCCAAGGCGTTTGCGCTGACGCCGGCGCCTGTGGCTGTGGCCGTGGTCGCTCCAAGCGCGTAGCCGACCTACCGCAGTCCGATTCGGGTTGTAGTCTCACCGTTCGCCTACCCGGAGGCAGGTCCCAGCCTGCCTCCGGGCTACTGTTGTCGCGACGTTTGCAGACCGGTGGTCGGATAATTACGCGGCCGCGTGAAGAACTCGGTCCCGGGCAGGTCGGCGACTGCGTGCTCAAACCCGGCCCGGAGGACCTCCGGCCCGACTCCGCCTTACGCCCGACGCGCCCGGCGGGCGCGAGTTGCCGACCCCGCCGTTTCCGATTGACGTCCGCCGATAAACGATTCCCGAAAGCTTGAAGCTTGTGGCTTGAGGCCGGCTGCCAGACCGCCGGGCCGCCGGACCTCAGGCAGCGCGCGCGCGGCGTCGGTCTCGTGCCCGCAGGATGAACTTCTCCAGTTCCACGCCCCAGAACACGGTGAAGCTAAGCAGAAGGCTGATGAGCAGGTCGCGTGGCGCCATCGCCACGGTCTTGAAAACACCTTGCAGGAATGGCACGTAGACGACCGCCATCTGGAGCGCGAGGGTCGCGAGTATCGTTCCGGCCAGGGCCGGGTTGGAGAAGAACCCGAGATGGAAGATGGAGACCCGGAATGAGCGGATGACAAGCGTATGGAAGAGTTGGGACAGGGTCACGGTGGTAAAGACCATCGTGCGCCAGCCCGGGTCGCCGTTGCGCCATGCCCAGTAGCCCATCCCGAGCGCGGCTGCGGCCATGAGGAACCCGACCCAGATAATGTGCACCCCGAGCCCCTGACCGAATATACTGCCACGCGGGTCATTGGGCGGCCGTTTCATCACGTCATGTTCGGGCCGCTCGACGCTCAGGGCAAGGCTGGGCAGGCCGTCAGTCACCAGGTTTATCCAGAGTATCTGCAGTGGCAGAAGTGGCAGGGGCATACCCAGCAGTGGCGCGGCCAGCATCACCCAGATTTCCCCGGTGTTCGCTGCAAGGATGTACTTGATGAACTTGCGGATGTTGTCGTAGATTGCCCGGCCTTCCCGCACCGCGGCCACGATGGTGGCGAAGTTGTCGTCGAGCAGGACGATGTCGGCCGCTTCCTTGGAGACGTCGGTGCCGGTAATGCCCATCGCCACGCCGATGTCGGCTTTGCGCAGGGCCGGCGCGTCGTTGACGCCATCGCCGGTCATCGCCACAATCTGCCCCTGTTGCTGGAGCGCCTCGACAATACGCAGTTTGTGCTCGGGCGCGACCCGGGCGTAGATAGCGGTCTCCTTCACCGTTGCCGTAAGTTCCGCGCTGTCCATCCGCGCGAGTTCCGTCCCAGTGACAACCGGGGTCGCACTTTCGATGCCCAGTTCCGCGCCGATGTAGCGCGCCGTAAGCGGATGGTCGCCGGTTATCATCACCGGTCGGATTCCCGCGGCCCGGCACTCCGCGACCGCGCTCCGCACCTCGGGCCGGGCCGGGTCGATCATTGCGGCCAGACCGACAAAGACCAGCCCCTGCTCGACCTCGCTCTCGCTGACCGCGGCCGGGACCTCAGTCATCGTCCGGAAGGCAAGTCCCAGAACCCTCATACCGTTCCCGGCCAGCCGGTCATTCGACTCCGCTATCCGGGCTCGCCAGGCCGGGTCCATCGGTTCAGCCCGACCGTCCGCCCAGACCCACTGTGAGAGCCCCAGCATCACGTCGACCGCGCCTTTGGTGAACGCGATATGGCTCGCGCCCGGGCACACACTCGTCAGCGCTTCTTCGAGACACCGCCCGCTCTTCGTCGCCGCTGGTTCGCCCAGGCGGTGCACGGTCGACATCCGCTTCCGCTCGGACGAGAACGGCACCTCGGCCACGCGCGGCATGGCCGCTTCGAGATCTGCCTTGACCAAGCCGAACCGGGCCGCGGCCGCAACCAGCGCCCCTTCGGTCGGGTCGCCGACTACCCGCATCCGGCCCGCGTCGTCGCGCTCCAGCACCGCGTCGTTGCATAGCGCGCTCCCGGCCAGCAACAGAGTAAGCGCCGGGGCCCGGCCGCAGGCCGACACCAGCGATTCAGCGTCCATGTCGGGCCTCAAGTCCACGCGATGGCCGGCCACGTCCAGCGCGGTCACGGTCATCCGGTTCTCGGTCAGGGTCCCGGTCTTGTCCGAGCAGATGACGGTCACCGAGCCGAGAGTCTCGACCGCGTTGAGCCGCCGGATGAGTGCCTTGCGTGCCAGCATCCGGCGGGCCCCGAGAGTCAGCGCGATGGTCACTACCGCGGGAAGACCTTCGGGCACCGCGGCAACCGCCATGGATACGGCAACCATGAACATCAGGCGGAACGGCTCGCCGCGCAGCATCCCGAGGCCGAATACGACGGCGACCACGACCAGCGCGGCCACGGCCAGCCCTTTGGCCAACTGCTCCAGCCTCTTCTGCAGCGGCGTCGGCTCGCGTTGTACCGACTGCAGCATCTCCGCGATGCGGCCCAGCTCGGTTCGCATCCCCGTGTCCGTGGCCAGCAGCACGCCCCGACCCGCGACCACTGCCGTGCCCCTGTAGGCCATGTTGCGCCGGTCGCCGAGCGCGACGTCGCCGCCGGTAACCGACGCGGTGTGCTTCTCGACCGGCTCCGACTCGCCGGTCAGCGTCGCTTCCTGCACGCGCAGGTTGACCGCTTCGAGGAGCCGGCCGTCGGCCGGCACGTGGCTGCCCGCCTCAAGCAGGACCACGTCCCCGGGCACGAGATTGCGGGCGGGGAGTTCGAGCACGTGGCCTTCCCGCCGAACCCGCACCACCGGGACCGCAAGCGACTTCAGGGCCTGCATCGCTTTCTCCGCTCGATACTCCTGCATCACGCCGAGTATCGCATTCAACACGACGATGGCGATGATTGCTGCCGCGTCGGTGAATTCTCCCAGTGTAAGCGAGATGACGCCCGCGACGATCAAGACCACGACCATGACCGACTTGAATTGCTCCCCGAGAATGTGCCAGACCGTGCGCGCACCCCGCTCGACCAGTTCGTTGGGCCCGAACCGCATCAGGCGCTCCTGCACTTCGGACGCGCCGAGCCCCTGCGGCCGTGACTCGACGCGGTCCAGGGCCGCATCGACGGTCAGCCGGTGCCACTGGACAGACTGACTGTGGGGACTCGGCTGTATCACAAAGGATCTACTCTACGACCATCGCCAAAACCCGCTAACGCGCAAACGAAAGGACAAAGTGGAAAGGACAAAGGACGAAGCAAGGGCAGAAGAGGAAACGCTGAAGTCCGGACTTCGGACTTTGCACCTTGTCCTTTGTATTTTACGCCGCTACTCTTTGGCCGGGACAGCCGACTCCTCTCTCTTCTCCTTGAGCACGTCGGCAATCATGCCGAGGCTGCCCATCACGCCCGACGCCTCGTAGGGCACAAACAACTTGGTCGCCTTGCCGTCAGCCATCTTCGCCAGGGCTTCGAGATACTTGATGGTGATAAGGTCTTTGCTCGGGTTGCCCTTGTGGATAGCGCTGTAGACGCGCTCGATTGCCTGGCCTTCGCCCTCGGCAACAGTCAGCAGGCGGAACTGGTCGGCTTCCGCCACCTTCTGTATCGCGGCAGCCTGACCCTCGGCCTGCAGAATCTTGGACTGCTTCTCCCCGTCGGCCCTGAGAATCGCCGCCGTCTTGAAACCCTCGGCCTCAAGCACCACCGCCCGCCGTTCGCGTTCCGCCTTCATCTGTCGGTGCATCGCCTCGGTCACGTCACTCGGCGGCTCGATGCGCTGCAGCTCAACCCGGGTGACGCGCGCGCCCCACTTGTCGGTCGCCTCGTCCAGCACGTCGCGCAGCCGAGCGTTGATCTTCTCGCGCGAGGTCAGCGACTCGTCAAGGCTCATGTCGCCGATGACGTTACGCAGGTTCGTCTGGGCCAGCTTGATGGTCGCCAGCCGGAACTGCGCCACGTTGTACAATACCTTGACCGGGTCAGTGATCTCGTAGTAAATCACCGCGTCCACCGTAACCGTCGCGTTATCCTTCGTGATTACTTCCTGCGGCGGCACGTCCACGACCTGCTCGCGCATATCGACCTTTATCAGCCGCTCCAGGAACGGGATGATGAAGTTAAGTCCGGGATGCACCGTGCGTTGATACCGGCCCAGCCGCTCGACGCACGCGAGCTGGTACGGCCGGACGGTCTTGATACCGATCAGCGCCGTCAGGAAAATGAATATCAGCAGGACTACCAGAAGTGCCATCATTCGCTACTCCCTTCTTCGCGGATATCAACGATCAATCGCGTACCTTCCACGTTCAGAACTCGAACCGTGGTTCCGACGGCAATCGCCACCTTCGACTCGGCCCGCCACTCGTCGCCGTTGACTTTGACCCGGCCGAGCGCCGGCGGCGCGATCGGCTGTACGACGATGCCCGTCACGCCGACCATTCGGTTTGCACCGACCTGCTCCGGTTCCTCATGCGTGATCCTCCGCGCAATCCGCTGCGAGAAGACAACCATGACTGCCGACAGGACGATAAAGACCCCGAACTGGACGTACGGGTTGTGGACAAAAATTGCCAGGATGCCGGTCACGACCGCGGCCACCCCGAACCAGATTATCACGAGACCGGGCACCAGCATTTCCAGCGCGGCCAGGATCAGCCCGGCGATTATCCAGACCGCTGGTTTGAGTTCAAACACTTTGACCTCCGTTTACTCTGTACACGACACCGCAACAGGCAGCCGACAACGTCATATGATGACCTGGCTGGACGCGAAGTCAAGCGACCGCGGAATCCCCGATGGCCAAGATAGGAGTTCACCACCAAGTCACAAAGACACAAAGACGGATCCGGACGGAAGTGCTTTGCGTAAGCTTGGCGATTCCACTCCGGCTTCCGGGGAAGTCAGGCGCAGAGAGGGAACTCGGCGAGGACCGAGTAGACCGGCCCGGACGGCTCAAGGACGCTGCGGAACAGGACCACACGCTTTATGGCGAACGACTCGGACTCGAACTGACCCGCCACCGCCCCACTGACGTCAGCCGGGACCCGCACGCGGCCGATGGTCAGATGCGGGCTGAACGGCCGCCTCTCGGGCTGATGGCCCACCGAACGCAATGCCTTGACCACGCCTGCCTGCAAGGCGCAGACCTCATCCCTGCCCTGCGCCACGCCGATCCAGACGACCCTCGCGCGCGATGGGCTCGGAAACGCCCCCAGCCCTTTCAACTGCATCGTAAAAAACCTGTGCCCGGACGCGACCTCAGTCAGGCGGAGCGTCGCCGCCGCAATGAAGTCCGGCGCCACCTCGCCGAGGAAGGCGAGCGTGAGGTGCATCAACTCCGGCCTGACCCATCGCACCGGACCGCCCGGCTCGCGCCGAAGGATGGCCAACCGGTCGGCAATCTGTCGCCTCGCCCCCTCGGATATCTCCACCGCCACAAAGGCACGCGTCAGTTCGATCAAGCCTCATCCTCAAGTACGCGCCTGCACAGTTCAAGCGCCGCGGCAGCCGACTGCTCTTTGACGGCCCGGCGGCCACCGCGAAACCGGTGCCTTTCGACCGCCAGGGCAGTTCCTGTTTTGACGCAGACGTACACGAGCCCGACCGGCTTGACCTTTGACCCGCCGCCCGGCCCGGCAATGCCCGAGACCGCGATGCCGACGTCAGCACCAAGCAGGCGCGCGACACCTCGGGCCATTTCGGTCACAGTCTGCTCGCTCACGGCACCCGACCTCTCAAGCGTCGTCTCCCTGACTCTGAGCTGCTTCTGCTTCACAGCGTTGGAGTAACTGACAACCCCACCGACAAAGTAGTCTGAGCTTCCCGGCACATTCGTTATCCTGTCGGCAACCAGGCCCCCGGTACAGGACTCGGCGACGGCCAGGGTCAAGCACTTGCGCCTGAGCAGCCTGCCGACCGCCTGCTCCAACTTCACGAGTGATACCTCAGAACAGGGAGCAGGAAAAGGCCAAACCGCAGCACCAGGTTGGCGCAGATGCCAGCAAGCACATCGTCGACCATGATACCCCAGCCGCCGGGCAGTCGCTGCGACTTGTCGATGAAAGGCAGCTTGAAGATGTCGAAGAACCGCGAGAGCAGGAACCCCACACCCAGCCCCCATATTGACACCGGATTCAGAAAGAAGGTGACGAGAGTACCGGCGACCTCGTCTATCGTAACGCGTCCGGGGTCCTCGCCCCAGACCTTCTCAAGGTCGGTGGCAATCGGCACGCCGGTGAAGAACACCGCGACAACGGCCAGAGCGTTCCAGCCCGGCAGCCTTGCCAGAAAGAAGGCCGGCAACAGTACAAAGAGGCTCGTTACTGTTGCCGGCGCAATCGGGAAGTAACCGGTGAAGAAGCCGCTGCCGACCAGCGCTTCCAGAAAGAAACGCGTCCGCCCTAGCGGCGGCGCTTGCTCGGGAACTTCTTCTCCCATTCGCAGACGAAGTTCGCGACGATAAAGATGGACGAGTAGGTTCCCACAACTGTGCCGACGGTCATCACGAACGCGAAGTCCTTGATGCTCGCCGCGCCGAAGATAAGCAGGGCCAGCGTCACGAACAACACGGTCAGCGAGGTGATTATCGTCCGGCTCAGGGTCTTGTTGATCGCCTGGTTGCAGACGTCGAAGAACGACTCTTTGCGCATCTTCCGGACGTCTTCACGGATCCGGTCCGATACGACAATCGAGTCGTTCACCGAATAGCCGATCATCGTCAGCACGGCTGCGATAACCGTTATCGTGACCTCCTTGTTGAAGAGCGCCACGAACCCGAGCGTTATCAGCGTGTCGTGCACGAGCGAGAGCACCGCGCCGGTCCCGAACCGGAAGTCGAACCGGAAACTGACGTAGATGAGGATGCCGAGCAGGCCGAGCGCTGTCGCCAGGAGGACCTTCCCCTGCAACTCTTTAGACACCTGTGGCCCGACCATCTCGTCGCGCAGTATCTCAAACTGGTTGCCGGGGAACGAGGCCTCGAACTGCCGGCGCAGCACCGTGGTGAACGTCTCTTTGCCCGGGAACTCGCGCGGTTTCACGCGGATGAGGAAATCACCCCGGTCGTCACGCTGCAACCCCGCGCCGCCCTCCCCGAACTTCTCGAGGGCGCCGCGCACCGCGTCGGTCGAAACCGGCTGCGTGAAGTGGACCTGTACCATCGAGCCGCCCGTGAAATCGACGCCGTAGTTGAAGCCGCCGCGGATGAGGATGACCGCGAGGCTCGCGAGCATCATCAACCCGGACAGGATGAAGAACAGCCTCCGCTTCGGGACAAACGGGATGTTGGTATCGCCGATTAGTCTCATGTGTTATATCCTCAGCTTCTTGACCTCGAACCGGGCGAGCCACCAGTCGAAGATGAACCGGGTCAGGAACACCGCGGTGATGACGTTGATGACGAGGCCGGCCGTGAGGGTTGTCGCGAACCCGCGAATCGGGCCACTGCCTATGAAGTAGAGCGCTATCGCCGTAATAATCGTGGTCGCGTTGGCGTCGATGATTGTCACGAAGGCACGGTCGTAGCCCGCGTCCACCGCGGCCATCACCGTCTTGCCCCAGCGGAGTTCTTCCCGTATTCGCTCGAACACCAGCACGTTCGCGTCCACGGCCATACCGATGGTAAGGGCCATTGCGGCGAGACCCGGCAGTGTCATGGTTGCACGCAGTCCGGCTAGTATCGCCAGCAGGAAGAAGATGTTGAAGAAGAGCGCGAAGTCAGCCAGCACGCCCGCAACCGAGTAGTAGAGAACCATGAACACAACAACAACCAGCGCCCCGATGAGACTCGCGAGGATACCGCGGCGGATCGAATCGCTTCCCAGCGAAGCCCCGACCGAACGCTCTTCCACAATGTTGACCGGTGCGGGCAGCGCGCCGGACCGCAGCACGATCGCCAGGTCGCGTGAATCGTCCGGGTTGACGTCGTTGGTTGTAATCATCGCGTTGCCATCGGGGATCCGTGACTCAATCACCGGCGCCGACTTCACGACGTTGTCGAGCACGATGGCGAGCCGACGGCCGATATTGCGGCCCGTGACCTGCGAGAATACCGCCGCATCCTTCCGCCCCAGCTTCAAACTCACAATCCACGTATTAGCAAGCCCCGGTTCCGAGCCCTGATACGGGGCAGGCCGGGCATCCTTGATCGCCGAACCGAGCATCTCCGGCTCGATCTTCAGCATGTACAGGCGGCGTACCGGGCTGCCTTCCAGCGCCTCGGACGGTCCGAACTGAAACTCGTAGCCATCAGGCCAGAAGGGCCGGGCTCGCTCCAGCAGCATCTTGAACTCGGGATAGTCGCGGTCATCCACCCCGAAGTCGCCGCCGATTGTCCGAACGTAGCTGAGCAGCGTTCCCGCCTCGGCCTCGCCACCCACCACCGGGTTGGTATCCTTCTGGGCCGTGTCCAACAGAGTCTGGAGCCGGGAAGTGTCCGGTTTGGCCTTCTTGGTGGTGTCGGGTGCCGCTGCACGGCCGGTGTCTGCCCCGGGCCCGGCTTTCACCTTGTCGTCAATCGTCTTCAGCGCGTCGTAGGTGACGCGCTCTTCCTGCACCAACTGGAACTTCAACTGCGCGGTCTGCCCAATGAGACTCTTTGCCCGATCCCGGTCCACCCCGGGCAACTGGATGAGTATCCGGTCTCGACCGACCTTCTGGATGATCGGTTCGAACACGCCGAACTGGTCGATACGGTTACGGATTACCTCGAGCGCACGGTCGCCGGCATCCTTGGCCTCCTCGGCCGACAACTTGCTCTTGTCAACCTCCAACATCAGGTGCATGCCGCCGACAAGATCCAGACCGAGGTGCAGCGACCGTTTGTGCACGCCGACTTTCTGCCTCTGGAACTCGGCAATCTCAACCTGGACCCGGGCGCTGTCGTCCTGCGACGTGGCGCGCGCGAGCTTGACGGCAAGCGCCCTCTCTTGCCCGGGCAACATAAAGTATAGCTGGTACGTGGGTATCAGCGACCAGATGCCCAGCACAACCGCAACTGCGAAAACGGCAAACTTGACTCTAGCACCTTTCACAAGAGTAGACCTCCATGATCCGCCTCATCTCTGCCACGGCATCCTTGAGTCCGACAAACACCGCGCGAGCCACAATCGAAAACCCTATGCTGTATCCGGTTGCCACCTGCTTCCGCAGGATCGGCACGACATTGCGGTAGTCCAGCCCGTGCCCGACGTGGACGGCAACGCCGGCAGTGCCAGCCGCTCCCGCCGCGCGAACCAGCTCGTCCAGCAGCGCCGGCTTCTTCGCCCAGCCCCGGCTGTACCGGTCGGTGTTCAGTTCGACCACGTCCGCCCCGAGCGTGCCCGCGGCCTCAACCTGTGCCGTGTCCGGCTCAATGAACATGCTCACCCTGACTCCCGCCTTCTTCAGACGCTGCACGACCGGCTCCAGTCTACGTCGTTCCTTGAGCAGGTCAATCCCGTTGGTCGTCGTCACTTCGCTTTTCAACTCCGGCACCAGTGTCACCTGGTCCGGCCGGACCCGGGCAATCAACCGCACGAGCTCGTCCGTCGCTGCCATCTCCACCGTCAGTTCGGTCTTCACCGTCGAGCGCAACAGCTCGACGTCTCGATTGGTGATGTGCCTCCGGTCATGGCGCAGATGAACCGTGACACCGTCGGCCCCGCCCAGCTCAACCGCCGTCGCCGCCTGCACCGGGTCAGGAAACGACTCGAGCCGGGCTTGGCGCAACGTCGCGACATGGTCTATGTTAACGGACAGGCTGGGCATAATGCGCCGGATTCTAGGCCAGAAAGCTACAATTGTCAAGGCAGACGGGCGCTGCGCAGAGAAATCGAAAGCTGCAAACCGGTTGTTTGGGATAGTGGTGTGATGATAAGGGGTCGCCCCCTCAGGGTTCGATATTGTCCAGCAGGTCCTTCAGGTCGCGCCCGCGCTGGTGATAGGACCGCAGCAACGCCATTA
>JAPLUO010000191.1:0-8501 GCA_026397595.1 Caldifarciminota bacterium
GCAGCAGCGACTGAATGAACTTGTCGGCGTCCTGAACGGCCTGTTCACGAGCCACGCCGGGGTAGACGGCTACCAGATGACCGGTGATGTCGTCGAGTGTGCGTGGGTCAGTGAGGAAGGACCAGATTGCGCGGCCGGTCGGATTCAGCATGACCGTATCGTCCTTGTCCGGATTATAGAGCATTGCTCCATCTTCGCCCTCGTCAACGCAGGAAACGACCTCGTTTGCTCGATAGGTTTTCGCGGCCAGCGGACTCGCTGTCTTCGAATCACTCATCAGGATACCTCCTTGGTACTACGGCCAAAGTGGAAAATGGAAAGGACAAAGCAAAGGGGAAATGGCGAAAGACGGAAGCGGAGAGGACAATCCACAGATTACGCAGATTACATAGCGCGGCCTCGAAGGCCGCAACCAAATCCAATGGAACCACAGATGAACGCAGATGAACACAGATTGAGTCCCGACCCGAGCCCGAGCATTGCGTCGCCGCGGGTGGCACTTGACGACGGTTCACGGCCATGGCCCCCGCGGTATCCGGGTTCACCAGCAGGGTCCAACCATCGGTGCCTGCTTCTTGCACCGCCGCCGGGTTGCGTATCGGTCTGTCAGGCAGAATCATGCCGGATTATACCAGAGGATGGTGCTTTGGGCAAACAGAAACTATGCCTCACAAGTCTTAGCGCAGTTACATGGTGACCCCTACGGTGAGTATCGGGGATACTTTCGTCAAGGCCGGGAGAGGTAGGATTCCTTCGCGGGACGCTGGCTCGCGGCTTGCGGCCCACGGTTCACAGGCCGAGGCAGCGGCGGACGACTACCTCGACCTGAAGCAGGGCGTCGTCAGACAGCCGGCCCGCGGGCTTGTCAGGAAAGCGCTTCGGGTCGAGCGAGCGAGGCTGGAAGCAGAGGAAGACGGTCTCCATTGGCAGCCCGGTCTTCCCGGCCGGGACGCGCACGTTCGCCGGATAATCTCGGGCTATATGCTCGCCCCTGGTGCCGACGACGACAGTCACGACCAGGGGTTGCGCGTTTATCTCGTCAACCGAGAGCACGAGCACTGGACGTTGTCCGGCCTGTTCGTGTCCGACAGTCGGGTTCAGGTTGACGAAGTAGATGTCCCCGCGATGTACGGGCATCAGTCTTTCGTCAGCCCGTCAGATTCAGTGGCGGTGAATTCGCGGTCTATCGCCTGGAGTTCCGCTCGGATGTCGCGGTCGCGGGCCATGATGGCAAGCTGGGAGCCGAAAGGTTCGGCTTCCAGTTGTTCGTTCGTGGCCACCCGGGCACGCAGGCGGTGAGCCAGGTCTTCGAGCAGACGTAGCTGGTCTGCCGGCGAAAGACGGTCGATGAGGGCTTCGAGTTCAGGCAAAGTGCGGGCGGACACGTTGCTCATTTGTCTCCAGTCAGGAACGCCGTGCCCGGATTCCTGCTTCGCGGCTCGTGCCACGGCAGGACTCCGGCCATCATTCCTTCGAGGACAGGATAGCGGCGCTGGTCCGAGAGTCAAGACCATGCGGGGTTCGGATTCTGCCGCGGGATTCCAAGCGGGGCGGGACATGGAGTCAAGCGGACGAAGCCGGAAGACGGAGACCACCTGCGCTGAGATGACCGGGCGTTCCGCCGCGGGCGCTTAATCCTGTACTCTTCCGAGTGTGACGTCTGATGGCGCAGACCTAAACGGGCAATCGCCGCAGCAGGGCAAGCCTGAGTTGACCTAAGTGGCTGGTCCAGAGTCTGTTAGGCCATGCAGGGCTCGCTCAAAACGACATTCCGGGGGTCGCCGTGCGAACCGTTCCCGGAACGTTTCCCGGGGTGGTTCTCAAGGCGTGTCCTGAAGGGGCTTCCGCGGTGATTCTCATGATGACTTGCAGAACGAGATGGGCCGCGATTCGCCGACCGAATTCGATGGTCACAGCCGCGCCGATTGGCCGGGGGAGTCCGAACGCCAGTTGCATGCCGACACCGAGAGCCTTTTGCGGGCAGACCGGCGTGGCGATTCGCAAGGTAGTTTCCGAGCCGGTTTCCGGAGCGAGTCCGCAGGTGAGTTCGCGGGCCGGGCTGTGCTTTCCGAGGCGCGGCGGCTGCGGCAGTTCCGGGCATGAAGCAGCGGGGCGCGGATGTCCGCGCCCCGCTGCCGGTGAGTAACTGGCTACTGGCCGGGCGCGTCGGACGCACGCACGGCAGCAGAAGCGGTCCGGCGCTGGCGGGCGCGCTCGGAGCGGTTCTCGAAGATGACGTAGAGCACCGGGATGAAGACGAGCGGCAGGAATGTCGAGACAATCATGCCGCCAATCATCGCCCGGCCCAGCGGCGCCCAGAGTTCAGCGCCCTCGCCGAGTTCGAGCGCGAGCGGGATGAGGCCGAAGATGGTCGTGAGCGAAGTCATGAGGATGGGCCTCAGCCGGACCCGGCCGCCTTCTTTGACCGCGTCGACCAGGCCCATGCCCTTGTTGCGGCGGAGCTGGTTCACGTAGTCGATATACACGATGCCGTTGTTCACGACCACGCCCACGAGCACGAGGACCCCGAGGCCGGACGTGATTGACAGCGAGGTCCGGGTGAGGAAGAGCGCCCAGAGCACGCCGATAACGCCGAACGGCACGGTGAACATGATGATGAACGGGTCACGGAGGTTCTCGAACTGCGAGGCCATCACCATGAAGACGAGGATGAGCGCGATGAGCAGGATGAGCCCGAGGTCGCGGAAGCTGCTCATCATGTCCTGGTACGACCCCGTGAGGTTGAGCTCGAATCCCGGCGGGGTCGGGATGTTGCGGAGGGCGGCGAGGATGCGCTGGGCTGCCTGGCCGCTTGAGGCGCCGACCGGCTTGGCGGTGATGCGGACGACGCGTTGTGTGTTCTCGTGCTCGATGGTGAGCGGGCCGGTGCCCATCCGGGCGGTAGTCAGGTTCTTGAGCGGAACCGGGCCCATCGGGCCGTTGACGGTCAGGTTCATCACCTGGGTGATAGTCTGGCGCTGGTCAGGCTGGAGCCGGATGAGGATGTCGTACTCTTTGCCCCCGACTCGGAATGCCGTGGGTGAGTAGCCGGTGACCTGGGTATTGAGCGCGGCGCCGACCTGGTAGGGCGTCAGGCCGTAGAGCGCAGCCTTCTGCCGGTCGATGGTGAACTCGACTTCCGGGTTGCCGGTCTCGCGGCTCGATTTCACGTCCACGAGAGTGGGGATGGCGTTCAGCGCGGCGAGCACCTTGGCGGTGAGCGAGTCGGCCGTCGCCAGGTCGTGGCCGAGTATGTCGACCTCGATGTTGCTGCCGCCCATGCCCATCATGGACGTGGCCATGCTGGCCGCACCGAAGACCTTGAGGCCCGGGACCTCGCCCGCCTTGTCACGGATGCCCTGGTCGATTTGCTCCACCGAGTGCTTGCGCTGTCCCTTGGGCTTCAAAATCAGGTTGAGCGTGGCGACATTGTTGCTTGCGCCGCCGAAGAGGGCGCGGAAGCCGCTCGCGCCGCTGCCGGTTGCGGAGCCGACTTGGACCGAGACGCCGTCCACGTCGTTCTTCCAGTTCTCCAAGACGTACTTCTCCACCACGCCGACCGCGGAGTCGGTCGTCTCGAAGCTGGTGCCGATAGGCATTTCGGCGGTGAGTTGGTGGAAGAAACCCTCCTGGGTCGGCATGAATTCGGTGCCGATGAACGGGACGAGGCCGAGGCTGATTACCAGCAGCACACCCGCGCCGATGACAACTAACCGGCGATGCCCCACGGCCCAGCCGATAAGCCGGCCGTAGCCTTGTTCAAGGCCGTCGTACATCCGCTCGCTCCAGCCCATCAGACCCTTGCCGCTTGGCTCCGCTATCGGGCGCGCACCTTCGCCTTCGCCCTTCCGGAACCGGATCTTGACCTTCGGCAGGAAGCGGCTGGAGAGCATCGGGATGATCGTGAGCGCAACCGCCAGTGACGCCATCAGTGAGCCGGTCACGGCCCAGACCAGTTCCCGGAAGAATATCAGCAGGAGGCCGCGCATCAGCAGCATCGGCAGGAAGACGACCACGGTCGTGAGCGTGGACGCGGTGATTGCCATCGCGATTTCCTGCGTACCCACGCTGGCCGCCGGGAACGGTTCGTCGCCCTCTTCGCGGTGGCGGTAGATGGACTCGAACGCCACGATGGCGTTGTCCACCACCATCCCTACCGCAATTGCCAGACCTGCCATCGATAGGACGTTTATCGAGTAGCCGAGGATGAACATGAAGAAAAGGGCGAAGAGGATCGAAATCGGAATTGAGAACGCGACGAACATGGTGGCACGGAACCGGCGCAGGAACATGAACAGGATCATGACCGCGAGGATGCCGCCGATGAGGATGTTGCTGGCGACGTTGGAGACGGAGCTCTTGATCTGGGCCGAGCTGTCGAAGATGAGGTTCACTTTGGCGCCGGTCGGCAGGGTATTCTCAATCTTGGCCATCTCCTTAGCCACGCCCTGCGCGACCTGGATGGTGTTGGCGTCGGGCCGGCGCTGGATGATGATGAAGACGCAATCCTTGCCGTTGAGCCGGGCGGCGCTCGTCAGTTCCTCCGGGCCCCACTCCACCTTGGCCACGCTGCGGAGCAGAATCGGGGTTGTACCCTTGGCGCCGATGACGGTGTTGCGGAGCTGCTCGACGTCGTCGTACTGGCCGATCAGCCGGAGCAGGTAGTGCCCTTCCGGCGTGGAAATCCCGCCGACCGGGTAGTTTAGATTCTGCGCCTGCAGCGTCGCCACGAGCGCCTCGTTGGTCACGCCGACGTCGGCCAGTTCGCGGCCGTCCACGTCGATGTGGACCTGGCGCACCGCGCCGCCCGACACCGAGACCGAGGCCACGCCCGGCACGCGCTGGAGCAGTTCTGACATGTCGTCGGCGAGTTGGCGCAGTTCGGCTTTGTCCATGTCGCCGGTGAGCGTGTACTGGGCAACCGGCATCAGTGAGGTGTTCAGCTTCAAGATGAACGGCGTCTGGACCGCGTCCGGCAAGGTCGCCTCGGCCATGCCCAGCCGGTCACGGATGTCGGCCGAGGCCGCATCGAGGTTCGCGCCCCACTCGAACTGGAGCGTGATGATCGAGATGTTCTCGACCGAACTGGACGATATCTTCTTCAGGCTCGGGGTGCTCCCGAGCTGTTTCTCCAGCGGCAGCGTGACCGAAGCCTCGACCTCCTGCGGGCCGGCGCCCGGGTAGACGGTGCCGACGATGACCATCGGGACGGTGATCTTCGGGAGGGTGTCGACCGGCATCCGGCTGATACCGACTATGCCGAAGACCAGCAACGCGACCGCGATCATCACGGTTGTTACGGGCCGGGCGATTGAGCTGTCGGAGAGCTTCATCTAGTCCCGCTTTCGGGCCGGGCTGAGTCGGTCGCCGGCTGGACCGGTGCCGCCGTACCTGCCTCAATCGGCCGGACCGCGTCGCCGTCCTGCACGCGTTCCTTGCCGGTCGTGGCGACCTTGTCGCCCGGCCGGATGCCGGAGACGATTTCAACCAGGGCATCGCCGACCAGCCCGACTTGGATGGTGCGAACGCGGGCGGTCGTGCCGTCGATGGTCACGATCCGGGTCCGGTCAGTCGCGAACAGCGCGCCGAGCGGGACCGCGACCACGTGCTCTCGGCGCTCGAGGACCAACCGCACGCTCGCGGTCATGCCCGGCACCAGCCGGTGCTGGTCGTTCGGGAGCATGACTTCGACCGTGGCCGAGCGCGACATCGCGTCCACCATCGGTGAAATCCGGGTGACGCGTCCGGAGAAGACCTGGTCCGGAAGCGCCGAAATCGTGGCGTCGGCCGACGCCCCGACCTTGACGTACGGCAGGTCTGCGTCGCTCACCGCTGCCTTTACGCGGATGCGGCTTCCGTAGCTGGCCACGGTTGCGACCGGCATGCCCGGTGCCGCGCTCTGCCCGACCTCGACGTTGACCTTTCCCACCACGCCGCTAATTGGCGACAGCACCGGGCCGGGTTTGTAGTCCATGCCGGGGATGTCGTTGACGATGTAGAGGATAGGGTCGCCGGCCTTCACGTAGGAGCCTTCGGCCCGGGCGATTTCAGTGACCCGGCCCGCCACCTTGGGCATGACCGTCACCTGCTGCTCGCCGACCAGCGTGCCGACGAGGCTGGTCGAGCGGATGACCGTGCCGGTGTCCGCGGTTACCACCGCGACCGCCACGGCTTGTTTCTCTTCGGCCTTGCCTTTGCCCTTGCCCGGCTTACCGCAGCCGGCGAGCAGGGCGAGGGCCATCGAACCCGCGATAATCGTGCGCGATAATCTCATCATCATCTCCTTAGTATTCTCCGACTGCCTTCTGGAACTTCGCTCGGGCAACCTGGTAGTTGGCCAGCGCGTTGAAGTACGAAACCCGGGCCTGGGTCAGCGCCAACTGCGAGTCCATGTAATCGAGGTTGGTCAACAGGCCGTTCTGAAACCGTTGCTCGGCCAGCCCGAGCGCGGCCTCGGCCACCTCGACGTTCTTTGCCTGGTACTTCATGTTCTTCGATTCCTGGTTGAGTGCCAGCACCTGGGCATGGACATCCAGCCGGATGCCGTCCTCGGCCATTGCGAGGCCGACCCGGGCCTGGCGAACCCTCGCCTGGGACTGCCTCAGCTTGCTCGCATTGGACATCCCGGTGAAGAGCGGCATCGAGACGCCGGCGGTCGCGTTCCAGTCCGTGCCCCAACCGGAGGTGAAGCCGACCGGGTTCTTGTAGTAGCCGTTGACCTGGGCGAAGGCGTTGGGCAGGTTGGCGGTGCGGGCAATCGCGACTCCGAGCTCGGACATCTTCACCGCGTCACGGAGTTGCTTCAGTTCCGGCCGGTCGCGCACAGCCTGTGCCTGGGCCGAATCGAGTTCCACGGCCATCGAATCGGGCGCGAGGTCCTCGACAAAGCTGACGGGCGTTCCCGGCTCGATGCCCAGCGTGTTGAGCAGGGCGGCCAGGGCCAGTTCAGTTCCGCTCTCAATCTGCGAAACCTGGGCTTCCATCTGCTGCAGCCCCAGTGTCGCTTTCATCAGGTCCAGCTTCGTTGCCATGCCGTTGTCGTACAGCGACTGCACCTGGCCGATATGGCCCTTGAGCTGGCCCAGCGCGGCGGTCATCACCTCGACCGTCTTGCGCGCAAGCAGCGCCTGGTAGAAGGCGGTCGTCGCGTCCACGCGCAACTGGCTTCGGGCCTGGCGCACGCCCTCGATGGTCATGTCCAGGTTCAGCCCGGCGATGCGGTAGGCGTTGATGAGCTTGCCCCACGTGAACAGCGTCTGCTGTACCGACCCGGCGACCGACATGTTGTTGGCGCTGCCGAGTTTCAGCGTGTCAAACCGGTATCCGGCAATCGCGGGTATCGAGTCGGTGAACCCGATGATGTTGCCCGCAGGGTCCCTTACCGGGAACTGGAACTTGCCCAGTATCGGGGATGCCATCGGAAACGAACTGACCGTGCCCAGCCGTGTGTAGGTGGCCGTTGCCGAGACCTGGGGCAGGAACGAACCGAACGTTACACCTTTGCCGGCCGCGGCGTCTTCGAGCTTTGCCCGTGCCATCTGCACAACCTTGGGGTTCGCAAGCGCCAGTTCGACCGCCTTGGCGGCGTCGAGCTGCAGCGTATCGGCGTGGGCCGACGCCAGCGCAAGCATCAAACCCGGCAGAAGACAAGCTATGAACCTTCGCATCAAGACTCCTTATTTCCCTTTGCCGTTAGCGCGGCGGCCCCTGCCTTCGGCAAGGATGCCGCAAAAGAACAATTCCTTGACTGACTCGCGCGGTCGCGCGCCCGGCGACCGGGCCGCCGACATCAGTTCGGCGCGGAACGCGCTCAGGTACATCATCGCCGCAGCCCGCGGCTCGACCTTGCGGAACTCGCCCTGTTCGATGCCCTGCTTCACGATGCCCGCGACCGCGTCCTGCATCTCCATGATGTGGGGCAGGACGTGCTTCTTGAACCGTTTCATCACCGTGTTGGTCTGGTTGACATTTTCCATCGAGAGCAGCGCCATCACCCCGGGACTCGACATCACCCCGGACGCCCAGGTTGAGAAGAGTTCCTCAAGTTTCCGCCGGGGAGAGATGGGCCGCGCCATCACCTCGGCCGTCGTTGCCAGCGCCTGCTCCAGTAGCCAGTCCACGAGGCCGATGTAAATGGCGGGCTTGTCCTTGAAATAGAGGTAGACCGTGCCCTTGGCGACGCCGGCGCGGCGGGCGACCTCGTCCACCTTGGTGTCGGAGTAGCCCCGCTCGGTGACGACGGCAAACGCCGCCTTCAGAATGGCGAGCCGCTTCTCCGCGTACTTGGCTTTCATTATGTTAACTTCGTGAATATACTGACCGGTCAGTCATTATAGGAACTCCGGCCCCGCAGTCAAGATCTGCTCTGTGGTCCTCCTCAGGCAGACGGAACTGAAGGGGTCAAGGAACCGAGGATTCCAGGATTCAAGCGAGGAACCTCAGACCTCGGCGCACTACTATGAAGTCGCGCTCAAGATACGACCGACGTTCACGCAGGCCAT
>JAPLUO010000191.1:8508-9949 GCA_026397595.1 Caldifarciminota bacterium
GCACGCGCGCTGGCAGGAAGTCATCAAGCTCGACCCCTCCTTCGCCAAGGCCCGCGCGGCCCTCGAACAACCTCGGTAGCAGGGGCAGCGGGAAGCCCCAGCACAAGCTCAAGCCCAAGCCGTCCGCAAAGTCGTAGTGCAGCGATAGCTGCTTTGGAGTGCGGCAGCGAAGCTGCCGCCTTTCCGGCCGCAGGACGGGGAAAGACGGGATTTGCGCCTCCGCAGTCCAAAGGCCACGGCCCGTGAGGGGGCTGCAGTCCGCGCGGCGGTCGATAGCCCTTCGGGTCGGGCGGAAGCCTGCCCCATACCAACACCGAAGCGCACTCACTCGCTTGCAGAAGTACCCACATCGGCCGTCAGCCGTCTGAATCCAACCTGCTTCTCAGATCGTAGCTTCCACCCCATTGCGATGCCGTTTGAGGTTCGGCGGTCCGACGCGATTGCGGCCAGCAGCAGCTATTTACTAGCCCACGCGCTCGCGCCCCTACCCGCAGCGCTACCCAGCACTCTACCCAGGACTCGGCAATTCAACCGGCAATTCATTCGGCACTTCGCTAGGCACCTGAATCCGCAACTAAATCCACCACTCAGTCGTCATGTCAATCTACCACTCAACCGGCACGTCACCTATCCAGTCAATCGACAAGTCACTCTATACGTCAGTTCTCGATTCAGTCGGCACATCAACCGTCAACCGAGTCCTCACTTAAATCGCCAAATCGCTATCCAACTCAATTGAGATTTCACTTGTCTGTTCACTTGACAAGTCACTTCCGTAGTAACCCGGGGAGTGACTGGGGGAGTCACTGCCTAAGTCAAAGGTAGAATCTCGATGCCAGTACGATGATGGACTGGTTATAGTGTTGACTTCCAGCATGTTATGCAATCGGCTTGCCATGCCTGACTGGCCGTTCTGAGCTGAGTAGAGTGTTGGGCTCGGACCCTCTCGAAATAGGACCAGCTTCGGCGTTTCAAGCGCAGCGCCCTGCTCGTCGAGGTGGCGCGGGTTTAGTCGGTTGCTCTGACGACCGTGCTGGTGGCATACGAACTGGATTGAACGGGCTCGGTTCAGTACGTCACCGTTTGCGTGGACGTCCTGCGTCTCAACCGGCAGTCCCGTTCCGACCTTGCCCGTGCCTTGGTGCTTTTATGGTTCATTCCCTCTCCGGTTCTCGGCTAGACGAATCTGGTTGACAGCGTCCGACTCCGGCTTAGAATTCACGCAGGAGGACATATGCGCTTGACTCGTTTGATTGTCGGTTCGGTTCTGCTCGTCGTTTCGTTCGCATCCGCCCAGTGGCTGGAGACCGAAATCTACCTGCCCGATTCGCTGGGCGGCGTCTCGGAGCCCCAGGCTCCAGTCTGGGATTCAACGGACAATAAGGTCTTCGTCGGCGGCGACAGCGGCGTCCTTGTCGTAGACGGCACCACCAACGAACGC
>JAPLUO010000305.1 GCA_026397595.1 Caldifarciminota bacterium
TGCCATGAAGAGGCGCTGGCGATACACCGCGAAGTCGGTTACCATCCGGGCGTGGCGGCCGCCCTCGGCAACGTCGGGAACATCTATAGCACCAAGGGCGAGCTCGACAAGGCGCTTACCTACCTGGAGAAAGCGCTGGCGATGGAGCGCGAAATCGGGTATCGGCCGGGTGTGGCGAACCAGCTCGGCAACATCGGCAACATCTACAGCACCAGGGGCGAACTCGACAAGGCGCTTGAGTACTACGAGGAAGCCCTGACGATAGACCGCGAAGTCGGGTATCAGCCGGGCGTGGCGAAGCATATCGGCAACATCGGGCTCATCTACAGTCTCAAGGGCGAGCCCGAAAGGGCGGTCATGTACTGCATGGAGGCGCTGGCGACTTACCGCGAAATCGGGTATCAGCCCGGGGTGGCAAGCACTCTCGGCAACATCGGGAATGCGTATGTGTGGATAATGAAGATTGCCGTGCAGCCTGAGGCGGCCCGCAACAGAGAAGTGGCCGGGTTGGCACAGAAGGCGATCGAGTATCTGGTGCCGGCGCTGGGGATGCTGCTTCAGATGGGCATTGCCGATGGACCAAAGCAGTGTCTATGGGGTTTGGGCGAATGCTGCGAAGTACTGGGCAGGGTGAGGTTCGTCACGCTATGCGTGAAGGCCGGGATGTCAGAGGAGAAGGCCAAGGAGTTGGCCGAGGCGCGGCCCGGGGCGACAGAGTACTCCTGAAGGTCCGCCTCGGCGGCGCATCGTACCGGGCGCTGGACTAGACTCAGGCTCGGACATCTGCGGCCGTCCGCAACCGGAGGCGTGCCGCGCTCGTCAGGGCTGGGAATTCGCCACAAGGCGCGTCTGGCGTTCCTCGCAGCGCTGTACTACAAGCGTGCAGGATCGTCGCTTTCGCGACGTTGTTTCTTTTCGCCGCCTCTGTCTTGGGGCCGCCAAGTTCTTGGCAACCGACGGAAAATGCCGTCCGCGTTGACGCAAGAATCGGGTTCGATTCGGAACTCAATCTGTGTCCATCCGTGTTCATCCGTGGTTCCATCAGGTTCGGCCCGCAAGTCGCGGGCGAAACCGCAGCGGAAGTCCCCCTGCAAATCGCGCCGCAAGTCAGCCTTCGAGTCGCGATGCGAATCGGCTGGAGAGTCGGATTGGCAGTCACCGCAAGAGTCCGACCGCAAATCACCTTCCGACAGGGCCCGGTTATCGCTGCGCGAACCGACCGCAGAATCGCCGAGAAAACCCGTCCGCCAACCTCCACGAGAGCCTCGCTGGAAATCGCCCCGGGAACCGTTCCGGGAACGGTTCCCACTCCGGTTCGCGGGGCGTCGATTCCAGCCTGTTTTCCGGGAGCCATTCCACTAACCTGCGCCATTTCATGGAGATACGCAAAGGCCCCGAAATGAGAAGAAGATTCTTGAGCGAATCGTGCTCCGGTGTCCATATAACTTGGTGAGGGCTCGTGCACGCATAACGCGGTAGGGCCTGAAAGGCCGACAAACAGAAAGGAAGAGACATGACCGACCCGAATCAACGGTTGACTGCCTGGCAGACCACTTCGCCATTTCCCCTTTCCGCTTCGCACCGAGGCATCTCGGGCGAGAGCTTCGCCCTTGTGGCCAAAGCCCTGCTCGACAAATGGGCCGCCCGCGGCCTGGACTCGGCCGTGCTCGCGGGCAATCCGCACCGACGTCTTCGACGCCTCCGCGCCGACGCCGTAGGTATCGCGGAAACCGGAATAGAACCGCCAAGTCGCCAAGTGGGAGAATAGTAAACATAGAATTGGGAGTTGTGAAACTCAAATCCGCCTTTCACTATTCACCATTCTCAATTCACTATTTCGCCGTGTGGTAAGATCCTATCTCGGTTCCTGTTTCTCGGGTAAACTTTGACACGGTTCCGGACGCTGCTATACTACTCGGCCTCTGAAGGTAAGGCCATGACGACAGAAACATGCGGCGCTCGATTCCGGCTCGAATCCGGACCGGAAACCACGCAAGAGGCTCGCCTTGCCTTCCTCTGTCAGCACGCCCCGACGGCCAAACCCGCCTTCCCATCTCTCCGACAATGAAAACCGATTTGCGACAGTCGCTGTGGTTGATTGTCGTACCGGCGGCAGCCGGACTCGCCACTGCGGCTCGGCGCGAGGGCGGCTCCATCGTCGCCGGCATCATGACCCTCGTGTTGTGTACACGTACATGCCGGGTCCCGACAAGCGGCAGTTGAAAATGGCCCAGACACCGCGCAACGTGGGCAGGATGGTGAAGCATCTCGGCGGGCTACCGAAGTCTGAGCGTGCGGCCAGGGAGCCGTTCGAACTTGGTCACGCCGCCATGACTGCGTTCAAGTGGGACGAGGCAATCGTGCACTTCCGAAAGGCCATGAATAAAGCCAAGGGGACCCAGCTTGTCGCGCTGCTCAACCTGATTGGACTGTGCCAGTACGCGTCGGACCGTCCGGCCGACGCGCTCAGGGACTACGAGGAATCGGCCCGTCTGGCAGAAGAGTTCGGAGACAAGCAGGGGAAAGCCGCGGACCTGGGCAACATCGGGAACATCTACAGCGCCAAGGGCGAACCCGATAGAGCGCTCAAGTACTACGAGGAGGCGCTGGCGATATACCGCAAGACCGCGTATCAGCCGGGTGTGGCGAACCAGCTCGGCAGCATCGCGCTCATCCACAGCG
>JAPLUO010000306.1 GCA_026397595.1 Caldifarciminota bacterium
CGCGCGGTGGCCGCGAGCCGGCTCGCCATCAAAGCAGGCGCCGGCAAATACTTCTGGCAGCCGAAGAACCTCGCCCGGGGGGTCTACTTCCTGAAAGCGAAGACCCCGGAAAAGGAATCGGTGGTCAAGGTCCTGCTTGTAGACTAGCACAACTCCGAATACTCAACCGGGGCGGCTTCTGCCACCCCGGTCCGATTGATGGCTGGGAATCCCGGTCCAATCCGGATGAGCGCCATCGTTGGGCTCGATGGGCAGGAAACAGCAATTGACAAGGGATGGCAGGAGGTTATCATCATACGCGCGGTGACTTTCGGAAACAAGTTCTGACCGTCCAGCGGCCTCGCTTATTGACAGACGGCCGCTGGAGGCATAACGTTGAAGCGGCTGATCGACGTCAAGTGAGGCGTCGGTGGCCGGTCCGGAGGCGAGGCCGGCTGAATGCCGCGACTGACCGCAAAGAGGTGCAGGAGCGCGCCGGAGACGCCGATTCTCCTGCAGACTGAGGTAAGGGTGCAGTGCACCTGTAGGAGGCTCGAGGTGAACCGCAAAGCCGTGTCTGCGACCGTGGCAGTGTGGCTGGCCGGCAGTGTCTTGATTGCAGCTCAAGCAGCCGTGCCTGCCGAGAAGTCCAGGTTTCACAATCTGTGGCAGCGATGGCCGCGCGTCGAGACGGCGGCCAAGCGCTCTTTCGGGCCGGGTCAGGACCCGGCCGCATTCATGATTGACACCAGCGTGTCATACGGCCCGGCGTCAGGCGACCAGTGCCATCCGGCGATGGCGTCAAACGGTTCAGGCTGGCTTGTGGTCTGGGGCGACTCGCGTGACTACACGCTTCGTGCGGGTCGGCTGGACGCGAATGGCGTCCTGCTGGACTCGATCGGAATCACGATTACGGGGATCAACTCTCTGCCTTGCCAGGCCGACGTTGTCTTCGACGGTGTTAACTATCTCGTGGTCTGGGAGACCTATAACGATATGTACGACGGTGACGTCTGGGCCGCGCATATCAGCCAGGCCGGGGCCCTGCTTGACACGTTCGTCGTTTGCGCTGAACTCAACGGTCAGTACAACCCGTGGGTCGCGTCGGCCGGGGACACGAGTCTGGTGGTCTGGCTGGACGGCAGGAACGATTACCCGGGCGAACTCTATGCGGCGCGTGTCCTGCGATCCGGTGCCGTGCTGGACCCGAACGGATTCCGGATCGCGCCGCTCATATACTCGTACGCCACGACGCACTCAGTTGAGTTCGGTGGCGGCGAATTCCTGGTCGCCTGGTCGGACGAGGACTCTCTGGGCCAGTACCTTATCCGCGGGGCTCGGGTCAGGACTGACGGCACGGTCATTGATACGAGTGCCATCCTGCTCCGGACGTCGGGCTATGGGGCCGCGGAGCCAACCATTGCATTCGGGGATACGTGCTTCCTTGTGGCCTGGCAGGAGGGCGACTTCAACGAGACGGACATTCTTGGCACGCGGGTAACGGTCGGGGGCCAGGTTCTTGACCCGAGTTGCATCCAAATTGCGCCGTTCTCCAACGAACAGGAACAGGCCGCCGCGACCTTTGATGGGGTGAACTATCTCGTCACTTGGCTCGACATCGACTACAACCTCTATTACCAGACCATGCGGGCGCGGAGGGTGACGACCGGGGGCGTCCCACTCGACCCGAGCCAGATACGCATCTGCCCGTCTCAGATCGCGGCAGGAGCGCCGGCTGCGTGCTTCAATGGTTCGAGCTTCGTCGTGAGTTGGGACAACAACTGGAGCGGCGCTGACATCTACTGCGCGCGTATCACTTCTGCCGGTGCGGTTCTCGATTCTCAGGGAATACTCCTGCCTCTCGGTGTGGGAAGCCAGCAAATGCCCGTCGTCGCATTCGACGGTACGAACTACCTTGCCGTCTGGCTGGAGCAGCACGATGCCCTGTCCGATGTGTGCGGTGCGCGTGTCACGCCCTCAGGGTCGGTTATTGACCCGAAGGGCTTCACGATATCAAAGGGTACGGCAATGTTCTACGACGCGGTGGCGTACGGCGCCGGCGAATACCTCGTTGTCTGGAACTCGGGGGATCCTGACATGATGGATTCGGCGTTGGTTCTCGCTGCAAGAGTCACCCCCGACGGCACGGTACTCGACACGACACCCATTCGACCGGGCACCGGCGGCGGATTTGACATTGCGCCGGATGTCGCGTTTGACGGAACCAACTTCTTGGTGGTCTGGTGCACTCCCGCGGACACCACGTACACTGTCTTCGGCGCGCGCATTGCGCCGAACGGTTCTGTTCTCGACCCGGACGGTTTCAACATCAGCGACCAATCGGGATTTGACGTGCTGCCTTCGGTCGCCTTTAATGGCACAGATTATGTTGTTACCTGGATGCGCTACAACGAGTACGACGCCGACGTGTACTGCGCGCTTGTGAGCCCGGCCGGCTCGGTCGTGGTTTCGCCCATGCTCGTTTCCGGCGCTAGCAACAGTCAGGAGTCCCCTGCGGTCGCATGCGGGCCTTCCAGTTCGCTGATAGTCTGGATGGACTCGCGGATCAATGGGTCATACTACGATATCTATGCGGCACGGGTCAGCAATGACGGGCAGGTGTTGGACCCCGATGGAATCCCCGTGACGAACAGCAGTTACGACGAGGGTATGCCCGAAGTGGTCTACGACGGCAGCGGGTATCAACTGTTCTGGGCGCGCATATCGTCTGATTCCGCCAACTACTGCGGGGTCAAACTCGATACGGCGGGCCGCACTGTAGCTCAGTTCAGGCCATTCGGACAGGCAGACTACAGTAACTATAACAGTCCGCTCCGGGCTGCAAGCGGCGCGCCGGGTGATGTATTCGCCGTCTATCAGTCGTGGACCGACGAGGCGGGCGGCAGGCAGTACGGCAACTACCGGGTTTGGGGCAAGATGGGGCCGTTCGACGGAGTGGCGGAAACGCCGAACGCCGAGTTGCGGACGCCCAGGTCGTTCCAGACCATCGTTCGTGGCGTGCTGTTCCTGCCGGGCGACCGAAGACCGGAGACCGAAGACCGTGCGGCGCTCCTCGACATCTCCGGCCGCAAGGTGCTTGACCTTCATTCCGGCGCGAACGACGTGCGGCATCTCTCGGCCGGTGTTTACTTCGTCCGGAGCTTGGCCGGAAGCGACAAGACGAATGTGAAGGTGCTGTTGTTGAACTAGGGGGATACGGTGATGCTGCCGCTCTTGCTGTTGTTGTCTACCGTTTCGTTGGATGCGGTCGGTGTCAGCCCTGTGACGAGCGGACTTCCGTCCGGCAAGTGGCGCGAACCGTGCAGTCCACTGCGTACCCTGCTACCAAGCGTAGGCGTCCACGACACCGGCCTGCTGACTGTCGCGATTGATGACATCGGGGGGCAGGAAGGATGGAAGCTCACCTACTTCTGGCCTGATACGACGTCCGTGGGCCACCTGTTCTGGAACTGGCTGGCCGTCGGGCTAAGCCCGCAGTCGGTCGCCGATGCCTGGGACTTCGACTGGTACACCACGACTGGCGGCTCGCTGGTTATCCTCGAGCCGGGGCCGTTTGCGGACGAGGAAGGGCTGGCCGAGTTCGCGGACATGAGCGGCCGCGTCCGGGTGAAGCAGCACAGCTACGCCTGGGGCGCCGAACCGGATGAAGACTACATCATCGTGGACTATACTATCGTGAACATGTCCGGGGTTCAGCAGGATTCCGTGTATGTGTCACACCGAACGGACTTCGACGTGCTCGGCGACCACGGCATGGCGATGACGGACAAGAGCGGATTCGACAGCACAAGGACGCTGGCCTACATGTGGGACTCGAGCGCCACGGTGCATGCGGGTGTGAGCATCCTGAGCGGGACTTTCCACGGGTATCACACCGGCTGGCACATTGAGGGCGACTCCGACAAGTACTCCGTCATGGATCTGCCCGGAGCGGATCCAACGACGCCATCTTGGGACGATTGGTGTATCTGGCTGAGCGCCGGCCCCTATCAGGTGCCGGCCGGGGATTCGATCGATGTCGTTTTCGCCTTTCTGATGGGCGAAAGCCTGGAAGACCTCCAAGCCAACGCGGATGCTGCCCAGGCGAAATGGCAGCAGCTTTCCTTATCCGGAAGCGAATCCGCCGCGCCCGCGTACCGGCCGACGACAACGTTCTGTCGGTCGGCCGTCACTTTCGGCGGTGCGCACCGGGCCGTGCTGACGGACGCGTCAGGCCGGAAGGTGATGCAGCTCCTGCCCGGAACAAACGACGTGTCGCGCCTGCCCGCCGGGGTCTACTTCGTGAGTCAGACGTCTGGCGTCGGGCGTGAGGCGTCGAGCGTCACCAAGCTCATCCTGACCCGATAGCTCCAAACCGAACGCTCAACCGGGGCGGCTCATGCCGCCCCGGTTTCGTTCCCGGCGTGGAGAGCCAGGGTGGTTCGGCAGGAAGGCGAGACGGGCGAGGGAAGACGAGGGCAGGCAGGAACCCGCGAGCCGAAAGCTGTTAGCCGTTAGCCGTTAGCTGTGGGCCGTCAGTGATGGCAGGGGAGACGCCGCCCGCGCTGGCTAGGGCTAGGATGGATTTCGGGGGACATAATAAAAGACTTTCCATTCAAGCGGCTCACTTGTGCTTCCAGGGCCCGCGCGGACCGGGCTTCTGCGGTCTGAGTCCCCGTCCTGTCGTCTGTTCCAGGCGTGTCATGAACCCATCGTCTCCCAGCGGCCGACCG
>JAPLUO010000336.1 GCA_026397595.1 Caldifarciminota bacterium
CGCGTGTCAGGCATCATCAAGCCGGCCTATCCAGTATCGGGGCTCGCGGTGCAGGTGCGCCACGGCCACTATGACGATTGCGTCAGCCTCGTACCCGAGCCCGGCCGACTGACGTTCGTACCAGGCGAATGCGTCGTCCAGTTCCTGCCCGGCGATGGAGAGAAAACGGATCTTCACTTGCGCCGGTGCTTGTCCATGACCTCGGCGTAAGGGACATGGGCTGCCCGGCCTGCACGATAGGCCTGCCACCTTGCCCGGGCTTCGTCTGCCCAGACCCGGTCAATCTCCGGGTCGGGCCGGTCCAGCTCAATCAGGATACTGTCCACGACGGCCAGCTTCTCGGTATCGGGTAGCGCCCTGATTTCCTCAACTACATCCTGGGCCCGTTTTGTCATGTCATGTTCCTTTCGCAGGTTCCGTGCTCAATTCCCATCGCTGTCAATGCTGCTGCGCTGCGGTGATGACCGTGTGGTTGGTGGTTAGCTTGGCCACGGTGTAGTTCTACTCGAATCGGGCCACGTGTCAAGCGCGGACAAACGTGGCTTCCTCAATTCGCACCCGAGTCTTCTGCCGGCGGCCACAAGGCTCAAGCCGCAGACCGCGAGCCTACTGGTGCGTTGGCGCCTGCTTCCCGCCCCGCTTTCGTTTGACACGGTGAAAGGGAAGCCGGAGAATTAGTCAACAGTGTTGACATCCCGGCCGACGCGCGGCATCCCGGAACGGGTTGAGTTCCTCGACCAGTTCCGGGGCTTCACGGTCTCGATGATGATCTTCGTGAACATCCTCTCCGGCTTCGTAATCGTCCCGGCATGGCTGAAGCACGCGACAACGATGGGCCGGGTTACCTTACCTGATTTCGTCATCCCGACCTTCCTGTTCATAATCGGTGTCGCGTTCGAACTGTCGTTCCCGCGCGGCCTCGCTGCTCACGGCCCCGCCAGGACCGTCTGGCGCTTTATACGTCGCAGCCTGCTCCTGGTCGCGTTCGGCATCCTCGGCTCGATCTTGCTGAAGCACAACATCGCGCTCGAATGGGGCGTACTTGAGACGCTCGGCATGGCCGGTCTCGTCGCGCTGCCGTTCATGTTCCTGCGGCCGCGCTGGCGCCCGGTAATCGCCGTGCTTCTCGTCGCACTGTACGAACTCATCAGCCGCCTGGGTCTCAGGGCATGGCTGCTGACAAGCGACGCCGGCCACCTCGGCGGGATTCCCGGCGGGCTGGCCTGGGCCGGCGTTGTGCTGATAGGTTCGCTGGCCGGAAGCTTCATCCGGAACCAAGATGTGCGCGGGCTGCGGGTATGCTGCACAGTCATCGCGGTGGCTGGAATCGGCACCGGCTTGCTGCTCAGCCGCTGGCTGCCGGTCTACAAACCGCCGGTCACGATAACCTACCTCTTACTGACGACCGGCGTGGCTGCGGCGCTGCTGCTCGTGTTCTCCCTGCTTAAACTGCGGTTCCTGCTCTTCAAAGTCTTCGGCGTGAACGCGCTCGCGATCTTCATGTTGCACGGCATCATCCTCGTAACCGTGATGCAGCGCGTGCCTGCGGCAAGCTCGTGGCCTGTGGTAGTACTGGTTCTTGCCGGGGTCTACGGGCTCTGCGGACTTGTAGCGGGAATCCTCTACCGCCTCCGCGTATTCATTCGCTTGTAGGACGACGGAGTCTCGGCAAACGCAACAAGGCCGGCCCGAAGGCCGGCCTCGTCTAGTTGAACCGTCCAACGGCACGGCCGCGGACGGCGTTCAGCGGAAACCCGGGTACCCCTTTCGTACTCGCGTCGCTGATTGGAGCTGACCAGATTTGAACTGGCGACCCCCTGCGTGCAAGGCAGGTGCTCTCCCAACTGAGCTACAGCCCCGAGGTGCTTATCCGCAGCGGTCTATCTTAGTCGGCGGCAGCCGAGTGTCAACGCGGCCGGTCGCGCCGCGCTCCGGTCCTGCTACTTCGCCACGACCATCGGGACGGTTTCCACGCAGCCGCCCGCGGCGAGCCGACAGACGTATCCGCCTGCGGGCAGACCGGCCACGCCGAGTCGCAACGCCTGCCCGCCGGCATTGACGCCAGCGGTCGAGATCTGCTTCACCCGCCTGCCGGTCGCATCGTACAGCGACAGACTTACCTGCACCGGTCGATGTAACTCGAACCTGATGAACGCCTCGGTGCGGCACGGCTGCGGCTGCACCGTCAGGCCGAATCGCGGGGACAGGATCTGCGACTGCTCACTGATGCCGTAGAACGTCCTCGCCAGCACGCTTGCCCGCGGTCCGCCGTAGGCGCCCATGTCGTTTCGGCGCCCACCCAAAGCCGGCCACCGGGCGACGCCGGATGAGTCCGGGTCGTTGTAGGCCGGGTCCGGGTTGCCCGCGTCCACGCATGGCGAACCAAGAGTCAGGTAGAAGTTGTCGCGCGCGAACTCCGGGTCGGCAGCGATGTTGCCGGGCCAGCCGCCCTTGACGTCGCAAAAGGTCACACGCGCGCTCCCGCCCTGGTCATCCAACTGGTCGCCGGTGGCCGCGACGTTGCCCCAGACGATGTTGTTCCGGAAGACGACCGAGTCCGCATCCCACACCCGCATCCCGCCGCCGCCGGTCGACGCGGAATTCCCCACAATCGTGTTGTTCTCGATGACCTTGGCCGCGCTGAAGCCCTCGTGGACCAGGATTCCCCCGCCGCCGTCATCCTGTCCGCCCCGGTTGTTGAAGATGATGTTGTTCCGGATTCGGGCGCCCGTGTGGTTGAGCACGATGCCCGCGCCGTATCGGCCGTTGTTCAACATGATGACGTTGCCCTCGATAAGCGGGTTGCCGTCCCCGACCCGGATGCCGCCGCCGCCCGCGCCTGTTGCCCCGCTCCGGTTGGTCGCCGAGTTGTCGACTATGATGTTGTGCCGGATGACCGGTGACGAGAGCGCTATCAGGACGCCGCCGCCCTCGCGGTTCAGGACGCTGCTGTGCTCATCCGTCCAGAGTGTGCCCGTCCCGCGTGTGATGGTGAACCCCTCGAGCTTCGCGGTCGAGTCCTCGCCCGAGACAATCAGGACGCAGCTTCCGGTATCGGTGAAGGAGTTGCCGCCGTTGATAATCGTCGAGTCGATGGCGCCGGGGCTGCCGCTAAGCAGGTAGTTGCTGGCGACCATGATGTTCTTTCCCCGAAAGTTGATGTTCTCGTAGTAGGTTGCGGGCGCGACCAGCACTGTGTCGCCGCCGGCCGCGGCGTTGATGCCGGCCTGGATAGTCGGATAGCTCGACGGCACGTCGAGCACCAGCGCCAGCGTGCTGCCGACAGTCAGAAGACAAAGAAGCAGAACTGCGACCACGTTTCTATTCACTTGAACCTCCTGTAGTTCAGAACTCATCATCTGATTCTAGGCCGCAGCGCGGTCGGGTCAAGCGGCAGGAACGCGCTTCCGGCGGAACAGGCGGTGATTCTTGACGAACTTGAACAGCTCAAACCAGGCGATGCTCACCCCGCCGGCCCCGAAGCAGATCAGGATGTCGTTGGGATGCAGCACCGCGAACCGGAACAGGTGCCGCAGGAAAGGCACGTACAGAACCAGGCCAAGGAACACCAGCGCGCCGCCCACCACCCGCCAGAGTGACGCATTCGGAACCCGCACCGCGCTGACAATCGTCCGGGACCAGGAACGGTTCGTCAGAATCAGGCTCAGGTTCGCGACGATCATCGTCGTGAAGGTCAGGGTCCGTGCCTCGGCCTCGCCTTGACCGCGATGGAGCGATATCGCATAGACGCCGAGCACTATCGCGAGCACCGATAACCCCTGAAGCAGGCTCAGGCCAACCGTCCGCCGGTCGAACAGCGGCTCGTCGAGCCGGCGCGGCGGCCGGTCCATCACCCCGCGTTCCTCCGGTTCCGCCTCGAACACAATCGAGCAGGACGGGTCGATTATCAACTCCAGGAACACGACGTACACCGGCAGCAGCACCAGCGGCCACCTGAAGAGGACCGGCAGCAGGGCCATGCCCGCAATCGGCACGTGGACGCTGATGGTGTAAGAGAACGCCTTCTTCAGGTTGTCGAGAATCCGCCGGCCCTGTCTGACCGCCTGCACGATGGTCGAGAAGTCGTCGTCGAGCAGCACCATTGCCGCGGCCTCGCGGGCAACGTCGGTCCCCCGGCCGCCCATGGCGATGCCGACGTGCGCGGACCGAAGCGCGGGCGCGTCGTTCACGCCGTCCCCGGTCATGACCACGACCTCGCCGTTCGCCTTGAGCGCGCCGACCAGCCGCAGCTTCTGTTCGGGCACCATCCGGGCAAAGACGTTCGTCGTCTTCACTCGCGCGCGCAACTCGGCGTCGCTCATCAGCTCCAACTCCCGGCCGTTGATTACGTTAGCCGGCGACTCAAGCCCGACTTCCCGGCCGATGTTGGTCGCGGTGCCGGCATAGTCGCCGGTAATCATTACAACCCGGATGCCCGCGCCGTAGCAGTGCTGCACGGCCTCCTTGACCTGGGGCCGCACCGGGTCGGTAAACCCGACCAGCCCGAGTAGCTCGAACTTAAAGTCGTGCTGCTCCTCAGGCAGGCCCGCGCTCCGAAACCGGGCCCGCGCCATCGCCAGCACCCGCAGCCCCTGGTCGGCCATGCCGTTCACGCGGACGGAAAGCTCCTGCATCGCATCATGGGGCAGGTGGCACAGGTCGCCGATTGCCTCGGGCGCGCCCTTGGCCGCGATAATGTAGTCTCGCCCGTCCGGCGATTTCCAGACCCGGGACATGGCGAGCAGCTCGCGTGAAAGCGGGTACTCGCGCACCATCTGCCAATCCCCGTGCAGGTGCTCGGTATCGTGCAGGGCCCGCTCGCCCAACTCGCGCAGCGCTCGCTCCATCGGGTCAACCGGGGTCTGCTGGCTGGCGAGGATACCGTACTCAATCGTCTCGTGGCACGTCTCCGGCAAGACGTTGACCGTGGCTCCATCGATGTCACAGAGACGGCCCGCGGCATCTACCTTCGAGACAACCATGTGATTGAGCGTCAGTGTGCCGGTCTTGTCCACGCAGAGCACGGTCGCTGAACCGAGCGCCTGGACCGCCTGCAGCCGGCGCGTGAGCACGTGCTTCCGCGACATGCGCCAGGCCCCGAGCGCGAGGAACACGGTCAGCACGACCGGGATCTCCTCCGGCAGAATCGCCATCGCCAGGGTCAGGCCGGCGAGGAGGCCGCCGAGCAGGTTACCCCTCGTTATCTGGTACACGACGACCACAAGCACGCAGACGAGGATGCCGATAAAGGCGAGGTTCCGGACCAGGCGCCGGGTCTCGGCCTCAAGCGGCGTGGTCTCAGTTTTCTCCTGCTGCAGCACCCTGCCGATCTTGCCCAGCTCGGTCCCGGCGCCGGTCGCCCGCACCCGGCCGAGGCCCTGCCCCTGCACGACCAGCGTTCCCGAATAGACCGACGACTGGTCATCGCCGCCCGGCCTCGCCAGTTCCGCCTCGGCTCCGCCTTCGACCTTGCGCACCGGCATGGACTCGCCGGTCAGCAGCGATTCATCCACGAGCAGGTAGTTCGACTCAAGCACGACCGTGTCTGCCGGAACCCGGTCGCCCTCGACCAGCAGCACGATGTCATCGAGCACGACTTCGCGGCCGGGAATCCGCGTCACCTCGCCGTCGCGTACGACGAGAGCGCGCGGGCTCGACAGGTCGCGCAACGCCTCCAGCGCCCGCTCGGTCTTCCGTTCCTGGTAGAGCGTGATGCCCATGACCACGAACACGAAGCCCATCAGCATCAGGGCTTCCTCGCGATCCCCCATTATCAAGTAGATGACGCCGCACGCCACCAGCATCAGGAACATCGG
>JAPLUO010000175.1 GCA_026397595.1 Caldifarciminota bacterium
ACTGGGGGCGAAGCAGGAGCAGGCGAGCGTCCTCGGCAACATCGGGCTGGTGTGGCAGAGCAAGGGCGAGTGGGACAAGGCGCTGGAGTATCAGGAGAAGGCGCTGGCGATTGACCGCGAGCTGGGCAGCCGGCAGGGCGAGGCGCAAGACCTCGGCAACATCGGGAGTGTGTATGTGGGGATGATGATGGCGGCGGGAGGAGATTCTTCGGTCGCCGAGCTCCCTCAGAATGACAAGGCTCTGACGCTGGCGGTGAAGGCGGTGCCGAAGCTGGCGCAGGCGTTGGCGATGTTCCTCAAGTTGGGCGCGGGCGACGGGCCGAGGCAGTGCCGGTCCGGGCTGGGCAAGTGTCTGAAGGTCATGGGCCGGGACAAGTTCGTCGCGACGTGCGAGAAGGCGGGGATTAAGAAGGAAGAGGCAGAGGAGCTGGCCGAGGCGTTGGCCCGGCCAGACTAGCCGCCGGCGGGCCGGGCCGGGAAGTCAAGGCGGCGGGGAGTGAGGGCTGACGGCTGGCGGCTTACGGCTTACGGCTGACGGGCACCGGAGGAGCAAACAGTATTCAGTAGTCAGCATTCAGGGGCGGGGCGGTTCACGGCCGACGGCTTGCGGCTGACGGCTCACGGCTTGTGGGGCCGGCGTCTGCGGGCGGGTTTGGGCCTGCCGGTCGGCGCGTCGGCGACGGCGGCTGCGGTCACGGGCGCGGTGAGTTCGGCGGCCGTGTGGTATTCGATGACGGTCTGCGCGAAGAGGGGGCCGGATTCGGTGTCGAGGCGGCGGAGCACCATGCGACAATACTCCGGGTCAATGTCCACGCCGATTGAGTTGCGGCCGGTCTTGAGCGCGGCGAGCATTGTGGTGCCGCTGCCGCAGAATGGGTCGAGTACCGTGTCACCGTGAAACGAGAACATTCGGACGAGACGATGGGCAAGTTCGAGCGGGAACGGCGCGGGATGGTGCCGGGTCGAAGCGCCGGTCATGGTCCAGAACTGGCGGAACCAGTCCGCGTATTCCTTCTTGGAAAGCTTCGATAGGCGGCGCTGTTCTTCGGTCGGCTGTCGATAGCCGCCGGGCTTGCGCTGCATCAGGATGAACTCGATGTCGTTCTTGATGATGGCGTTGGGTTCGTAGGGTTTGCCTAGGAACGTGGAGCCGTTTTCCACTTCGTAGTTGGCGTTGGCAATCTTGGCCCAGATGATGGGGTTGAGATTATCGAAGCCGAGGCGACGGCACATGACCGCGATGTCGGCATGGAGCGGCATGACAAGGTGGCGGCCATACTTGCGGCGGGAGAGGCAGACGTCGCCAACCACGCAGACCAGCCTGCCGCCGGGCACTAGCACGCGGAAGCACTCGCGCCAGACTCGCTCAATGTCCGCGAGGAACTGTTCGTAGTCCGCGACGTGCCCAAGTTGGCCTTCGGTCTCGTTGTAGCGCTTGAGGTTCCAATAGGGCGGCGACGTAATTACGAGATGGACCGACTGGTCTGGAACGTAAGGCATCGCACGGGCGTCACCGAGAATCAGGCGGTGGAAGGACTTGTGCTCGGTTGCGGGCATGTCAGGGCGAGTGGACTGCGACTTGGGCCACAAGCGAGCGGGCAAGCGCGGCCAGGGTCAGGTCAGGAGCAGGTTCGGCATACTCGCCGCGAGCGCCGGTCTTGGCCGATGAGAGCAGGAACGCGGCGGAGTTGTACAGGTTCTCGCGCACCAGCTTGCGGCAGAGCAGCTCGTAGCGTTTGGCGTAAGAGGCAGCCTTGAACTCGGAAAAGACCTTGAAGTGCGGTTCTTGGACCTTGACCGGGGTCTGCGAGCGCGAGCAGTCTTCGAGCAGGAACAGGTAGCCGAGCCAGGGCTTGATGTCGGAGTTGAATGCCTGTTCGCGGTAGGCGGTCCAGAGGTCAACCGCGCTGCCGATGGCTTCTTCGGTGCGGTTGTTGAAGTTGTTGCCGAACGACGGGCCGACCTGTGACTTGGCCTCAAGCACGCAGACTAGTTGGCCATCTCTGACTACAAGCAGGTCCCATTCCTTGGTTGGCCGGTAGAAACCGGGCAGTTCGAGCTTCGAGTCGCGGAAGATGCAGACGTCGGGCATGCCTGAGTCACTGATGAGTTGGGCGAACAGGTCCACGAACCCGTCCATCTGAACGCCGCCAGTCACCGCGCTACGCGCCCCATGGTCTGCGCGGCCCGAACGCTGCTGCTGTTCGGTCTGCCGGCCGCGCATGTCCCAGAAGTGCCGGACCGCGGCCGTGACGCGAGCACTCAAGTCTTGCGGCAGTTTTGTTGCCATAGCCATGCTGAGAATAGGACAGCGACGGCAGAAGTCAAGCGCAGGAAAGGCGGAGCGCGGGCGCCGGTCTCACTTGGTCATGCTGCGCGGGCATGTGACTTGCGCTGACGATTCCGGCGCAGGTTCCGGGCCAAACGCCGCGTTGCCGCCGGAGGCAAGGGTCCAAATGCGACGGGCGCTGTGGCGGGCTCCGGAGCGCCGCGCTACTTCTTCGGCTCGTCGATGTTGAAGACGTCCTTGCGGATTGCGGCGAGGACTTTCGGGTCGCAGCCGCGTGCCGCCCATTTGTCCAAAAGGACCTGGGCAGCCATCGCAAAGCTCTCGCCGGTGATGTTCTGCTTGCGGGTCAGTTTGTAGATCTGCGCGGGGGATTCTCGCTCACGGCTTACGGCCCCGGGCTGGGCGGGGACGGTCGGCAACGAGGAGAGGCTCAGGAGCGGGGGCAGGAGGTCGGCGGGTGATGCCAAGGCGGGTTTCGGCAAGCCGGGTGTATTGTTCGGATTCGTCGGAGAGGATGGCGTTACGGTCGAGGGAACGGCAGACGACGCCGGTCGTGCCCGAGCCGCACATCGGGTCTAGAACTGTGTCGCCGGGCTTCGTGGTCATCAGCACGAGCGGCTCGATGCTCTTGATTGGTTTCTGGGATGGGTGTCCGGTCTGTTCGTTGCGGCCGACAAAGCCAACGAGCAGAGATGTTTCAATCACACTGGGCGGGCCGGGCATATACCTGAGCTTGTGCTGCCTCTGCAACTCAAGTTGGGCTTCGTTGAGAAAGTGCTCGGGATAGAGTTTGGTTCCGCTCCGGGCGATGTGAAGGCAGGCAAGTTGTGCCGAACGCCAGCCCCGAATCACCGAGGGGCAGTTCTTGTAGTACCAGGTGAGCCAGGCGATGAGGGCAAAACCCCTGGGCAGATGGTCGGGAACCGGGTAGATGATTTCCGGGAATCCCCAAAGGAAGATGTGCTGCGAGACTTGGGCCGTGGCGTCGAGTACGCGATAGAGCCACGGAAAGTAGTCAGGCCGAATTCCGCCAAAGCCTTTGTTGTACCAAGGGTCGAGAATCGTGGTCGTGACCGGTTCAGTGACGCCTGAGAGCGTGGCGAACACGTCCTGCGGGGGCAGGATTGTGACTTCGCCCTGACTTGTGGCGGGGGCCAGTTTGAGTTCCTCTGGATACAGGTGCGTCTGAACGTGGTCGCGGGCGACCGGGGCAGCGGCCTTGCGCCGTCGGGCTGCGCTCATTTGGCGTCTCCGAAGTAGGATTTGAGGAACTCGTAGACCTGGCGTTTCTCAGCTTCAGAAGCAGCCTGGACTATCGCATAGACGTTAAGCCAGCCGGTGGTGTGGTCCCAGTAGTTCTTCTTGACGACCTGGTGACGGCCACAAAGTGCCTGCCACGCATCTGGGGCCTTCGGGTCGGCGGCCGGGTCAACCGCGTGCGGCCGCTTGTGGTCAGGCGTGAGTTTCACCGTGCCGCCGCCGATGGGGTCAATGTCGCCGCTCTTCAGGCCGCAGGCTACGTTTCCCTCTCGCCACTCGCAGCGGTATCCGGCGCGCTCCAAAACCTTGAGCCAAATCTCATGGTGAATCTTCAGACGCTTGGCTGCCGTTGCGCGCTTGTCCGCATTGGGCATCAGGTACTCGCTGACTTTCAGGTCGCCCCGATTCCGCCAGGAGAGTATCGTGTAGCCTTCGTCGGTGCGAAGCTCGGACAGCCGTTGATGCCAGTTCTCGGGAATCCGGCGGGTCTTCGGGTCTGCGGCGACCTTCTGGATTTGCTCGCGCGTGGCGACCTTGCCGATGTTGTCCAGGAAGAACGCCCGGATGCGGTCACGCACGGATTCCTGCCGGTAGCATCTTCGGATGGCCGCGTTTCGTTTCGCTTTGGCCGCGCCTTTGTCCGCAGGCCTCGGATTCCCGGATTTCGTCTCACGACTTGGCATCAAGGCAAGAATACCGTTAAGGCCCAGTTAGTCAAGCCAAGGCCAGGCAAGTCACGAGGTCGAGTGCCACGTTGTCGCCGGAGGCGAGGGTCCAAACGCAATGGGCGCAATGGCGGGTACTGTCGCGGTCTGCGCCCTGGGTCTCTGTACGCCGCGCTACTTCTTCGGCGCGTCGATGTTGAAGACTTCCTTGCGGATTGTGGCGAGGACCTTCGGGTCGCAGCCCCTCGCCGCCCATTTGTCCAGAAGCACCTGGGCAGCCATCGCAAAGCTCTCGCCCGAGATGTTCTGCTGACGGCTCAGCTTGTAGAGTTGCCGGCCGAAGTTCAAGTAGGATACGTACAGCGCGGTCGAAACCCCACAGGTGTTGATGACCTCCTTGACCTTGCCCTCCATTATGCAGACTTCGGCAATCGCCGCCTCGTACCGCTTGCCCATGTCTTCGCGGATGTCGTTGAGCGTGTCTTTCACCCGCTCAACCTTGTACTTCGCCTTCCATCGTTCCGCTCTCTTGACCGGGTCACTCATGATGTTCCTCCATTCGCAGGGCCTCACCCCTGCGGGTTTGATTCCGCACACGGGACAGGGCCGAGCCTGGCGCAGGCCATTCAGGTCGTGTCTCATCAGCACGGTCGACTCAGCAACCGACTGAACTCGCGTCACCTCCGAGAGCAGGGCTCTGCGCTTCAAGTGCCGCAGCCAGCCCGACTTAGAGAGGCTTCGAGCCCAACACGATACTCCACTCAGAACCGGCAGTCAAGCTCGGCAAGCCGATGGCATAAAGCTCGGGAAATCAGCATGATAGTCCGTCCAACCCAGCACTGGCATCAGGGCTCGACCTTTGAGTTCCCAAGTGACTCCCCCAGTCACTCCCCGGGTGACTACAGTAGTGAATTGTCAAGTGACCAGACAAGTGAACTCTCCGGTGAATTGAACAGTGAATTGGCAGTTGAAGTGAGGACTCAGTTGCCGGTTGAAGTGCCGATTGAATCGAGGACTAAGGTCAGGAGTGACTTGTCGATTGACTTACCACATGACATGCCGGTTGAATGGTCGAATGAGATGCCGACTGAGTGGTGGATTGAGTTGCGGATTGAAGTGCCGATTGAATTGCCGAGTCCTGAGTCGAGTGCTGAGTTGGGTTGCGAGTCGGGGCGCGAGTTGATGGGCGAGTGCGGGGTTGATGCCCGTTGGAATCGCTGTTGACTGCCGTGCCTCAAGCCGCGTCGCAATCGGATGTGAGTGGCAATCTGCGAAGCGGGTTCAGACCGGAGGTCCGTGGACCGAAGAACGTGCTCCTGTCCGCGAACAGGCGTGCCTCTTGAAAGGTTCGGGGCAGACTTCCGCCCGCCCCGAAGGACTATCGCCCGCCGCGCGCCGCTACCTGGTCAGAACGACCTTCGCCATTTGCGACTGACGATTGCCGATTGTCGAATGTACGAAATAGACACCGGGACCAAGGTGTCGCACATCATTCGGGGCGGGTTTGGGTACGCATCAGGAGGACTGCACCCCACGATCATGGCGTCCATCATGTGGTTCGCCGCGTAGTCGATGCGGTCACGCTTAGAGAACCTAGTCAGGGCCTCGGCATGTCGCCGGACGAGAGGAACGCATCCTGATGGTAGAAGCGGAGGAGTTCCTGCCACTGCTCGTCAGTCAGGCCCTGTGGGTACCGGCAGTAGAGCGCAAGCTGCTCCCGCGCTCCGGTGTCGAACGGCGACCGGAAGTCGACCCGTGGTTCATCGCGCAGCAACAAGTGGGCTCCAGCCACGCAGAGCATAGCAGTAACCGCTGCGAAATGCCACGCGCTGTGGAATGCCATATCCACGCAGATGACAGTGTTGACAAGGCCGATGCACCCCAGAGCTATGTACTTGTTGGTTCTAACGCTATAGCCTTCGACGCGGACCCGGCTGATGTCGGCAAGTGCTGCCCGCGTCACCGCGTTGTCGCGGACGAACAGCAAATTGGAGTCAGAGACCGCCAGCAACTCGACCCGGGCCGTGCCGCCCTGTCGGAACGCTACGACTGCATCGTCGCCGCCCGGCTTTGTCACCCTGACAGGGCTCACGCAGGCGCAGACGACAAGCACCGCGCACAGAATCACTGTTGTGAGTCTCATTGCGACCTCCGCACCGGCACTCGCATCTCGAAGAACCGACGTTCAAGGTCGGGCCTTTTCTCAAGCCAGAGCGTCGCCAGTTCGGTCAGTGCTTCGTCGCGCGGCTGGAACCACGCCGCAGGTCCGGACTCAAGCCAATCAGAGCGCAGCCATTCGATGTAGTATCCACCCGAGCGCACGAAGTACTCCCGCTCTAGGCCCCCGGACACCGGCTCGGGCCGGAAAGCGATGTAACGGCAATCGCCGGGCGTGGTGATAAGATAGTGACCGTCGTTTTTCGCAAGCAGCGCCCCTTCAACGTCCGATGCCGTACCGTCTGCGACCTGCACCGCGCCGCACGGGATTTCCCGCACCTGCGCCGGTTCCGGGTTGTCAAAGCTGACCCCGACCCAGTCAATCATCCAGTTGTCGGGCAGGAAGTCGAGGCGCAGGTAGCAGGTGTCGCCTCTTGGTACCGGCAAGTCGACCGCGACCTCGTGCCACGCGATTGGCCCGGTGTCACGAAGCCACGCCAGGTCGCGGAATCCTCTGCCTGACCGCGTGCGAATCCTCATCCCGAAATGACGATGGTGCCAGCGGCTGAGGTTCAAGGCGTAGGGCAGGTCGCGCCGGCTCATTCCCTGCCAGTCGAGCGACGACACGCCCTGCGACTTGAGCAAGACATCATAGAACATCACGGTGCTCATGAGCGTATTGCGTCCCCGCAGGGCCAGGCATAAACGGCGCGCGCCTTTCGGCACCGGCACCGCGATGTCAATCCAATCGTGGACGGCCGAGTCGGCCAACTGGCGCACACGGGCTGAATCGGTCCGGTACCAGGCAGTGTCGCGGCCCGCGATGAGCGCGGATACGTCCCGGCCGGCCTGATTCTCGGCCCGTGCCAATCGGGTTTCCCGGCCGAACAGCACCACCCGGCCGGCATCGGTCGGAAACGCTTTGCACCCGGGTTCATGGTCGGCAGTAACCAGCGCCAAGTTATCAATGTAGTGGGTTTCCAGCGCCTCGTTGGTCACCATCAGCCGATACTCTCCATCCACCGGCCTGCCGAGGTCCAGCCGGTCGAGATCGCGGCCGCTCATAAGTCGCGTGACGTTGAAGCTGAACGCCTCGGCTTCCAGCGTGTAAGCGTTGCCGTCCCATGCGTAGACCGTCGGACAGGAACCGAATAGCGCCTTGAAGAGCGGTGTCAGAGACCCGGTCAGGGCCAGGCTCAATAGAGCCGAGGCGGGTATGCCGGCCAAGGCCACGGTCGCACCAGCGTTCAAATGCCCGTCGTAGCGCTCGATGGCGGCGATACTCTCAACCGGAACTACCTCGACCCTTATCGAGCCCTGCCGCAACAGGTCGTAGCGCACGCCGCGGCCATAGAGCGTGTCGCCGCTCATCCGGAACCCGGAGTCATAGGCGACCACCGAACCGTCGAGCAGATGAGCTTTGGCCGGCGACTTGACACTGACTGGCTCGCTGGTGACAGTCATGCGTCCCGGCGGCGTCGTGGTGAACACGCACGAACAGACCGTAAGCAAGGCGACTATCGCTACCACTGCAGGCTTCACGAGTACCTCCTACTTCTGGATAATGACCTTCTCAGTCAATGATGGGCTACAGACCCGCGCTCCGAGGGCCAGACCTGCGCAGGCTACGAAATACACGCCGCATGGCAACCAGCTCACGTCGTTGGTGCCGGCGTGAAGTTCCATGACTTTTCTGCCGCCGATGTCCAGTAGGTCCGCCCTGCATCAGAGAAATCGAAAGCTGCAAACCGGTTGTTTGGGATAGTGGTGTGATGATAAGGGGTCGCCCCCTCAGGGTTCGATATTGTCCAGCAGGTCCTTCAG
>JAPLUO010000075.1 GCA_026397595.1 Caldifarciminota bacterium
CCAGAAGTCCACCGATGCCGGTAGTACCTGGCTACCATCAGACGTGCTCGTCCAGAGTTCTGTGCGCTACTCTGAGTGCTACCGCCCTGACATCACGACCGATTGGTACGGCGACATCTATGTCGTCTACCACGAGCACAACGACAGCTCGGAGGTTCATCTCATTTGCTGTGTGCGGTCAACCGACGGCGGCGCCACGTGGTCTCCACCGGCCCAGGTCAAAGACAGCATATATGGAGACGTTGGCTGGGCGCGGATTGCCGCCGACTCGGTTGGCAACCTCTTTTGCGCATGGAACGACAGCCGCACGGAATGGTCACGCATCTGGTCATCCGTATCTACCGACCGGGGAATGACATGGAGCCGGAACGTCCGTGTAGACGACATGTCCGATACGTTGTGGAATGACTGCTATCAGGCGGATGTCTTTGTGCAGCCCCGAACAGATCACTACCTGGTGGCCGCACAAGTCCCCTTCGACGGTGGGGGCCGAACCTACCTGGGCTGCTATCTGTATTGCTCTTCCGACATGGGTCAGTCCTTCCAGCCCGGAGTGCGGTTTGACACTTCTTATAGCTACGCAGGCTTGCCCCACGTCGTCGCCGACGCACAGCACATCGTCTGTGACTACACTGAGCCGAGCTGCAACCTCGTAGCGCGCACGCTGTATGCGCAGCCCGATACGTGGGGCGCTCCTCGTGTTTTGGGTCCTTCATGGCAAGCCGGCGGGCTGGCGATTTCCGCCGATGGACGAGTGCACGCGGTGCGTCAGGCCCGTCCCCCTGGTGGGGGACCTTACTACGCCTATTACGCCTTATCATCCGACCACGGCGCCTCCTGGTCTGATCCGGAACCCGCGAACGATGATACCCATGCAGAAGCGTACGACCCGGACATCTCTGTCGACTCGGCCGGACATGCATACATCGTGTGGCGGAATCTTGAATCCGGCGCGCTCTGGTTTGCAACCAACAATCTGGCAGCCATTGCTGAACAGCCGCCGCAGCAACGCGGCACGCGGCCAATCGCCACCGTCATCCAAAGAGTACTCGTGCTCAACGAGCTTGGGACACGATCGGAATTGCCCGAGCACAATTCGGTCATGTCCCGCGCTGCGCTGCTCGACATCGGCGGGCGGAAGGTGCTGGATCTGAAGCCGGGCGCGAATGACGTGCGGGCGCTGGCGCCGGGTGTGTACTTCGTCCGAGAAGAGCCGCAAGCCGCAAATTCCAAGCCGCAACCAGTCCGGAAGGTCGTGGTGACGAGGTAGGCGAGAAGCTAGCAGTTAGCAGTGAGAAGTTAGCAGTAGCAGGGGCGGGCGGATGCCCGCCCCTGCCTATCAGGCGGCACTCCATGGGTCGTCGGTCTGCTGTTACGGCGCGGGGGCGGGGACGTTGAAGACGTCGGTGCGAATCGCGGCGAGGACGTCGGGCTCAAGACCGCGATTCTGCCACTTCTCCAAGAGCACCTGGGCTTCCTTCGCCAGCGTCGGGCCTGAGATAGTCCGGCCGTGCGAGAGACGGAAGAGCTGCCGGGCAAAGTCGAGGTAGAAGACGATGTACATCGTGTCGATGCCGCTTCCGTCCAGCACCTGTTTCGTCTCCGTTTCCATCGTGCACAAGGCAACCATCGAAGCCTGGTAGCGTTCGGTCATGTCGGCATAGATGCGGGCAGTGGTCTGCGCCGCTATCTCGGGCGAGTACTTCGCCTTCCAGCGTGAGATTCGGCGTGTTGCGTCGGACATGATAAGACTCCTTTCCGGCCTCAGGGCCGGTGTTTCGACCGTTAGGACTCCAGAGGTCGTGGAGCCGACAGCCGGTCCACACAGCCTCCTAATGTATTAGTGCGCTCTCATGGGCAGAACGCAACATGGAATCTCACCGACCCGAGCGAGGACGGCCCCAACCGGCGGCCTGCGGCCCGAGGCCTAAGCCGGCACTTGCACCGGCAACAGGGGGGTCACTCCGGGGGTGACTCCGGCATTCAATGCCGAGTACAATGCGGCCATCAATGTGGCCGTCAATCAAGGACTTAGCTCGGACTTCAGCACCGGGAAGAAGGCCGGAACCAACGCGGGGAAGAACGCCGAAGTCAGCACCGCACACAAGGGCGCAGTCAACCGCGCCATCAGCGCCGCAGCCAGTTCGGGGTCGAATTCGGCAGCCAACTGCGCCGTGACTCGCACTCTCACTTACTCTTTCGGTTGCGAGATGAGTAGCGCAGTCAGTCGCGGGCCGAATTCGCGGCTTAGTGCTGAAGTCAGGGCCGAAGTGAACGTCGCAGTCCTGATGCGAGTGCCGGGCGGAGCGCCACGGCGCAGGATCACTCTGGCCCATGCTATCGGCGAGTGTCCAGACGCAATGCCCGTCCACTATATGTAGTAGCTCGCTACTGCACAGCCACAATTCTGTCGGGGAGTGGGCGGCCCAGAGACTGCCCCGGGGCTAGCATCCGCCGACGCGGCGCGAGATTCAACAGAACCAGTAACGACGGGTACTTGAGGCCCTACAATGGACGGAACGACGACGAGAACGGCTTCTGGAATGGCTTGCGGAGCCGCGCGCGGTTCAGCCCCGGACACAGGGCAAGGTCAAGGTTGAGGTCGAGGCTGAGATTCAGGCGCAGACGCAGGTTCCGACGCAGCGCGCGATGCAATCCAGCATGCGTCCCGATGAACACCGCGCCGTACTTCGAGAGACACAGCGCCCGTTCGGAGCGGAGAGTCACAAACCCCAAACTCCAAATCCCAAACCCGAATCCGAGTCGCCTGAGCAATCTGC
>JAPLUO010000216.1 GCA_026397595.1 Caldifarciminota bacterium
GTTGTTTCTCTCCGCCGCCTCTGTCCTGAGGCCGTCGGGGTCCTGAAGACCGTCGACAAGTGCCACCCGCGGCGACGCAATGCTCGGGCTCGGGTCGGGACTCAATCTGTGTTCATCTGCGTTCATCTGTGGTTCCATTGGATTTGGTTGCGGCCTTCGAGGCCGCGCTATGAGTTGTCTGCTGAGTTGCTGTACCGATTGCCCTTGGAGTAGCTTCCACGGTTGCTGTCCCGGTTGCTCTCCGAGTTGCTGTCCCCGCTGCTCTCTCCATCGCTCTACCCATTGCTCTGCCGGTCGCTCTGACCATTGCGGTCTGAGTCGCCGTCCGAGTTGCTGTCCTCGTTGCTCTCCCCGTAGCTCTGACCGTTGCTTTCCAGATTGCCCGGAGAATAGCTTCCCGAGTTGCCTTCCGAAGTGCTCAGTCCATTGCTTCCCCGATTGCAGCGTCCGCAATCTCCCCGGCCAGACATTTGAGCGCGCATCAAAGCCACCCGACCACCAACAAAGCATTAGACTCGTCTCGGCCGGTGCCGGTTTCACGGCCCGTCGGACCGAAGCTTCCAGTGGCAGGGCCGAGGCCCGAGGCTGCGCACTTCCACAGTCTCGGAGACGAAGCCGTTGTCGCGCAGCCAGGATTGGTCGAGCGGCGGGGCAAGCGGGCTGTTCTCGATGAGCAGGACGTGACGCGAGATGCGCAGCATCTCGCGAGTGACCATTTGCCAGTGACCAGTGTCCAGTAGAGGAACGGAGCCGACCACGGACAGGTCAACGGAGTCAGAGGGAAGAGGGAGAGAGGGAGTAAGGGAGGAGTGAAGGACTCGGAGGCGGCGGACTCTCTCCTTCTCGCATTTCTGCTCTATGTAGCTGGCGATGGTCTCGCAAGGCTCAAGCACATATACGCCGGCGGATTTGCGGCAGCGGCACACCGTGACTGTGGTGCCGTCTCCGGCCAGCAGGAGCCGGGTCTGCCAGAGCCGGAATCGCTTCGCGACAATCGAGAAGTCCCAGTCGTGCCAGGGCAGGGCGTCGTAGAGGGGCGGGGCTTTGGCGCGGAGGAGGTCGTAGGCGTAGGCATGGACGAGACGGGATTGGGCAGCGCGGATTTGCTCAAGCGGAGGGACGAAGTCAGAAGCTAGATTGCAGAAGCTAGGAGTCAGAACTGACTCGGACCGGCGGAAGTGCGCGAGGACGTGCGGGGCGTTGTTGAGGGCGACGGACCAGTCGGACAAGGATGAAGGATGAAGGATGAAGGATGAAGCAAGGACGTCGGGATCGACGAGCAGGAAGTCGTCGAAGCAAAGGTGTCCCAATCGAACCAACCATTGACGAATGGCGGTTGGCGATTGGCGAACGGCGGCCATCGGCCGCTACTTCTTGTCGACCAGTTCTCTGATTCTCGGGAGCGCCTTGGCGATGTTCTCGATTGAGTTGGCGTAGCTGAACCGGAGGAAGCCGTCGCCGTATTTGCCGAAACAGGTCCCGGCGAGGCAGGCCACGCCTTTTTCCTCGAGCAACCGGTGGGCAAGGACTTCGCAGTCGATGCCGGTCCCTTCGACGTTCGGGAACGCGTAGAACGCGCCGAGCGGCAGTTTGCAGCGGAACCCGGGTATTTCAGACAGACCCTTGACGATGAAGTCGCGCCGCTTCCGGAATTCGGCGAGCATCCGGTCGATCTCCGCGCGCGGGCCGGTCAGGGCATCGAGGCAGGCGCGCTGGGTGAACGTCGCGGTGCAGGAGTTCATGTTGGTCTGGATGCGGGCCAGCTTCTCGGCCATCTGCACCGGCATGATACCGTAGCCGATGCGCCACCCGGTCATGGCGAAGGTCTTGGAGAAGCCGTCGAGGATTATCAGCCGCTCGCGGATTTCCGGGAACTGGCTGATGGACTCGAACTTCCCTTCGTACAGGATTTCGGCATAGATCTCATCGGCCAGAATCCAGACGTTGTGCTTCATGGCGGTCTCGGCGATAAGGCGCAGGTCTTCCCGCGTCAGCACGCCGCCGGTCGGGTTCTGTGGCGAGTTGATGATGATGAGCTTGGTGCGCGGGTTGACCATCGCCGCCAGTTCCTCGGCGTCGAGGCGGAAGTCGTGCTCCTCGCGCAACCGGATGGGCACGGGCGTGCCGCTCATGTAGCCGATGAGCGATTCGTAGATGGGGAATCCGGGGTTGGGATAGATGACCTCGTCGTCTTCTTCGACCAGGGCCATGATGGCAAAGGCCATGACCGGCTTGCCGCCCGGTGTGATGACGACCTGCTCGGGGTTGATGTGCATGCCGCGGAGGTCTCCTGCGTACTTCGCGACCGCAGCGCGGAGTTCGGGCAGGCCGGCGGACGGGCCGTAGTGGGTGTAGCCTTCGTCAAGCGCTTTCTTCGCGGCTTCACGGATGTGCCTGGGCGTGTCGAAGTCCGGCTCGCCGATTTCGAGGTGAACCACGTCCATCTTGCACTCTAAGGCCTTGGCGCGGCAGAGGCAGTCGAACGCGGTTTCGGTTCCGAGCCGGCTCATCCGGTCAGCGAGTCTCATCCTATTCTCCTGCTATTCGGCCCCGGGCGCAGAGTCGGCGGGTTTGGCCTTCTTCGCCACGGGTTTCCTTGGGGCGGCGGGCTTCTTCGGCTTTGGGGACACCTGCTTGGCCTTGTGGACCTGCGCGAAGTCGTACAGCTCCTTGGCCTTAGCCGCGATGTGCTCGCCCGAGACCTCAAACTCCCACATCAACTCCCACGGCTGGCCGGACTCGCCGAACCGATCCTTGACGCCAATTGAGCCGAAGGCGACCGGGTGGCCGTAGAGCTCGGGCGCGACGTGAAGCGCGTGCGACACCCAGTTGGCGAGGCCGCCGATTTGGTGCTCCTCGGCCGTGACGATAATGCCGGTTTCGAGCGCCGCCTGCACCAGCGCCGCGGGGTTGAACGGCTTCAGCGTGTGCATGTTGATGACCCTGGTCTCGATGCCGAAGTCCTCCTTCAGAATCCAAGCGGCGCGCATCGCCTCCGGCACCATCGGACCGCAGGCGACGATGGTCAGGTTCTCGTTTTCGCCCTTGTAGTCGGTCGCTAGCTTGACCTCAAAGGCATCGATGAAGTTCGGCTGCTCTCCCCGGTAGCGATAGACGTTCGGCACGCCCCAGACATAGGGCGTTTCAGGCCGGGTGATGACCGGAGTGGCCTCGCGGGCAAAGCGGAGATACTTCGGGCCCTTGATCTGAAAGAGCATGTGCGCCGTTGCGCGCTGGGTTTCCAGCGCGTCGCACGGGACCGATACCTGCATGTTGGGCAGGCCGCAAATCTGGAACAGGTCCTCAAGCGCCTGGTGGGTCGCGCCGTCCGGGCCGACCGAGACGCCGCCGTGGGCGCCGGCAATGAGTACGTCGAAGTTGCCGTAGCAGACGGTCGTGCGAATCTGGTCGAGGTTGCGGCCGGCAGCAAATACGCCGTAGGTTCCGAATATGGGCAGCTTGCCTTCTTTGGCAAGGCCGCCCGCCAGCGCTGTTCCCGACTGTTCGGCGATGCCGACCGAAATCCAGCGGTCGCAGCGTTCCGGGTCGCATTCAAAGAACTTGGAGATGGCGATAGAGCCGGAGATGTCGGCGCCGATTGCGACGGTGCGTTTGTCGGCGCCGGCTTCCTGCAGGGCGTCGCCGAAGCCGATGCGGGTCGCCTTCATCTCGGCTTTCATGGTCGGCTGTTGGTTCCAGAAGTAGTCCTTGTTGAACTTGGGCACCTTGGCCATCAGCTTGGCCGTGACCTCTACCTGGTAGTCGGCGGCCTTCTTGAGCAGCTTCTCGTAGTCAATGCGGAAGTCGAGGTTAAGCTGCTTCAGGCTCTGCACCAGTTGCTCCTTGTTCGGAGCCTTGCCGTGCCAGCCGGCTTGGTTCTCCATGAAGTCAACGCCCTTGCCCTTGGTCGTGTTGGCGACGATGACCGTCGGCTGGCCTTTGGTCAGAGCCGCCTTCTCAAATGCCTTGAGAATCTGCTGCATGTTGTGGCCGTCAATCTCGATGACGTTCCAGCCGAAGGCGCGGTACTTGTCGGCAATTGGGTCGATGTTCATCACTTCCTTGACCGGGCCGTCAATCTGGAGCCGGTTCTTGTCAAGGATGCAGCAGAGGTTGTCCAGACCCCACGCGCCGGCTTCCATCGCTGCTTCCCATATCTGGCCTTCCTGGTGCTCGCCGTCGCCGGTCAGGCAATAGACGCGGTAGTCTTTCTTGTCCATCCGGCCGGCACGGGCGATGCCGGCGGCAATCGACAGGCCCTGGCCGAGCGAGCCGGACGAGACTTCGACCCCGGGCAGCTTCAGCCAGTGAGGGTGACCCTGAAACGGAGAATAGAGTTTGCGCAGCAGGACTACTTCCTCAATCGGGAAGTAGCCGGAAATGCCGAGGCCCACGTAGAGCGACGGCGCCTTGTGTCCGGTTGACCAGATAATCCGGTCCCGGTCGGGCCAACTCGGGTTCTGTGGGTCGTGCCGGGCAACTGCCAGGTAGAGCGCGGCGGTGATGTCCATTATCGAGAGCGTGCCGCCGGCATGGCCGGAACCGGCGGCGCAGAGCGCAACCAGGTCATACCCGCGCATCATGTTCGCGGCCTGGACCAGCTCGCCCAGGCCCGCCGTCTTTCCGTGGGTGCCGGCCTTGGAGTCAACTATTGGCATTATCCCTCCGTTCCTTCAGGCAAATAGTGAATTGAGAACAGTGAATAGTGAAATGCGGACAGGAAGTTATGGAAGGTGAATAATGAATAGTGAAATCCGAATCCGTCTTTCACAATTCTCAATTCTCTATTCACTCTTCTTGGTTCCGGGTATCTTCTGGTAGTCTTCGTAGAACTTCCTGATGCCGGCGTCAGTGAGCGGGTGCTTGGTCATCTTGACGAGGATGTCGTAGGGGATGGTCGCGATGTGGCAGCCGGCACGGATTGACTCGATGACGTGCAGCGGGTGGCGGATGCTGGCGGAAATCACCTCGGTGTCGAACCCGTAGTCGTCGATCATCCCGACGATGTCGTGAACCAGGTCCATACCGTCGTGCGAGATGTCGTCGAGCCGGCCGACGAAGGGTGAGATGAACGTCGCCCCGGCGCGGGACGCGAGCAAGGCCTGGTTCATCGAGAAGACCAGCGTGACGTTAGTCTTGATGCTGCGCTCGGTAAGGCCGCGCACCGCCTTCAGGCCCTCCACCGTCATCGGGATTTTGACCGTTACCTTGTCCGGGTCGAGTTTGGCCCAGTCCTCGCCTTCCTTTATCATCCCGCTCGAATCGGTCGAGATGGCCTCGACGGAAACCGGGCCGTCGACGGCGCTCAAGATGTCTTGAACGCATTCCCGGAACGGCCGGCCGGTCTTGCGGACCAGCGACGGGTTGGTGGTAACGCCGTCGAGGATGCCCCATCCGGCAACCTCGCGTATTTCGTTTATGTCAGCAGAATCAATGAAGATTTTCAAGTGGACCTCCGCCGTTGACCCGGAACGCGGGCAAAGCTCAAGCACCGGTTGAAGCCGGCGAGAACTCGTGCGGCGCGTGCTGGAACCTTAACTGAGAAAGACTGATGAATTGGCAATGTCTGCCTTTGCGGATTGCCAGTATAACGGACGCAGGCCGGTCAGGCAAGAGGAAGATTCGAAACCACCCCGGCGCCGTTGGCGTGTGCCGGTCGAGCGCCTCAGTAGTATTGCTCGGACCGGCCGGGCCGAGCGGCTGCATCCGGGAGAATGATACCGGCCGGGTTGTACGGCGGCGTGCGGTGCGGCAGTTTGACACGGAGCTTGAGTCGTTGGATACTCTGTCTAGTCCCGGTAGGTCTGGCCCAGCGGGTTCGGCCTACCGGTCGCCCGCTAACCATAAGGAGGTTCTGCATGGTCAAGGAGTTCAGAGAGTTCATCGTCCGGGGCAATGTGATAGACATGGCCGTGGGCATCATTATCGGCGTGGCGTTCGGCGCCATCGTCAACTCGTTCGTCAATGACGTGGTAATGCCGCCCATCGGCCTGCTGCTCGGCAGGGCGGATTTCACCAACTTGTTCGTCGTGCTCCGCGAGGGCAAGACCGCGGCGCCCTACGCGAGCCTCGGCGCGGCCAAGGCATTGTCGGCTTTGCCGCGTTTCTCCTTGTCAAAGGAGTAAGCCAATTGCGGCGCACCAAGGCAGTGGTCGCGGTTGCGGCCACGACCAAGCAGTGTCCTCGCTGCTACTCGACGATTCCGGTCAAGGCGACGCGCTGTCCACAGTGCACCTCGGAGTTCGCGGCCTGGCGGCCTGACGTGGCTTGACATGTCAGGCAGGGTGTGAATAATAGAGGTAGTCTGTCGAGAACTCAACACTACTAACGAGAGCAGGAAATGTTTGTCATTCTGAGGCGTTCGACGCCGAAGAATCTTCGAGTGCAAAGACCCTTCGCTACGCTCAGGGTGACAGGGTATAAGGATACTCAGGGATGACGTCAAGAACTGTCAAACATTTCATGCTCGGCGTAATAACTCAAGAGGAGACCTGAATGGCTGAACCGAATGCTGCCCCGGCTGAGGGCGTGTCGAGCAAGAGCAAGATAACCGCGCTGCTACTGTGCATCTTTTTCGGATGGCTCGGTGTACACCGGTTCTATGTGGGCAAGGTCGGGTCAGGCATCGTCTGGCTCCTGACCGTTGGCGTGTTCGGCATCGGCGTCCTGATTGACATCATCATGATTGCCATCGGCAAGTTCAAGGACAAGCAGGGAAACCTGCTGGCCTGATTCGCCGCGCAGTTCCGGGGCAGACTTGACGGTGCGGCGGCCGAGTGCGTTGCTTGACACTGAGCGTTTGTAGCGGCATAGTGACTTCAATCATGAGAATGCTCCAACGTCCTTGGCGTCCCCTGGCGGTCCTGGCGGTTCTGTTCTGTTCGGTCGCGTCGGCAAAGGTCGAGCCGTATCCGTTCTCGACGTGGTTTGAGCAAGACCCATCCCCGATTCCCATCGGGGAAGGACGAAGTCCGAAGCTCGAAGGTCGAATCCCGGTCGAGTCCATTGGCAATCCGCTGGACTATGCGGGGGCGAGAATCGGGCTGGACGTGCGGAACGTCGAACTGCCACGCGGCTGGGAAGGCGGCTACCGCTACTGCTGCAGATTTGATGTCATTGACCTTGTCGCGAGCCGGCCCCTCTTCATGAAGCAATGGGCCGAGAGTATCTCCAGCCTGGTTGTGAGCGGGCAGCGAACAGACGGCCCTGCCGGCGTGGCACCGACAGCGGTCGAGATCCTCGCATGGAGCGAACACCGGCGCCGACCACCATCTCCGGGTGACACGAGCGTGTGGGTGTTCGTCGAGCAGCACCTCGGGGCATGGCTATCGCCGGAGCACCTGCGCGCCTTTGCTGCTCTCTATGATGCCCTGGAGAAGGCAGACGGTCGTCTACGTTGGGCCAAGCGCGGACTGACGGGTGAAGACAGCGTCTTCTTCCGTGCGAATCCGGGGTACTACCTCTCGCCTGACGGCAAACGGATGGCGGATTTGACCGGCAACACCGATGGCCAAATGGACTTCATCGCCCGGGCCCGTCGATTCCCGTGCTACGAGCCGGTCATCCGCTTCGAGACACTCGCCGCCGCGGTTCACGCGTACGTCGTGGAAGTGCAGCGTCTCGGTCCGGGCCGTCTGTTGCGGCCCGGGGCCAAGGCCGACACGGTTATCGAATTCGACAGCCCCATTGGTCCGATTGTCGTGTCCGGGTTCAGCGCGGACACGCTGCGCACCGACGCGGCGTTGCAGGTGGACTTGGGTGGAGATGACGTCTATCTTGACAACGCTGGTGCGACGTCGTTTGACCGGCCGGTCAGTGTCTGTTTGGATCTGGCTGGTAACGACCGGTACGAGGCACCGCAATCCAGCTACGTGCAGGGGTTTGGGTTCCTTGGCATTGGCATGCTGGTTGACCTCGCAGGCAACGATGTCTACAGGGCCAAGCACTTCTCGCAGGGCGTGGGTATCATGGGCGTCGGCGTGCTCTGGGATAAGGCAGGCAACGATACGTTCAGTGCGCACACGTTCTGCCAGGGTGCCGGCATGTTCGGGCTGGGTATGATGCTCGACGATTCCGGAGACGACGTGTATGACTGCGCTTCCAATGGGCAGGGCTCGGCGACGACGCTGGGACTTGGTATCCTCTCAGACCTTGGAGGCAACGACAAGTACCGGCTCGCGTGCGACTCGACGAAGGACGCGATGGGCGGTATTCCCGGCTATGGCCAGGGCGGGGCGCTGTCGTTCCGCGCGTATCCATGGGAGAAGAAGCTCGTTGCCTACGGCGGTGTCGGAATGCTCGTGGACGACAAGGGTAATGATGAGTACGTGAGCAAGGGCTGGAACTGCCAGGGTGGTTCGTACATCATGTCACTGGGCGTGCTCGTGGACAACGAGGGCAACGACCATTACGTCTGCGGGACCGGACAGGGCTCAGGCATTCACGTCACCAATGCAATACTGATAGACAAGAAGGGCAACGACGTGTATGAAGGTGGATTTCGAGCAGGCGGCTCCGGCGGGGACCGCTCACCCGGGTTCCTGATTGACTACGAAGGGAACGATACCTACAAGTCGGCTACGTCCTCCTACGGCACCGGCTGCAAGCCGTTCTCGTACTCGCTCTTCATCGACTACAAGGGTAACGACAAGTACATCTGCGACCGGCCCAAGGGTGACGTGCTGTTCAACGACTGGCACAGCTTCGGCGGCGTCTGGCCCGAGTCAGACCCGAACGCGTGGCCGTATGCCATCAGCCTTGATCTAGGCGGCAATGACGACTATCAGGTGCGCAACCGCGCGAACAACTCCGAAACCCACAGCTTTGGCCACGGCATTCACCTCGATATGGAATGGAAGGGCGGCGACGTTATCGGCAAAGTCAACCCACTCAGTCTCGGTGGCGGGCTGGTTCCCTTCAATCACGCGGGGTGGTTTAATGCGCTCTTCCTTTTCGGGGGCGACCCATATCAGTTTTTCTGGGCCGTTGGTCAGGTGATTGACTCAGGCATTGTGATGCTGCCTGATGTGGTCCATGCTGCCGGCTTGGGTTTGTCCTCCACGCGTGATGCCTTGGAGTGCATACACCAGTGGTTCATCCAAGGGCAAATCGGTAGTTCGGAGTTGCCGCTCGTCATCGGGTTACTCCGCTCCGGGGAACCCGAGGTGCGGCTCACGATTGCGGATGACCTGGGTTTGTGGAAGGTGAGCAAGGCAGAGAGCGCATTGATAGATGTCGCACGGAATGACAGCAACGCTCAGGTGCGTAGGTTCGCCCTGCGGTCACTCATCCGGCTTGAGTCGGCCAAAGCTCTTCCGATTGCAGGGAAGCTGGCGACCGAGGACACTTGTGAGGACGTCCGCCGCATGGCAGTGACGCTGGTGGGCAAGGTGAAACCGGATACCGCGGACCTCTCACTGTTCCGATGGGTGTTGGCTGAGGACCACACATCCTCGGTTCGCTGTGCCGCGGCCGACGCGATGGGGAGCCTCGGCGACCCGCGTGCCGTGGAGCCACTGCGGAATGCGGCCAGGACCTACGACGTCTATCTACAACGCGCGTGCGGCCGGGCGCTGTGTGCCCTGTACCAGGTCGAGGGCATCGACCTGCTCATCAAGACCATGTCGTTCCCATCGATAGATGCGTTCTACAACTACGACCGGAACGTGCCGAACTACGTCTCGACCTTTGCCGGGTTCGACCTGCCGGATTCGGAGCGCTACGTGCAGACGAAATGGCAGGCGTGGTTCGACACCCACCGCGACAGCATCAACATCAAGTTCAACGCCGATGCGTACAAGGCATGGATTAACCTGACCGATTCGCTGCGTGACTTGCCGGACACGGCACAGGTCGCGCGCTACGAGGCATTCCTGGTTCGGTTCCCCGGGTATCAGCGGGCAAAGGCCGAACTCGCGGGCAAGCTCAACGGCATCGCGTGGAACCTCGCGACGAGCGGAGGAGAGACGCGGGGACATGTAGACGCGGTGACACGGAGAAAAAGGGCACTAGCGTACGCGTTACGGGCGGTTGAGCTATCAGATGACCCGAACATCTGGGACACTGTCATCGAGGCGTATCTGGCGAACGACATGAAGGCTGACGCCCTGCGGGTTTGCCGCGAGGCACTCGCCAAGCATCCGAACGAGCAAGTCCTGAAGGACCGATTGGCGCAGTTGGATAGGATGAGTCGACCGTGAGACAAGGAGGATCGATGAGAAAGATGACTGTTGTGTGTGTAGGGCTGCTGGTCTTGTTTGCCGCCGTGGCTGCGGCCAAGGCTCCGAGCCCGGTTGACACAGTTGCGAACCTGCGGGCGTTTGCCAAGCTCTATGGCTACGTTCGGTTCTTCCACCCGAGTGATGAGGCGAGCTTGATTGACTGGGACCGGTTCGCCGCATTGGGCGCGGGCCGCGTCGCCGGTTGCGCCGACGCCAAGAGCCTGCGCATCGCGCTCACCGGTCTGTTCGGCCCGCTCGCGCCGAGCGCCCAGGTGTATGGCGCGGGGATGCAGGCGCGTACGGTGAAACTGCCTGGTGACAGCGCTACCTGCCGGCCGGTGTGCTGGCAGCACCAGGGCGTCGGCCTGCAGGAACCAAGCGCATACAGCAGCCGGCGCACGAACCGGATGACTTCTGCCGACCGCGCCGGCCGCTCCGTCTTCCAGTCTGCCGACCTGCCACCGGGCGACAGTGCGTCCGGGAGGAGACTGCGCGTGCGGGCCCGGGTCCGCGTCGAGGGAGTCGAACAGGGCGACGAGCCGGTGGTATTCGCGGCAGGCACCAACCCGCGCGAGAACCCAATGACAGCGATGGCGCGAGCGTCGAGCATCCCGGTATCAGGCGCGGCTTGGCAGGACATCGAGGTCGAAGCGCCGCTGGCGTACGGACAGACTAAGGCCGCAATTGGAGTGGCGGCCAGCCTATCCGGCACGCTGTGGGCTGATGACTTCGAGGGGTGGGTTTCGAGCGGCGATTCGTGGTCGAAGCTGGACCTGAAGGACCCGGGATTCGAGGACAGCGTTTCGCTCGAGGAATCGCCGGTCTGGATCTATGCCGCCCATGCCGAGAAGACCGAGGAGAAGCCGTTTGCCGGGGCCAAGTGCCTGCACGTGATGGCCGGCGCGGGTGATACGGCCTTCGCGGGCAGCCCGAAGCCCGGTGAGTTCGTGGACAAGCCACTGGACCGAGGCTTGAGTTGCCGCGTCCCCCTCTGCTTGTGGTCCAGGGATGAACACACGTTGCCGCGGGCCGATGCTGCATCGTTCGAACGTCTGAAGGCAGACGTCGACGCGGTGAACTGGGACACGTTGGCCGACCCAGATCTTGGAGTCAGGCTTGGGGATGTTGTCATCGTCTGGTCGGTCCTACAGCACTTCTATCCCTACTTCGATGTGGTCCCGGCGAACTGGGACTCGGCGCTGACTTCCGCACTTGAGCATGCCCGCGCCGACAAGGACAGAGCGGATTTCCTCCACACGCTGCGCTTGATGGCCGCGGCACTCTATGATGGGCACGGGTCCGTGACTGACCCAGCCACGCGGGCCTGGGGGCAAGTCCCCGCCCGGCTCGAACTGGTGGAAGGCAGAGTCGCGGTCATAGCTGCCGACAGCGAGGCGGGTCTTCGCAAGGGTGACGAAGTCCTGGAGATAAATGGGAGACCCATCCAGGAGGCGATTGCCGAACAGATGCGAATCTCTTCCGGGTCGCCCCAGTTCCGTCAAATCCGCAGCGTCCAGAGGACACTCAGGGGCCCGGTTGGCGATACGTTCCGGTTCCTTGTTGTGCGCGGGAAGGATACCGTAGCCGCGTCCGGCACGGCTGTCAAGACGCCAGCGGTGCTGGTGCCGCCTGACCAAGGCGAGAGCATCCGGCAACTGGCGAAGGGCATCTGGTACGTTGACCTGACCCGCGCGCCGATGCCGACCATCGACTCGGTCATGGACAGACTGGCAAGAGCCAAAGGCGTCGTGTTCGACCTGCGTGGCTACCCGAACGGCAATCACGACGTCATCAGCCATCTGCTCACCGGTAAGGAACAGAGGGGAGAGGCGTGGATGTGGATTCCGCGCATCACCTATCCTGACCACGAGCGAATCGTGGGCTGGGACGGAATAGGCTGGACTTCCCTGCAGCCGAAGAAGCCGCACATCACCGGGAAGGTCGTGTTCCTTACCGATGGCGAGGCGGCGTCCTACGCGGAGAGCTTCATGGGCTACATCGACGGGTTCAAACTGGCCGAGATAGTGGGTGGGCCGACCGCAGGCACCAACGGCAACATCAACCCTATTGACCTGCCGGGCGGGTACACATTCTGGTGGACCGGGATGAAGGTGACGAAGTTCGACGGGTCACAGCACCACCTCATCGGCATCCAGCCGACCGTGCCGCTGGAGCGGACACTCGCGGCCGTACGCGAGGGACGGGATGAGTACATTGAGAAGGCGCTGGAGTTGATACGGGGCGGGCAGAGGGAGTGAAATGACAACTGAGGTCAGAAGACTGAAGGCGGAACGCGTAACCGTGAAGGTCAAGCCGAGCGAGTTGGCTGCGGCCATAGTGCGTGAGTTTGAGGCGGCGGCAGACCCGAAGCACCGTGAGTCTATCAGGCGGTTCTTCAAGGAGCCGATAGAGGTCTACGGCGTGAGGACTGCGGACGCACGCAGGATATCACAAGAGTACTTCAAGAAGGTCAAGCATCTGCCCAAGCGCGAGATTCTTGAGATATGCGAGTTGCTGCATCAGGGTACGAAGTACGAGGAGCACGGTATCGCCTTCAACTGGTCGGGTCGACTCGTCGCAAAGTCTGAGCCTTCGGACTTTCGTATATTCGAGACATGGCTGAAGAAGTACGTCTCGAATTGGGCCGCGTGCGACACGCTTTGCGGAGGGGCGCTGGGCGAGTTCTTGGTGAAGTACCCCGAGTTTCTGCCGAAGGTGCGGGCGTGGGCCGGGTCGAGGAACCGCTGGCTGCGTCGGGCATCGGCAGTCGCCCACATCATCCCGAACCGGAATGGCATCGCGGTAGATTCCGCCTACAAGGTCGCTGAGGTCCTGCTCGAGGACACGGACGACATGGTCCAGAAAGGCTACGGCTGGATGCTGAAGGAGATTGCCAACAAGCGGCCGCGCGAGGTGTTCGACTTCGTGATGGCGCGCAAGGACCGGATGCCGCGCACGGCCCTGCGCTACGCCATCGAGAAGATGCCCGCCGCGTGGAAAAAGCGGGCGATGGCCCGGTAGCAGGTATAGCCGTCGTGCTTGCCTGTTGACCGGGCCTCAGGCATACTCTACGCCTTTGTGAGCGCGTTAGTTACCGTTCTGCTGGCAGTTGCGGGCTTCACGGTCTCTCCGTTCGACCCCGCTCTGGTGCCGGCCGCACGCTTCCATCCGTACATCTCGGTCGCGACCGGCCTGCAGTATAACGTCCGGACGCGGCTGGTCATCAGCCAGAACGGCTCGCCCGACATCAAGCTTGTGGCCCGGTATGACACGAAGCCGTTTACCGAGGTCCCGTACTACGACATCAAGCTCGGCGTGAGACGCAGGGCGTGGGCCTATGAGTTGGAGCTGATCCATCACAAGCTGTACCTTGTCAATCGGCCGCCGGAGGTCGATACGTTCGAGATCACGCACGGGTACAACCCGATTCTGCTGAACCTGGTTCGTGAGGAATGGGGCGTCGCGTTCCGTGCCGGTGCCGGAATCCTGCTGGCGCATCCCGAGTCAACGGTCCGCGGGCTGCGGTTCCCCGAAACCGGCGGAATCCTCGGGTGGTACGTTTCCGGGCCTGCGGCGCAGCTCAGCGTCAGCAAATGGCTGGGCCTCAGCCATCGCTTCTGTGCCGGGTTCGAAGGCAAACTCGTCGGCGCGTGGGCACGCGTTCCGATTGTCGACGGCAGCGCCAACGTGCCAAACCTGTCGCTGCACGGGTTGGTGTCTGTCTGCTGGCGGTTCTAGCCGGGTCTTCTAGTCTACAACCAGGCGGGCGGTCGCAAGACGACCGTTTGAGTCGAGGCGCAGTACGTAGACGCCTGCGCGCAAGGGTGAAGTATGAAGGATGAAGAGGGAATGGGTTGAGAGAGAACGAGGCGGCCGGAGGCATCGAAGACACGGAGAGTGGTCGAGTGGTCCAGTGAACCAGCGGTCAAGTGCAGGACCGCGGAAGAGCGACAGGGATTGGGGAAGACGGAGAACGATGGACGATGAACGATGAGCGACGAGTTAGTGGCGACGCCGGTGAAGTCGCTGCCGGCGAGTTCGTGAAGATAGAGGAGCTCACGGCAGATGAGGTGGCGTTCCTCGGCCTCGGGAATCCAGAGCGGCGGATCGGACACGGTGTAGGTTTTGTTCTCGGGGTTCATCACCGAGTCGTTGACCCGCGTCCATGTCGCAATACCGGAACCGCCGTACGCGGCCGCGGTGGCGCTGTCAATAAGCGCGATGGCGTGGTGATTGTCCGGAATGCGACCGGTGTAGTCCGTCGCAGTCTGAATGCGAAGGTAGGCCCCGGGTACGTTCTTGATGAACCGGCCGGCCTCGCGCTCGAGCCAGAATGACTCCGAGTCTACCGGGACCGGCACGTGGCCGCCGGAGTCGCTCGAGGTCTGGTACCGGTCGGACGGACCTTCCCAGTCCATCAGGAACTTGACGCTCGGCGTCTCGTGGCGGGCGACCATGCCGGTGGCCATTACGATGCCGTAGCCACGCGAGTAGATGCCGAGGTTCTCCGAGTCAACGTAGGGCCGCGACGCGAGCACAGCGGCGCACTCGGCAAGCCCGTCCTGATGCACGTGACCATCGTAGTCCTCGGTGCCGCTGCTCCGGCCCCGGCCGTCCGCGTCGAAGTGGAGAACCGCGAACCCATCGGACGCGATTTGGTTGGCGAGGCCGTTCTGGTCGAACGTAGTGCCCGCGCTGCTGAGGTCGGGGACCAGCACGACCCCGGGCACCGGGGCGGCCGGTCCGGCGCTTGTCGGGCGATGGACATGGACGTAGAGGCTGCAACCGGACGTCGGGTTGACAACCCGGAGCGTCTCGACGACCACCGCGGACGCCATCGTCGGTGGGTACTGCCAGACTGTGGTCTTGGCCGAGTCAACTTCGATGACACGCGCGCCGGTGGAGATCATGGTGTGGCCGTTGGCGAGACGCGTCGCCATGTACGGCATTGACACCCCGGAGGTAAGTGACCAGACGACCGTGCCGGCCGAGTCAACCTCGATGACTCGGTTGTTGCTGCTGCTGGCTATCAGCGTGTGGCCGTCGGATAGACGCTGTACGCTGCGCGGCCAGGACAGGCCGGTTCCGTACTGCCAGACAATCTGGCCCGCCGAGTCTACCTCCACTACCTTGTTCTGGTCTGAGTTGCTGATGAGGGTATTGCTGTCGGCAATCCGGTTGCCGTTGTGCGGCCCGCTCAGATTGGCGTAGCTCCAGACCACGTTGCGGCTGGGGTCGACTTCGATGACCCGGTCGTGGTCCCGGTCGGTGATAAGCGTGTTGCCGTTGGCGAGCCGGTAGGCTTCGTTCGGGTAGTCCAGGCCCGATCTCATCTCCCAGACCACGTCGCCCCGGGCATTGACTTCGAGAACGCGGTTGCTGTCCGTGGCAGTGATAAGCGTGTTCCCGTCGGCAGTGCGGCGGGCGGTATGCGCCCACTGGATGTCAGAGTGCACGTACGCCCACACCAGTCGTCCGATGCTGTCGACTTCAATCACCCTGGCGTTAGGTTGGTTCATCGATCCGGATTCAGTGATAAGCGTATTGCCGTTGGGCAGCCTCTCGATGCCGCTGGGAAGCGTACACGGCACCGACGCAAACAGCGCTACGGGAAGAAAGAGAACTACGGAGGCCACAAACGAAGATCTGGATCGCATACACATCTCCTTGTCGATTGCCGCTCATTCAGGAACGGTAAGTGTCGCTGCGGACGTATCATCAGCATGCCGGGAGGCATCAGTGGTCTTCCCGGAGAGCTGAATGTGCCGCGCTGCCTACTCTCGACCGATCGCTTGCCGAATCTGCGGACTCATTGATTCTAGTCCACGGGCATCGGGTGTCAACTATCCGGCGGGTTGCTGTGGAGGCGGGTTGCACGACCGGCAAGTGCTGATGGGCCAGGTGTACAGCCTAGCGTGACTTTCCCACTTTCTCGCGCGTTTTCTGGCCAAGTTGTTCAGATTGTGCTACTTATGCGAATGGAGTGTGTATATACCAACTTGCATAGCTGCGTGGAGCGTTCTTCTTTCCTCAGACATCTCTTCAAGCT
>JAPLUO010000477.1 GCA_026397595.1 Caldifarciminota bacterium
GTCTGCTGCTACAACTGACTTTTCTCCTGCTTTTCGTGCCGAATCTCATCGGCGAGGTGAAACGGCGACAACGTCTCGTTTTCCCCGCGTCAGCTCGGGGTCGCGTGCCCCAGACCCCCGGTTTCCGGCCGGACTTCTAGGGGTACTGTCACTGCGGACTCGCAGACTTCTGTGTCTCGACTCGGGTATCCTGCCCTCGGAATCTCGGCAGGACGCCAATTGCCTCGGGCAAGCTACATCTTCGCCTGCGCTCATCGGCGTTCATCGGCTGCTCCTCCGTTGCGGTGCGCCTGCAGCGACTCCGCCCGGGCGTGGGCGACCCGGCAGAAGTAGTCTACCACGGTATCCATCTCGCCGGTTTCCAGATACGAGTGTGCCGGGCACCAGAGGCAGAGATTGATAATCGGGCAGACGCGACAACGTTTCAGGAACTCTTCCCGACTAGAACGTAGGTCGCGCACCCGGGGAATGTGCTGTGTCCAGGCCTCGGCGAGCGTACCGTGGCGCAGGTCGTCATAGACCGTGTCTGGATGCCACAGCGACGAGCAGAGGCGGAACCGGCCGTCGTAGCTCACTGTGAAGCTGCCGTTGCCCGTACCGCAGTGAAAGAGGTGGTTGCAGCCCGCGTGTGCCATCTCGGGCAGGATGAGTTTGTCGCAGCCCTTCTGCAAAGCCCCGAAACGTTCCTTGTCGGCACGCTCAATCGCCACAATCTCATCCGGGCTGAGGCGCTCGGCCCGAATCTCCGCGTTGCGTGCCGGGTCGCGGTCAAAGCGCAGGTGCAGGAGCGGGTCGAACCGGTAATAGTCCTTGGTCCGGGCGCGGCAGAAACGGGCTATCTCCTGCAATTCATGGACATTGGAGCGCAGGGCCATTGCCTTCAGGCGCACTTTGACGCCGCTTGAGAGCAGCCGGTCCAAACCGCGCACGAAGGCCTGAAACGAGCCCGGACGTCGCGTGACCCGCTCGTAGGTGGCTTCGGTTGCACCGTACATCGTCACCTCAACGTCGCGCGGCGGGTACTTTCGGAACAACTCGACGTGCCGGGGCGTAACCAGACAGGCGTTTGTAAAGACCGACACGAGGAGGCCCAAGCGTTTGAGCATAACGTAGACTTCCTCGAAGTCCTCCCGCAGCAGGGGTTCGCCGCCGGTGACCAGGCACCATACTGCGCTCATCGCGACTGCCTCAGACGCGATGCGCCTGATCTCATCCAGAGTGAGCTCCTTCGACTTGGCGAAGGCATCACCTGCCGGCAGGCAGATATAGCAGTGTCGGCAGTCGTTGTTACAGCGTGCTGTGAGCTCCAGTTGGAAGTCCAGAGGCACTCGCCTGTCCCTAATCCGCGTCCAAAGCTCAAGCTCTGGCAATCGAGTCCGCTTAGTGTAGGGAATGGCCATGGAACGGTACGTCAGGTCCCGACGCTGCTGCAGAAGCGTTCGATCCTCGCTCGCCATTCGGTCACGGTCCAGGCCTGCTCGTTTGGCTCGACCAGTCCCAGATACCGGGCCTGTGCGTGAGCGACTTCGCATAGATATTCGACCGGCGTGTCGAGCGTGCCATGCTCGGTCCAGGACTTGGCCGGGCACTGTTCGCACAAGCCCTTCAGGAAGCAGCGAGCGCAGCGCGCAAGATAATCGGGGTTCGTGGCTCTCATTTCCCGCAGGCGCGGGAAGAAGCTCGTGACCGCATCACGGAGTGAACCGGTCTTGAGGTCATAGGTCGTATCCGGATGACGCAGCATCATGCACATCTGCGCCCGGCCGTAAGCATCGACGCACGTACCATGCCCTGCCCCGCAGGCAAAGAGCCTATCTCCGGAAGGCCTCATGAACTTCGAGCAGAACTGGCGCATATCCTTGAAGTACGCCTCGCGGTGGCGAGTAAGGATGGCTGTACCCACCTCGGGCGAGAGACGCAGGCCGGCAATCTGTCGGTTCTTGACTTCGGAGTCGCAGCGCCCTCGCAGGTCGAAGAACATTGAGTAACCGGGCGGGTGGTCCATGGCGGGAATCGTCGCAGCCCAGGCCTCAAACTCATCCATCTCGCCCCGATTCGGCGGCAGCAGAGCGCCCTTCACGACGAGCCCCACCCGGCGGTCAAGCAGCAGGTTTACACCCCGGCGGAACTCGGCGTACGAACCCGGCACCCGGGATACGGCTTCGTAAGACTCCGGCTTCATGCCGTAGACCGTGACCTCGACCAGCTCGCCGGGCGGAACGCGGGCAAAGAGATCGGCAAGCTGAGGCGTGACCAACCGGGCGTTAGTGAATAGCAGCACCTTCATTCCCTGTCGTCGGGCGAACAAGTAGAGCTCCTCGAAGTCTTCGCGCAAGAGCGGTTCGCCGCCGGTAAAGCGGACGGTCAGACACCCCAAGTCGGCAGCCTGCGTCAATACGTCTTTGACGGAATCCGAGCCCACCTCCCGGCTTTGGGCGTCGGCGGCGTCTTCCGGAAGATTGATGCAGCAGTGGATGCAGTTATTGTTGCACCGCTCGGTCAGCTCGATGTCAATCCGGCCCAGCAGCGGCCGCTTGCCGTGCCAGATGTTGTGTTCATGGGGCCTCAACTTCTTTACGTAGGACATTCGTCCTTACCTACAGAGCCTGGCAGAACGGGCAGCAACCCTTCTGTAGGACCCCGCCCGCCCCTTTCATTAGCCGGAGAAGTTCATACTCCTTGCATACCGCGGCAGGGTCCGTAAACCCCGCCTTCCCTCACGGATTCCCAAGGGCCAAAACCCAAGGGATCAAGGGGTAATGGGGCTAGCTCGGGGTGTCGGCGTTGCACAGTGGGCACGTGTCGGGGTAGATGCAAAACTGCTCGCCTACCGTCGGACCGGCACTCGGTCCGACGGTCTTGCAGCCTCCCAATACCGCCTCCTCCGGCTTGCCCCGCACCACGACAGTCAATTCCGGCTTATGCCACTCTTTCTTGCTTTCTGTCATCTTCCATCTCCTCGTTCTCTAGTCTTGGCTGAAAGAAAGACAATCAGCCAAAGTGGGTATGCACTTTACTCCCCCAGCCACCAGGGATTGTGGGGTACGAGTAGTCTGAGGTTACGGCCTTTAAGCGGCTTGGTCGCCATCGATATGGTCATCGCTTCGTGGTCCCAGCCTCGCTCCCCTCGCATCGTGA
>JAPLUO010000239.1 GCA_026397595.1 Caldifarciminota bacterium
TTGGCGGCTGCGATGACTGCTGCGTTGGTCGGCGCGGTGGCAGCCCCATCTTTGCGCGTGGTCTGTCGGGTGGAAAGGCGGGAGCTGCGCTCCCGCACTCCAAAGCCGCGTGTGCGGCACGGAAGGGACGGGACGCGACCCGGCGAATCCCAAGGGACAGTCCACGGATTCGCGGTCATGTCCCGCCAGGGCGCAGAAAGCAACCGGGGCGACACGTGCCGCCCCGGTTGCGCTTTGCGTCAAACCTTAATACTCGGCGTTGTCTATCTGCGCCTTTTGCAGCGCGCCCGAGTAGTCGATATAGACCGTCTTCGGTTCGGAGAAGATGTCGTACGCGGTCCAGCCGCCTTCACGGTGGCCGTTGCCCGTATCCTTCACTCCGCCGAACGGCATGTGACACTCAGCACCGATGGTAGGCGCGTTGACGTAGGTGATGCCCGCCTCCAGCACCTCGATGGCCTTCATCGCAAGGTTGACATTGCGCGTGTAGATTGATGAGGACAGCCCGTACGGCGTGTCGTTCAACACCTTCACCGCCTCGTCGAAGTCCCTGACCTTGATGCACGACAGGACCGGCCCGAAAATCTCTTCCCGGGCAATCCGCATGTTCGGGGTCACGTCGCCGAACACGGTCGGCATGTAGAAGAAGCCTTTGTCGTACGCGCCGCCCTTGAGCGGCTCGCCGCCGCAGAGCAGTTTCGCGCCTTCCTTCTTGCCGATTTCGACGTAGCCGTGAACCGTCTTGCGCTGGCCGTCGCTCACGCACGGTCCGACCTCGTTGCTCTCGTCGAGCCCGTTCCCGACCTTGAGCTTATTCGCCCGCTCAACCACCATGCCGACCAGTTTATCATAGACCCCGGCCTGTACGATGAGCCGCGAGGTCGCGGTGCAACGCTGGCCTGTGGTGCCGAACGCGCCCCAGAGCACGCCCTCAAGCGCGAGGTCCAAATCCGCGTCATCGAGCACTATCTCCGCGTTCTTGCCGCCCAGTTCGAGCGAGCAGCGCTTCAGGCTCCTGCCGCAGACCTCGGCGATGCGGCGGCCGACTTCGGACGAGCCGGTGAACGACACGCCGCTCACATCCGGGCTCTGCAGCAACGCCTCGCCTACGGCCGCGCCGGCTCCATAGACGATATTCACGACGCCTGCCGGTATGCCCGCCTCTGCCAGGGCCGCGACGAACTCGTGCGTCGAAGCCGGGGTCAGGGTCGCGGGCTTGATGACCGCGGTGTTGCCGCAGGTAAGCGCCGGGAAGAGCTTCCATGAAGGTATCGCCATCGGGAAGTTCCACGGGCATATCATGCCCCAGACGCCCATCGGCTGCCGCGTGACATAGGCCATCTTGTTGGCAAGTTCGCTCGGGACGACCGTACCCCAAAGCCGGCGGCTCTCCCCCGCCGCGTACAGGCCGGTATCAATCGCCTCCTGCACGTCCCCGCGCGTCTCCTTGAGCACCTTGCCCATCTCGCGGGTCATTATCTTCGCGCATTCTTCTTTGCGGACAATCAGCTTCTCGGTTGCCCGGCGCATGATTTCGCCGCGCGCCGGTGCCGGCATCGCCTTCCATTTCGGATAGGCTGCCTTGGCAGCAGCTACGGCATCGGACACATCGGACGCGTCGGACGACGGGAACAGGCCAATCAGGTCATCGGTATCCGCCGGGTTCCGATTCTCATAGGTCTTGTCTGACTTCGCAGGCACGAACTTGCCGTTGATGAAGTTCTTGTACTCATTAGCCATTTGGCCTCCTACTCTATTGACGAATGTCGATTGACGATTGACGATTGTGGGAGCCGCTTCTTCCTTGCCTCTTGGCGTTCTTGGCGGCCTTGGCGGTTCTTCGTTGCCTCACACGTGCTACTCAAAAAGACTGACAATCTTGAAGCTGGCGACGTCCACCAGGCCCTTGTCCGTCAGCTTCAACTCGGGAATGACCGGCAAAGCCAGGAACGAAAGTGTGACAAAGGGATTGGCGATGCGCGCCCCCCAGACCTGAGCCTTGTCCAGCAGCTTCGAAAGACTCTCGGCCACCTCTTCGGCAGGCCGGTCCGACATCAGTCCCGCAATCGGCAGCGGCAGGCTGGCCGCGACCTTGCCGCCGGCAACCGCCACGTAGCCGCCGCCCATTCGCTTCAGTTCCTTCGCGGCCTTGAGCATGTCCGCGTCGTTGGTGCCGACGATGATGATGTTGTGCGAATCGTGCGCAACGGTCGTACCGATAGCGCCCTTCTTCAGGCCGAAGCCCGAGACCAGGCCGAGACCGATGCGACCGCTTGCCTTGTGCCGCTCGATGACGGCCAGTTTCAGGATGTCGCGCTCCGGGTCGGCGACGACCAGGCCCTTCTGCACCGTGGGCGCGAGCACGTGCTTCTCAGTGATAATCTGGTCAGGCACAAGCCGGATGACCCGACAGAGATCGCCTTGCGCCTTGATGGCGAAACTCTTGGCGGTCAGGTTGCCGACGTTTACCGTGCCGGTTACGTTCTTGTCCTTGAAGTCCGGCAGCTTCACCAGCAACTTCCGATCCTGTGCGACCGGCTTGCCGTTCTTGAGAACCATCCGCACGTTGAACCGAAGCAGGTCACCGACGACCACGAGGTCGGCCGAGTACCCGGGCGCGACCGCGCCCTTATCTTTGAGCCCAAAAAACTCGGCCGGGTTGAGCGTCACCATCTGGACCGCTGCCGCCGGGTTCATGCCCTGGGCAACGGCTTTGCGCAGGGTCGCGTCCAGGTATCCATGGTGCAGCAACTCCTCCGGGTGCTTGTCGTCGGTAACGAAGCAGCACCGGCGCATGTTGAAGTCGTTGACTATCGGCAGCAGCCCGGTCATGTTCTTCGCGGCCGAACCTTCGCGCACCATCAGCCTCATGCCCGCGCCCAGTTTCTCCTGCGCCTCGTGCGGCCCGACACATTCATGGTCTGAACCGACGCCGGCCGCGACGTACGCCTGCAGGAGCTGGCCGACTACTCCCGGCGCATGGCCGTCAATTGGCTTGCCCGCATCCCTTGCCAAAAGCAGCTTGGACAGCACTTCCTTGTCGCCGAAAGCGACCCCGGGATAGTTCATCATCTCGGCCAGGCCGATAACGCGGGGCAACTTGAGCAGCACGGCGGTATCCTTTACCGACAGGCAAGCACCGGAAGTCTCCATGTTCGTCGACGGCACGCAGGACGGAGCCATCAGGAGAACCTCCAGCGGCATGCCCTCGCTGGCCTTCAGCATGTACTTCACGCCGGCGACGCCCAGCACGTTGGCAATCTCGTGCGGGTCGGCGATGACCGTCGTGGTACCATGAATCAGGGCCAGCCGCGCGAACTCGCGCATCGACAACAGCGAGCTCTCGATATGGATGTGGCCATCAATGAACCCGGGCAGCACGTACTGGCCGGAAAGATCGAAGACCTCAAGTGCTTTGTGGTACTCCGGCCCGACCCCGGCGATTCTACCGTCTTTGACCGCTACGTTGGCGCGGCTCACCTGGCCGGTGAAGACGTTGACGACCTGACCGTTCGCCAGAATCAGGTCGGCCGGCTCGTCGCCCCGCGCCACGGCCAGCAGCGCCGGAAGACCCGAACTCTCCTTGTGCTTCTTCTTTCCGCCTTCAGCCTTCATCCTTCATCCTTTCGCCTTCGGCTCCACCGTGAAGGAGAAAGGAGAAAGTGGAAATGGCGAAGTCCTGACTTGGGATTTTCCACTTTCCACTTTCCACTTCGCCTTCACCATTCTCACTTCTCTATTCATTATTCTCCTCAATGTATCCGATGTACGGCAGGTTGCGGAACCGCTCGGCGTAGTCGGCTCCGTACCCGACGACGAACTTGTCCGGCACCGCGAAGCCCACGTAGTCAGCTTTGATGTCCACGCGCCGGCGGTCCGGCTTGTCCATCAGCGCCACAATCTTCAGGCTCTTCGGCTTCCTGAGCTTCAGGTTGTCAACGATGTACTTAAGGGTCAGGCCGGAATCAAGAATGTCTTCTACCACCAGGACATCGCGGTTCTCAATCGGGCATCTCAGGTCCAGCACGATTTTGACCACACCCGACGTCTTGGTGCTCGCGCCGTAGCTCGACACAGTCATGAAGTCGATGATGACCGGCACAGTCATCATGCGGACAAGGTCCGCAAGGAATACCCACGAGCCCTTAAGGATTCCCACGACCAGCAACTCCCGACCCGCATACTCGACCGAGAGCTGGTCGGCCAGTTCCCGCACCCGCTTCTCGATTTCTTCTTTGGCTATCAGGACCGCCGGGGTCAGGTTTGTCGAGGAGAGTGCTCTAGTGCTCAAGTGCTCCAGTGGCGCGGTGTTCGAACTTCTGCAGTCTGACTTCTAGCTTCTGGCTTCTGACTTCGTCTGCTGCCTTGGAATAGTCGGGGCGACTGGATTTGAACCAGCGGCCTCTTGGTCCCGAACCAAGCGCGCTAACCAGCTGCGCTACGCCCCGAAATGTGCGCCTCATGCTTCAGGCCGAACGCTTAACGCTGAGGCGCCATATCATAGGTCAAAACCAGAGGCAGTCAACATATTACGGCCGGCCATTCTCAGCCGGTTTCCGGTCGTGGACAAACGGCACGAATACTACGCCCATCAGATGCCGCTGGACCAGCTTGGTGCCGTGCTTCACACCCAAGGTCAGAACCTGCACGCCCACCGGGCCGACCGGCACCACCATCTTTCCGCCTTCAGACATCTGTTCTACCAACTGGTACGGAACGGTCTCCGCAGCGGCGGTCACGATTACCCGGTCGTAGGGAGCGAACTCGGGCCAGCCACGATGGCCGTCGCCGATGCGGAAACGGACATTACGCAGGTCCAGCCGCTGCAGCACGAGCCGCGCCCGGACTGAGAGGCTCTGGATAATCTCTACGGTGTAGACCATTCGGGCGAGGCGGGCGAGGATTGCCGTCTGGTAGCCCGACCCGGTGCCGATTTCCAGCACCTTGCTCTCCGGTGTGACGTCAAGCGCCTCGGTCATCGCGGCAACGATGAAGGGCTGCGAAATCGTCTGGCCCTCATCAAGCGGAAGCGGATGGTCCTCGTACGCGTGGTGCCACTGGCCTTCCGGCACGAAGAGATGCCGGGGTGTCGCGACCATCGCCGCAAGCACGCGCGGGTCACGGATTCCGCGGACGGCGATTTGCTCCTCGACCATACGCCGGCGGGCCTGAAGGTAGTTGTCCATCACCTCAGTATAGGCCGACGACGACGACGGTCAATAACCAAGTCCGAATTCCCATTTGGAACTGATTCGTCTCTAAGACTATCTGCGTAATCTGCGGAATCTGTGGATTCCCGATGCCCGGTTCCTCAGCCTGCCGGCTCGGACAGGCGAGGAACGTCCGCCGCCGCCAGGTAGATGCCGGCACATATCACCGCGCCGCCGATTGCCTCGTACGCGGTCGGCGCCTGCCGGAGAATCAGCCACGCGAGTATCGTCGTTCCGACCGGTTCTCCGAGCACCGCCATCGCGACGGTCGGGGCCGGGACATAGCGGAGCGCCCAGTTGAAAGTGGTATGACCGATGAGTTGGGGCCCGAGCCCCAGCAACCCGATGAACAGATAGACCTGCCACTTGTGGCCGATGAAAGAGTGCCCGGTCGAGAGCATCGCGACCAGTAGCAGTACCGCCGCAATCCCGTAGACGACGTAGACGTATGAAAGCAGCGACAACCTGGACCGCACGCGGCGCCCGGCCATCAGGTAGCCGGCTGCGCAGGCGGCACCCCCGAGGGCCAGCAGATTGCCGACAGTGACCGCGCCGGAGCCGAGTTGCGGCCCGGCAATCACCGCTGCCCCGATTATCCCGAGCACCACGGCGAGCCCAATCCGCCACGAAACCCTCTCATGCAGAACCAGTGGCGAGAGGGCGGCGGCGAATATCGGGTTCATCGCGACAAGGACGACCGAACTCGCTACCGAGGTACGGTTGAGCGACTCAATCCAGAGCGCGAAATGGACGGCGAGCAGCACGCCGGAAAGCAACACCGGCCATAGTCCCACCCCTTTGAACTCAGCCCGTCGGGCCGGGAATCTCGCCCAGAAGAACGGCGTCAGGACCAACGTCGCGACGGCCATGCGTCCGGCGGCGATGACGATGCTGGGCGCAGGCGTGACCCGGATGATCACCGAGGCGAACGAAAGCACGACAACGCCGGAGCCAAGACCGGCAAGAACCTGTGGCCGCGAAACCGCCATCGCTAAACTCTTGCCGCAAAAGCGCGGCTGTCAAGCAAGACCGCTTGTCAAAGTGGAAAGTGGAAAGGTGAAATGGCAAAGTCCGGTCATTCGTCATTTCTACTTTCCCCTGCTCTTGTCAAAGTGGAAAGTGGAAAGGTGAAATGGCAAAGTCCGGCCATTCGTCATTTCCACTTCCTCGGGCTGGACGTCGTGTACCTCTCATACGGACTGCTGGGCTAGAAACCACTGCCTCGGCCTGTGAGCCGCGAGCTGTCGGCTGCCACCACTTGACCACTCGGCCACACGGGTCTCGACTACCGTTGCCGGATTGGGTATACTCCAGAAGTGAAATTCACGCAGTACTTCGCCTACGTACGGCACCGCCCCGACCGCCACGGAATTCGAGACGTGTGGCGGTCCACAACGCCTTCTTTGACCGGAGATTCCGGGAGACGAAATAAAAGTAAGGTATTTTCCGGACACCGACACACTGCTTGTTGACTTCAGCGACAGGAAGGTCGCAGAGACTCGTGACCTTAACGAGAACACTCTTGTTGAGCTCGACGAGAACGGTCACGTGGTCAGCATGACGATTGAGCATGCAAAGCAGCAGACCGACGTCGACGAGTTCTCATACAAGCTTGCCGCGGTCGGATAAGGGCACAACCAGACCCAGGCCAAGTCAGGTTGCGTCATCGGGAGTGCGCTTCTAACTTCCGGCATCTCGCTCCTTACATCTGGTCTCGTGCGCCCGTCACTCGGTTTCTTGTTCCCTTTCCCTGCACTCGACCACTGGACCACTTGAGCACTCGACCACTCTCCTCCGCTTGACTTCCATCCCAGCCCGGCTATGTTATTGACGATGAATGCGGATGTCCGTTCGGCCTTGACGCCAGTGGAACTGTCCCCGGAATTCACACGTGTCGTTTCGGACACACGAGGGGATGGCGTTTCAGGCCGGAGCGCGGGCAACCAATAACAGACGCCAGAGGAGGTTAAGTGGCACAATCGGTGGAGTGGAGATTAGCGCTCGAACTCGTTGCAGTTCCTGTAGCGGAGAGGGATCCCGTCAGAAGGACGGGAACCACACGCGAGGTGAGTGAGTTGACCAGATACGGGACACTAGCTGCATGTCTGTTTCTTCTTCTGCTCAGTGCTCCGAGTCGTCTGTTGGGTCACACGTTTGTGGCTGATACGACCGGGGATGAGGGCGATTCCCTACAGGATCTGGTCATCCAGTGCGTTCAATCCCCCGGAATCGACACGATCCTCCTTCACGACGGAACGTACCATCTCTTCATTAACGAAGGCACGGGACTTGTGCTCGCTGACTCAATTGTCTTGATGAGTGCTGGCGGAGCCGCGAGATGTACGCTGACCGGCTTGAGCGAGAGCGGCCTCGATACAGCGAATTGCGTCATCTCGGGTAGTGGCAGCCCCCGGCTCCCCCAGTTCATCTCAGAAATCCATGGTGTTACCATAAGAGACGGTCAAATGGGAGGATCGTTCCACGGTACATCGACGTGGGTTGACTCGTGCATCATTGAGTATAACGGTCGCACGGCGAGGGGCGGCGGCCTGTCTCTCTTCGGTACAGGTTCTTCCGCGAGAGTGACAAACTGCTCGGTGACCAGTAACTGGGGCGTAGAGGGGGGCGGTATCCACATTGAAGGCTCAGCAGTGGTGTCTGGTTGTCTAGTCAGCGGCAACCAGGGCTCTTCCGGTGGCGGTGTGTATCTTCAGGGAGACGCGACGGTTGGGGATAACATCATCGATGGCAACAGCGCGGGGCGCGGTGGCGGCGTGTGCGTCTACCTGGGCTCGCCGCTGATCTTCCACAATATCATCAGTGGCAATTACGCCCCCTATGGGGACGGCGGCGCTGGGATTTGCTGCGGCATTGGTGAATCCCCCTGCACTCCCATGATAAGCGACGACTCCATAGTCGACAACTTGGCTAATGTTGGGGGCGGGATTCTGTTCACGAACTGTTCTACTGGGAACTCAACTGTCTCGCGCTGTTTCATCGGCCGCAACACTGCCGAATATGGCGGCGGCCTCTCGTCGGGAAATGGCTACGCTGGGTGGTACGGTACCGGTGTAATCACCGACTGCGAGATCGCAGAGAATACGGCACGGGTTGGAGGAGCATTGTACGTGTCGTCAAACTCGGCGGTCACAGTCGAAAGCTGCGTAGTTGGTGGAAACTCTGCGGCTGACGAAGGCGGGGCGTTCTCTGCTGATGGTAATAACAGAAGTCTGACTGTAGATCGCTCCGTGATTTGTGGTAACAAGGCCGCGAAGGGGGGCGCCTTCAGCAACCCGGCGAACGCAGCGATGTCGGCGACCAAATGCTTTGTGTGCGACAATGGAAACACGGAAGGCACCAAGTCCGGGCTGGTTTACAACCATATGAATGCTGGAGACTTCTCGCTGGGCTCCAGTAATGCGTACTACAACACTTTTCAGAGCGACACTGAGGTCTACAACGGCGCCTTGACCTATGTCTCTCTTGCGAATAACTTCTGGTGGGATACCACAGAAGCCGGCATTTCGGCCCTGCTGTTCGGACTCAATGTCCATACGCCGTATGAGAATGCACCGGCATCGGGCGCACCGGGAGAGCCCTCGATGGTGGATTCAGTCGTGAACTACGCCAGTGACTGGAGAACGGTTGTGAGTTCCCTGGTCCATCCAGGCCCGCTCTATCTTGCCATCTACGGCGAAAGTCGTGATTCCACGATGAGGGAAGCTGCGGTCGCTCTGCTAAGGACCCGAGTCTATCCGGGTGGGATCGCCGTGGCCTTGGTGGAGACGGACCCCGGAAGCGGTATCTACCGAGGCGAGGCGTTCGTCGCCGAGAGCAGTGGTCAGGACTCCATCAGGGCTGACGACATCGCTCAGACCGTCAGGGTAGGGCACGATGCTGACACGATAGTAGTGGTCACCAATGCGGACCCACTGGTCGGCTTTCGCATCGTCTATGGAGTACCGACCTGTGCTCGCGAGACCACCTCTCATGTTCCTTCCGTCTCGTATCTCGCGGTCTCACCCAATCCGGCGCACAACCACGCCGCGTTTTCCTACTATCTCGCCAAGTCTGGAGTCGTAAGACTGAGGGTCTACGCCATCGACGGAAGGGCCGTCAGAACACTGGTCGACTGTAACCAAGCGTCTGGCCCGCACACCGAGATTTGGAGGGGAGAGGATGATGGGAGTCAGCCTCTGCCGGCGGGTATCTACCTCGTGCGAATCGAAGCTCCATCCTTCAAGACCTCCAGGGAATTGCGTCTGCTGATGTAGAGGAAGAACCTGATGATAGTAGGGACGCCACCTTGATGATAGTAGTGATAATGTCGAGTGGAAACCATTTCAGCCATTCCAGTCTATAGGTTCCCCTCACAGAACCGGGGAAATGCGGGGGGAAAATGCGGGGAAAATGCGGGGCACTTCCGCGATTTCTAGTCGAACGCGGCGAGGCTGCGGTTGGGCTGAATGCACCAACGTTCACCAGCTTCCGACGGCCAGGCCTTCAACTTCCTGGAAGTGCGCGTCACGAGTAATCAGGGTCAGGCCGTGCTGTTGGGCAATGGCGGCGATCCACATGTCATTCTCGGGTATGGGGCGACCTTTGGCGCGTAGCGCAGCCTTCAGAACGCCGTATTCCCGGGCCGTGGCAACGTCTGGGACCAGCACCGCATTCGCAGCCGCGAACTCGTCAATTCGGGCGAGGTTGCGGTCCTTCCGGGCCGAAGCCCGCGCGCCGAAGTAGAGTTCCCCCAACACGAGACTCGGTACATAGACCTTCTCCGCCGACGCCAAGCCGCGCTCCACAGAGCTGTCCTTGGCGATTAGCGCAATGACTATGTTCGTATCGAGCAGGTATCTACCATTCACTGTCGTCTACGCGCTCGCAGTCTTCCTCGATTGCCCTGCGCATGACATCCAGATCCGTCTTCTCGATCGTGCCCATGAAACGGAGCAGATCTCTGCCGGGCACGCCGGCCGGACGGCGTTCGGTCAGTGCGCGCGTAAGTTCGAGGACTTTGCGCTGGTCCTCGGGCGGCAGCGAGTCGAGTCTCTCAGTGACTTCCTGTTTCAAAGCTGTAGTGGTCATGTTCTTACCTCCAGACAGCAGGAACGGACTTTGCTATCCTCAATCTGATTATCATAGACGAATCGGCGCATGTCAAGGCAGCGTGTTGCCTCAGGGTGATTCGGGGTCATGATGAAATATTCCTGAGGCCCGGGATGCGCGTCAAGACTGCGGCCGAACTGGCCGACGGCTAGCGGCTTACGGCTTGCGGGTCCGCGGGCGGGGCAGCTTCGTCGCGGGTTTGTCGCGGGCGACGGGGGCGGCGAGACCGGACAACTCCCGCTCGATTCTCTCTGCCGTCGCCTCAGCACGCCCGAGGCGTTCGGCAATACTGATACCCAGTCGCTTGCGCTCCGCCTCAGATTCGGCCCGGACCCGATGGAGCCAGTCCATCCATTCCAATCCTTCAATCTTCATATTCCAGTACCTCCTCCGGCGTTCTGATGCTCAGGGCCTGATACCCTTCGCGCAGGTTCACGGCGCACACCCGCCGTTCGGCCCACTCGTTGGCAAGGTGCCTGAGATTCAGCGACACGAGCACGTCCGCCTTGCATACGGTGGCGTAGGCGACGTGTTCCGCGTCTTCGGCGTACCGCTCCGGAATGACACGCTCGTTCAAATAGGCCAAGGCAAGATGCTCGACCTCATCCTTGTCAGCGCTCAGCCTCCGGATACCGTCGAGAAGGGGCAGCAGCTTTGACTTGAGCGGCTCCGGTGTATGGTCGAGTTCCTCGAATGTCACGGGCGACGTTGCCACGTCCAGGGTCCCGAGGTGGATTTGCTCAAACAGCGCCGCCACGGCCTCGCGACGCAGGGCATTCCGTGGCTCTTGGTCGAAGCAGAAGCCGAAGATGGACGTCTCAAGGTAGAGTAGCGGCCGGTGTTTCATCAGGTCAGCATAGCCGGCTCTGGATGGTTGTCAATCGGCGGGGCGACACCCAAGAACCCGGATAGGAATCCACCACCGAGATACAGAGCCGGGTTCGGACGGGCGTAGATGCGGGCAGTGGTCTGCGCCGCTATCTCGGGCGAGTACTTCGCCTTCCAGCGCGATAGTCTGCGTGTTACGTCTGACATGTTAGGACTCCTTTCCGGCCATCGGGCCGGGTTCTTGACCTTTCGGACCTCGGGGGTCGTGGAGCCGACAGCCTGTCCACACAGCCTCCTAATGTATTAGTGCGCTCTCATGGGCAGAACGTAACATGGAATCTCACCGACCCGAACGAGGACGGCCCCAACCGGCGGCCTGCGACCCGGGGCCTAATCCGGCACTTGCACCGGCAATAGGGGGGTCACTCCGGGGGTCAATCCGGCATTCAATGCCGAATACAACGCGGCCGTCAATGTGGCCGTCAATCAAGGACTTAGCTCGCCTGTCAGTCGCGCGACGAGTTCGGGGCTCAACGCGGCGGTCAACCGCGCCCAGACCAGGGAATTCAGCGCCGCTCTGAGTGGAGACGTCAACGCCAGCCTCAACCTGGTAGTGAATAGGGCGGCGAGTCGCGTGGCGAGTTCCGGCCTGACTTGCGCGTTCAGCCGCGAGTTGAGTCCGGCGTCGAACCGCGCGTTGAGTCTGCGGTTAGTATTACTCTGTCATGTATTGGTGCTATGAGGGAGAAGGTATTGCACGCGATGCAACCGTGGCTGGTGCGGTTAGTAGGACGCTGCTCCTGCTGCAAGACACGATTTCCCCGACCACCCATTGACTCCACATAACACAGTAATATTAGACGTGGCACTGAGTGCCGAAGCGAACGCCGCAGTTCTGGTGCGAGCGCCTTGACCCGTAGCCGTTCTTGTACGCAAGTTCTGTCAGTACCGCATTATGCCGATTGGAGAACCGTATTCTTTCGGAAAAGCGGCAGCTCCGCTGCCGCAGTCCAAGGTGCTAACCGCCACCCATATGTAGTGGTGCGGCGGTCCCGGACCACAATTCTGTCGGGGAGTGGGCGGCCCACAGACTGCCTGGGGGGTAGCATCCGCCGACACGGCGCGAGATTCACCAGAACCAGCAACGACGGGTACATGAGGCCCTGCAAGTAACGGAACGACGACGAGAACGGCTTCTGGAACGGCTTGCGGAGCAACGCGCGGTTCAGCGCCGGATACGGCCAGAGGTTCAGGTTAAGGTCAGGGTTGAGATTCAGGAGCAGACACACGTGCTCGTGCAAGCGAGCACACAACTGAGGACACCACCGCCGGTACTTCCCGGCGAACTTCTCAGTATACTTCGCGGGACACAGCGCGGCCTCGGAGGCCGCAAGTCAAAAGGCAAAATGCAAATATCAAAAGTCAAAATGCTCCGAGCCGGAATCGGCCACACAAACGAAAGACGCGAAGCCGGGACGACTGCCCAAACATCGTCGCGAAAACGACGATCTTGCACGTTTGTAGTACAAGGGGCGCCCCGACGAGCTTTCCAGGGAGCTTTGCCAGGGCTTGCGCTACTCGCCCGGCAGCGCCAACCGAGCGAAGTAGCGCTGAAGCACCGGCCGACCGGACCGGAAGCGCAGCGCGACCGCACCGTCGACTCGCGTGTTAACATAGCGGATACCGGTCCCCTCGAACCTCGGCTCCAGTCTCGCCGGCGTGGGATACCGACCCATGACTACAACATAGTCCGGCCGCACGCGCTCGTAAAGAACCTGCTGGTTGCCCTTGAGGCTGCCGTGATGCGGCGACTTCAGCAGGTCCGCGCACAGGTTCTCGGCGGCAAGCAGGTCCGGGTCATCGAGGTCACCGGTCAGTAGCATCCTGAACCCTCCGTGCATCACCAGCGCGACCAGCGACACGTCATTGGTCCGGGCCGTGCCGGCGAGAAACAGCGCCCTGGTAGCATCGTCCGGCCAGATGAACTTAACGTCAAACCCGAGACCGGACAATGACGTGCCCTTCCCGACGACGACCACCTCGGTTCCTTGAGCCTTCAGCCGCTTGAGCAGGCTCTGATACCCTGAATCTGCACCTCCGGTCGTGGAGACGAGCAGCCGCCGAATCCGACATCGGTCCGGCAGGTCAACCAGCCCCCCGTAGTGGTCGTTGTCCGGATGAGTCACGACGACGACGTCCAGACGGTGGATGCCGCGGCTGCGCAGGTAGTCGCGCAGAACACCAGTGCCGTTGATGCCCGCGTCGAAGAGGACTTTGTGGCCAAGACTGTCTTCCAGCAACGTGGCGTCTCCCTGCTTTGGGTCAAGAAACGTCACCGAGTTCTCGGGCCTCCTCAAAACGCCCCGCCACGCGGCAACGCTCAATCCAACCAGCAACAACGTTGCGAAGGCCACGCGCGCCCGACTCCGGTTGAGCCTGAGCGCGAGCAGGCCGAGCAGATAGACCCAGCCGACCAACAGCCAGGACCAGCGGCCGGGCTCCCAGATTGCCCAGTCCAGCCTGCCCATGAACACCGTCAGCTTGAGGAGAAGGAACAGCACGACCCAGAGCGATTGAGCGAAGGCTGCTGCCAGCCAGTGGCTCACCAGGTTCGCCACGAGCACGACGACCCCGAGCGGCATAGCCAGCCCGACCAGCGGCACGACAACGGTGCTCGTCACGAATGCGAGCGGTTGAACCCGGCTGAAGTGGTGCAGCAGCAGTGGTGCAGTGGCGAGCGTCGCCGCGAACGACACTACCATCGGCGCCAGGACCCAACGGCTCAGCCATCGGGCGTGGACGAATCTGCGGACTACTTGCTGGGCCGGACCGACAGCAAGCGCGATGCCCAGCGTGGCAGCAAAAGAGAGCTGCGCCCCGATGTCAAACAGCATTGCCGGGTCAAGGAACAACAGACAGATTCCGGCGACGCTGAGGGTGGAAACCGGCGTAACTCGTCGCTGGGTCGGGACGCTGAGCAGAACCGCACAGGCCATCAGGCCGGCGCGCACCGGTGCGGCAGATCCGCCAACCAGCAGCACGTAGAAGCTCACGCCGGCCACTCCAATCCAGAACCGCCACCACCCGCGCACACCCAGCAGCGACAGCAGCACCCACATGATTCCGACGACGATGCTGACGTTCATTCCCGAGACTGCGAGTATGTGCACGATGCCGGCGTCGTTGAACGCATCCTGAACGTCCCTGGGCAGGCCCTTGCTCCCGCCGAGCAGCAGTCCGGTCAGGAGTGCGCCCTCGGCACCGGGCAGATCTCGATTGATGACACCCAGGATGTACCTGCGCACCGGCAAGGCAACCCGAGTCACAAGAAACGGCCCTTTGCCCCGTGCCAGAATCGCGATGTTGTTAGATGCGGCACTCACGCTGCCGACAAAGCCCCGGGCAGCAAGAACCGAATTGTAGTCAGTGACCCCGGGGTTGCGCGGGCTGTCCAGCGGCTGGATTCGGCCGGACACCCGCACGACGTCGCCGGGTCTAAGGGGACACGATACCGAATCGTGTCCCCCAGGCCGCACACTGTCTTTGAACCAGACGAAGACCTTCCCGTGCCACGGTGCCGAAAGCTCAACTACCACCCGTCGGGCATCACCGCCCGATGGTTCAGCCACAGTTGTGCCTCGAAACCAGTCCGCCGCGTACAGTCGAAGGTCAACCGGCGCAGGGGCGCGGACTTGGGCGTAGGCGAACGCGGCCGCGGCCACTGCCAGGCAGAGAGCCAACCCACGGCTCACCCAGGCCAATCCGACCGCCGCGACCACAACGACCAGTGCCAGCCACACCGGAACAGCCGCTACCCTGCTCAGAGCAATGCCAACCGCTGCGGCAACCAAAGTCCTGACTGCTGCATGCCTCATCCCAAGCTCGGCCCGGCCGGAGAACACTCCGCTGAGGTTCATAAAGAGGAGAGTAAGCGCCAGTCCACGGCTGTCAAGCAGAACAGGCGGGCTACGGCGGGACTGCAGAAGGCGATCAGGAAGGCCGACAGGCTCGGGCGCTGCCCGGGACTATGCTTCCTGGCGACACCGACTCGCGCAGGCCGTCGCGAATGGTGATCCTCATCTTTTTGGTTTGACACGGGCGAGAGAGGTAACTACAATCTTACAGACTAGTTAGATGAGCGCGGCCTTGGGTCTAATCGTTCTTCTCAGTGTGAACTCACTCGGGTTCAACACTGGGTCTTTGCCCGTTGTCGAACCCAACCCAACACGCCCGGCCTCCTTTGAATGGCAGACCGTTCCTTCACCGCAGTACGCCGGCGAATCTCTTAGTGTCATAATACTCGCCAAGGACGAGAACGGCGCCAGCGATCCCTATAACGGAAGTGCGCTTCTCTCCACGACCCGAGGGCCCTACGTATATCCGACGGTCGTGCTGTTCAGCAATGGCGTATGCAACCCAAGGGTGGTCGTGACCCTGGCCGAGAGTCTGGCCCTGCGGTGTTTCACCGACTCGGCGTCCGGGACCAGCAACGTCTTCGAGGTGCTCCCTGGCGTGCCACAGCGGCTGGTGGCAATCCTGCCCGGCGAGCAACTCGCCCCCGGGGTCCCGGGCGGCCGTTCCGGACTCGCCAACAGTCAGGTCGCGGGCGACACGTTCTCTTTTGACGTCTACCTGACCGACGACTGGTTCAACCGGATAGGATTGCGCGATGACAGCGTCTACTTCGGTTCGGACGACCGCTTTGCCCGGTTGCCGACCGGTGGCCAGTTGTCGAACGGAACCGGTTCTTTCATCGGCAGTCTGCGCACTGCCGGTCTGCATCGAGTCATCACGGTGCCGGCACTCGGCTCGTCACTCCGCAACGACACGTCGTCTGCCGTCCACGTCGCCCCGGGGCCGTTCAAGGAAATGCTGCTGGTCGCGCCCGGAGAGACACTGATGCCCGGCGACACCGCGCTCAATGAGCCGGAGACGCCGGGCAAATCCGGTACTCCGACACCTCAGTACCTCCGCATGCCGTTTCCCATCGTGGTCTACCCCTGTGACCGCTGCTGGAACCGAGTGACCGGACCCGGCGACACGGTCGTCCTGAAGTCGGACAAGCCGGACTCGTGCTCACCTCCTGTGGCCGTGCTCAGTGACTCGGCCCTGTTCTCTTTCCAGCTCAATCAACCCGGTGATAACTCCGTATGGGTCCGCGACAGCCTGACCAAGGCCGAGTCGTACATCACCCATCTGAACGTCCGTGCGCGCGGGGCGCTGCTTGAAGTTACCGCTCCGGATACGGTTCGGTCCGGCGAGACGACGCTCGTGCTCATCCATGTCCTTGACGCCAACGGCGTCCCGGTAGTCGCGACCCTGGTGCAGACGTTGGTGACGAAGGGCAGCGGCAGAATGCTGGTGCCCGCGCTGCTGACCGATACTCTGGGATTCACGAGCGGTCACTTCCTCTGCACGCCCAGCCCTGCATCCGAACGCGATTCCATCAGGGTCAGTTCGGGCGACGCCGACACGGTCATCAGCATCTACGTCAGCCACCTGTCCGACAGCCTGTTTGCCTTCCCTAACCCATTCGGATCCATTAACCGCGACCGAACGCTGATTTCCTACTATTTGCAGCGGTCATCGCCGGTGACGATAACCATCTACGACCCGTTCGGCAACGAGGTCTGGTCCCGTCATTTCCGGCAGGGCGAACCCGGCGCGAATTTCGGTGACAATGTCGCGTATTGGGACGGCACAAACAGCCGCGGCCATCGCGTCGCCAGCGGTATCTACCTGGTTCAGCTACTGGGATCGCTCCATACCGGCATTGAGTACAGGCAAACCTACCGCATCGGAGTTGTCTGGTGAAGACCCCAGGCCCCAAGCCCCAAACTCCAAGCTTCCGACTCATCGCATGCGGCTTGTGGCTTGCGGCTTGTGGCTTGCTTTTCGCCGAAGGCGGCGCGCCGGGCGCGTTCCTGAACTACGCCATCGCTCCTCGCAGCCTGGGAATGGGCAAAGCCTTCACGGCGATTGCCGATGACGTCCAGGCGTGCTATTTCAACCCGGCTGGGCTCTTCCAGCTCAATGCCCAGGAAGTGATGGCAGCGCATTCCCAGCTCTACGGGGCCCGTCTCGAATACGTCGGCTATGCGCTACCCAGCAAGGAGCTCGGAACATTCGGCATGTCTCTGATCAACTACGGCTCCGAAGGTATCGACTCGAGGAGTCCTGAGAACAACCGGCTCGATAGCTACTTCTCCATGGAGAATGCACTCATTGCCGCCTATGCCTACAACCCGTGGGAGTTCCTTGGGTTCGGTGGAAGCGTCAAACTGATTACGAAGAACATCGCCGAGTATTCGGGTGTGGGCCTCGGCGCCGACGTCGGGGCTTTGCTGAAACTCCCGCGCCCGTTCAGCTTCGGCCTCGCTCTCCAGAACCTCATTCAACCGGTCGTCACGCTTGCGGACATTCCTGAGTACTACCCCCGCACCCTGCGTGCGGGCGCCGCGGTCCGGCTGCTGGGCGACCGCGTAAGGATTGACGCGGACATCGTTGCCGTTGACTTCGCCGACAGCTCACGTCGCAGCTTCACCCCGCACGGCGGTATCGAGTTCGAACTCGTGCCCGACATCCTCACCCAGCGCATCGGTATCGACCCCAACGAAATCAGCCTCGGCCTGGGCGTGCATAAGAGTTGGGGGAAAATGGCAATCGGAGCCGACTATGCGTTCCTGCTGCACCACGAGTCCGGCTACACGCTCTCTCCGACTCACAAAATAGGAGTCTCGCTCACCTTCGCCGGTTACCGCGTCTGGATTGACGCGCAACCGGCGCTGTTCAGCCCGACTGTCGAGGACAAACAGAACGTTCTCTGGATGGACGTGCGGCTGCTGACCCGCGCTACCGTCAAGCGCTGGCAGGTCCTGATAAAGAACGGACTCGGCGAAGTAGTCCGTTCGTACGGCGGCTGGGAGACTCCGCCGCTGCGGATGACCTGGGACGGTCTGGACGATGCCGGCCGTCTGGTACCGGACGGACGCTACTACTACGACATCGTGGTCGTTGACCAGCGCAACCGGCCGCTGCAGTTCTCCGGCTCACTGACCGAGATTCGCACGCGCGGCCCCCGGGGCAAGTTCGAAATCCGGCCGGGACAGAATTAGGTGACGATGGTTCCGACCCTGTTGCTCATGCTGCTGGCCGGGGCGTTGTCTCCTGAGCAGTCACGCCAGCTCGTCGAGCGGTATAACAAAGCTCAGGTCGCAGTCGACCAGCGAGACTACGTGCAGGCCAGCTCGGCCCTGGGCACGCTCGTCCGCGACTTCGGCTCGAGCGAGTTCGGCGACGAACTGCGCTATGCCCTGGCTGAGACGTATTTCGACCTCGGCCAGTACAGCCGCGCTGCCGACGTTTTCAACCAGCTTCTCGCAAGACCGCACTACTCAGATATCAAGCCCGAAGCGATGTACGGAATGGCCATATCGACAATCATGATGGGCGACTTCAAGCAGGCGCAACTCACGCTGGAGCAGCTCTCGAAGCAGCCGGGCTACGACAAGGACGACCGCACTAGCTTTGCCTTCGGCGTTCTGCAGTATTTCCAGAAGAACTACGACCAGGCAATCGCCAAGCTGAACGGCATCGAGATGCCGGATGCGAAGTTCTACCTCGGCAAGGCCTACGCGATGACCGGTCGACCTTTGCCCGCACTCCTCAAGTTCAAAGAAGTCACCGATGAAGTACCAAACACCCCGCTGGCGACCATGGCCCATTTCGCCGCCGGCCAGGCATTGTTCGTTAACCACGACTACGACGGCGCGCAGGCCAAGTTCCGGTTCTTTGTGGAGAACTTCGCCTATTCACCGCTGGCGGACTATGCCAGTTACTTTCTCGGTTGCGCGCTGATTGCCGACAAGCAGTACGCGTCGGCGATTGAACGCCTGACGCCGCTTACCCGGCACAGCAACAATCTGCTGGCGGCGCATGCGAACTACTTCATCGGCTACGCGGACATGGCGCTCGGCCAGGCTCAGGCGGCGGTCGAGCGTTTCCAGCGCGTCCGAGCCAACTACCCGCGCACGAGGATTGCCGGCTATGCCAACCTGCAACTCTCGCAGGCGATGCTCGCGACCGCGGACACGGCCCAGACCCTGCTTGCCACCAGCCAACTGGCCACGATGTTCAAGACCGGGGACCTGTCCGGCATCGGTAACTACATGTCCGGCGTCATCTTCTACCAGCTCGGCGAATATGACAACGCCACGCGGCAGTTCGAGATAGTCCTCGTGAGCTACGCTTCGACCGCCCTGCGCGAGCCGGCGTGCGCAATGTTGCTGCTGTCACTCAACAGCTCGGGCCAGTATGAGAAAGGCGTAGCACTGGGCGCGAAATACGTCACCGACTATCCGACCGACACGACCGAGTGGCGCGCCAAGACGCTCTATTTCCTTGCTGACGGCCTCTACTATGATAGCAAGTACAGCGAGGCCGACGCGTATTACCAGCAGGCATACGCTCATCCGGCCGGCTCCGATATCGCTGCCTACGCTCGGCTCGGCCGCTGCTACTGTCTTTATCATCTCGGCCGGACGAACGAAGCCGTGAGCGGCTTCAAGGGGCTACTCAACGCGCGCCTCGCCGATACGCTCTTCACCATCACCGCCTATCTCGGCTACGGCTACTCGATGTTCAACCAGAAAGAGTACCTGAAGGCGCTCGACGTGTTCGAACCCCTGTACAAGACCTTCCCGGACCGGGAACTGGCCGCGGTCCCGGCCTACTTCTACACCGGCTACAGCTACTACCAGCTTGGCTACTACGGACAGGCCGTTGACGCCTGGACCGCGCTGATCAACAAGTTCCCCGGCAGCAACTTGAAAGCACCCGAGGCGGCCTTCCGCAGCGGTGACACCTACTTCAAGGCCCTCGAATACGACAAGGCGATTTCTGTGTTCGACTTCGTCATCGAACGCTATCCATTCTCCGAGTTCGGCCCGCCTTCCCAGGCCCTGATTGCACAGTGCTGCTACAACCGGAAGCAGTATCTCGACGCGGTCCGTGAGTACCAGAAATTCCTTGACCTCTACCCCTCGGACCCGCAGGTCGCCAGCGTCCGCAAGAGCCTTGAGACCAGCTACTATCTCGCCGGTCAGGAAGACTCCGCGGTCATGGAAGATTTCCTCCAACGGTTCCCGCAATCAGAGATGGCCGCCGAAGGTCAGTTTGACAAAGCCAAGTCGCTCTTCGACGCCGGCGCATACGACCAGGCCATTACCGAACTCCAGAAGGTCGCGGTCAATTTCCCCGGCTCGTCAATCGCCGCCGATGCGCAGCTTCTGACCGCGGAAGCTTACTCGCAGATGAAGCGCTGGCCCGAGGCCGCGCAGACCTACCAGAAATTTCTCAATTACTTCCCGCAACACGAGCAGCGGGCCGGCGCCACCTTCAACATGGCAACCGCCTACTTCAACCTCGGCGACTACAAACAGAGCCTCAAGTACTTCCAGCTCGTGATTGACTCGTTCCCTGAGTCGGAATTCGTGGAGAGCGCCCGCAAGAACACTGACGTTTCGCGCAAACGGCTCGGTGCGGCCGAGGGCGAGGGCACGGTCGAACCCGATACTCCGGATGTTCAACCCCCGGCCGGCACTCCACCCGCCGAAGAGAGTCCCGCCCCATCAACTGAAGGAGAAAAGAAGCCATGATCCTTGGCCAAAGCCTTTTCGACGTCTTCAAGAACAGTGTCGTGATGCTGCTACTTCTGGCCTCATCCATCGCGGCTCTCACGCTGATTATTGAACGCCTTTTGTACTTCTACCGCAACCGGTTCAACGCGGGCAAGGGTCTGATTGAGTTGCGCCGCCTGCTGGGCAGTTCCGGCCCGGCCGAGGCGCTCAATTGGAGCCGAACCCAGAAGAACCCGTTGGGCCGGATGTTCACAGTCGCGATCGAGAACATGTCGCTGACCACCGACGAACTATCGGACCTGCTCTACAGCCTCATCCTCGAAGAGCGGCTCCGGTTCGAACGTATGCTCGGCGGCTTGGGCACGCTTGCCAATGTTGCGACACTGCTCGGACTGCTCGGAACGGTCACCGGCCTGATCACCGCCTTTCACAACATCGCCGTCACTGGGTCGGGAGGCCCGGCGGTCGTGTCCGGCGGTATTGCCGAAGCGCTGATTACGACCGCATTCGGCCTCTTCATCGGCATTCCGACGCTCTTCTTCTACAACTACTTTTCCAAGAAGGCCGCCGACCTCGCAATCGGCATGGAAAGCACATCGGACCGGCTGCAGGTGATGCTCAACCGGTACCGGGAACGCGCGGGCACCGCGGCCCCGGCAACCGAGCCGCCGCCGACGTCACCCCGGCCCAGACCGGCACCCCAGACCGAAGACACGGCTTGGAAGTTCTGATGAGACGCCGCCCGATTGAACCGCGCAAGAACGAGTTGATTCTGACGTCGCTGGTCGACGTCGCCTTGTCGCTGGTCATCGGGTTCATGGTCGCGATGCCGCTCTTCTTCGAAACCGGCATCTTCGTCTCCGCCCCCGGCGTCGCCCGCGCCGGCAATAACGAACCGGGCTCCGACATCAAGGCCAACGTCTTCCTCACCAACGACGGCCGCATCCTGCTCAACGAAACCGAGGTGTCGTTCGAGAACCTGACCGATCTGCTGCCGAAGCTGCTGGAGCGCAGCGTCGAGAAGAGAGTCGTGGTTGCCACCGACGACCTTGTGAAGTACGATAGAGTGATGAAAGTCCTTGACCTGGCCAAACAGTCGGGTGCAGCCGACCTCGCATTGCTGCGCAAACGGAGGGTTGATTGAAAACCGTCGCCAATATCGACATCCTGCCCATGGCGGCAGTCGGCCTGATCCTCGTGCTCATCATGATGGTCGTCTCGCCCCTGGTCGTCACGCGGACCGGCACGCCCATAGCTCTTCCGCAAACCCACACGTCGGAGCGCAAAGTTGAAAACGACATCAACGTCACCTATACCGTCGACGGCAAGCTGCTCCTCGACGACAAACCGGTGGCCAACTATGACGAACTCCAGAACACGCTGGAGATGGCACTGGTCAAGGACCCCTACCTGCTGGTGGTAGTCCGGGCCGACAAGGAATGCCTCCACTCCAACGTGCTCGATATCCTGGCCTCTGTCCGCCGCGCCGGCGCCCTGCGTATCGCCTGCGCGACGAAGAAGTACAAGGAGGGCTAGCATGTTTGAAGAAAAAGGAATCCGCGGGCTCGACGCCGCGATAGTCCTCTCAGTTCTGCTGCACGCCGGCATGCTCCTGGTCGCCTCGAAATCTACCCCGAAGCTGGGCCAGGCGCTTGACATGCAGGAAGTCACCTTCATGGACGTGACCTACCGTCCGGAAGTGGCGCGGATCCTGGCCAAGTCCGCAATCCCCGGCGGCGGCGGAACCACCGACGTCGGGTCAACGGCCCCGACCTACGCGTCGGGCGTCTCGTCCAATGAAGTCGCGCCGATTGACATGTCAGCGTCGCTGGAGCGCGACCGGTCGCAGGCCAAGATTGACATGGACCGGTACGAGCTTGACCGCGGCGAAGGGATGGACGTCATCCAACTGGGCGGCCAGGGGTCGGAGAAATCAACCGACGAAATCCTTTCCCAACCTAAGGTTCAACTGGCCCGGGGCCTCTCCCGCGGCGGTCCGAATTCCGGACTACTCCGTGGCATGCCGGGCGTTCCCCAGCCCTCCGCGCAGCTCACCATAGAACACCGCCAGCTCTCGAAGCCGGCTGCCCGCGCCCTGCCCACGCTTGCGAGCCAGGAGCTGCCCAAGATGGAAGCGCCGGTATCGCACGGCAGCAACTTCATGGTTGCCGGCCCCATATCGCAGCGCGAGATCACTAGGAAACCAATACCCCGCTACCCGAAATGGGCGCTCGAACGCCGTATTTCCGGCACCGTGGTTGTGCGCATCTGGGTCCAGCCCAATGGCCAGGTCAAGGGTGCGCCGACCGTGGAATCGAGTTCCGGATACCCGGCCCTGGACCAGGTCGTCGTTGACGCGTTGCGCGGCTGGGAGTTTGCGCCGCTCGGTTCCGGCGTCAAGACCGAGGACCAGTGGGGCGTGATCACGTTCAAGTTCGTGCTTTCCTAGCGACATGACGTTCCTGCTTGTCGCCTTGCTCCTGGCCCAGCCGCTGACCCCGGCTCCGGCCAGACCCGAGTCAGCGGCCGCACGACCGGACACTTCCGCTACCACGCCCGTGAAAAACGGCGACCAGCACGCCATCGGCGAGGAAGTCATCAAAGGTGAGACCGAAGTCAAAATCCAGGACATGAAGCCGTACTTCGCACCACAGATTGACCCGTTCTCGCCGGTCAACGGGCTGCTCGTCCCGGACAACTATGTGCTTGACGACGCGCTCTACCACTCGGTCGACTCGATGACCGTCCCTCAGCATTTCGGCCATTCCTCCTACCTGCGCGTTCCGATCGAGCGCAACTTCATTTACGGCGACATGATGGTCTTCCTCCCTTCGTTCGAGCAGCGCGTCACTACCTGGGAACTGGTTGTGTCCAACTCGCTCGGCGAGACCGTTCGGCGGGTCGCGCGCAAAGGTCAGCCGCCTGCAGTCATCGCCTGGGACGGCAAAACCGACGCCGGCGAGCCCGTCGCCCCGGGCGAAGTGTACAGTTTCACTTTCAACGCCTATGATGCGCAAGGCAATCAGACTCGGATTCCGGGCTCGCCCCAGCGCGTCAACGCCATGGTACAGCAGATGGGCGATGAGTGGGTTATCTCAATCGCCGCGGACCAGCTCTTCGCCGAAGGCGGCGTGCAGTTGCTTGAACAGGCCGGCCCGCGCCTGGACGAAGCGGCCAATATCATCAAAGAGAAGTTCAAGAAGCAGGTCGTCGTCTACGTATACACCGAGCAGGAGCGACTGTCGGCTGAGCGCTGCCGGGTGATGCAGGACGAGCTCAGCCGCCGCATGGTCCTGCCCGGCAATGCGCTGAAGGTCGCCCCTCGCTTCGTGCTCGGACTTCAACCCAAGCTATCTAAGATCGAAATCCACGTCCTGTAGCCACTGATCATTCGCTTCCGGCGGACCGGACTCGCTTGCTGACACGATTCGTTGTCACCTCTGCCCCGCGCTCGGCCCCGCCTGAATTGACGAGTCGTTATCGCCCACTATCATTAACACCGTGACGAAACCCGGTACCCACGAGCCGCGATCCGCATCTCCGTGGCCGGCCCAGCCTTTCTCAGTGGTTGTCGCCGGAACGGGCTCCCAGGTCCCCGAACGCATCCTGACTAACGCCGACCTTGAGAAGATTGTTGACACGTCCGACCAGTGGATAACCGAGCGCACGGGCATGAAGGAACGACGCATCTCCGCGCCCGACGAGGCTGCGTCCGATATCGCGGTCAAGGCCTGCGAGAAGGCCCTGGCAGAAGCCAAGGTCAAGTCCGAGGATATTGACCTCATCGTCGTCGGCACAGTGACCGGTGACATGCTGTTTCCGTCGACCGCCTGCGTCCTGCAGCAGAAACTCGGAGCGCCGCGTGCCGCTGCATTCGACGTAAGCGCGGGCTGCACCGGCTTCATATACGCACTCAGCATTGCCCGCCAGTTCATCGCCAGTGGCGCATCCCAGACGGCTCTGGTCGTCGGGGTCGATATACTCAGCAAGATCACCGACTGGACCGACCGTTCCACCTGCGTCCTGTTCGGTGACGGTTCCGGCGCTGCCGTGCTCAAAGCCGGTACCAAACCCGACACGGGCATCCTTGCGACCTACCTGGCTGCCGACGGAGCCGGCGCCGAGCATCTTTACATGCCGGCCGGCGGCTCGCGCCTCCCGGCCAGTGTTGAAACCGTCCAGCAACGCCTGCACACCTGCAAGATGAACGGCAACGCCATCTTCAAGGTTGCGGTTCGCAGCATGGCCGACGCGGTCAGACACCTGCTCAGGCAGACCGACCTGAAACTCGAAGATATCAAGCTGCTCATTCCGCACCAAGCCAACCTCCGCATTATTGAGGCCACCACCAAGTTGCTCAAGTTCCCACCGGAAAGGGTGTTCATCAACATCCACAAGTACGGCAATACATCATCGGCCTCGACAATCATCGCGCTCGACGAAGCCCGCAAGGCCGGACGAATCCACGCCGGTGACGCCGTGATGATCGTCGCGTTTGGTGCAGGCCTCACCTGGGGCGGCGTCGCCATCCGTTTCTAGCAGAACCGCCGAATCCGTAGACCGTAAACCGTGCACCGCGTTCCGTTCCCGCGCCCGACACTCGATCCCTTTGTCTCTGTCTTTCTTTCTCCCTTTCCTTGCGCTACGCCCGACGTTCCGGTACGAACTGGTACAGGAGCCCGCCGGCCAGCGCCAACCCTGCCGCCACGAACATGACCGTTCGATAGCCGAACGCACCGGTGACACCCTCGAGCAACGCCCCACCCACCGCAGCGAGGTTCAAGACCGACTGGAACATCCCGGCCGCGGTTGACCGCTCCGGGTTGAGCCGCATCAATTCCTTGAGTGAACCGAGATACAGGCACGACCAGGAAAGTGCGAGGAAGACCTGAATCGGTATCACCTGTTTGAAGTTGGTGACCACGCCGAACGCGGCAAAGACCAGCACCGATAGGACAAACCCCAGGGCTATGAGCAATTTCTCGCTCGCCCTGTCCAGCAGGCTCATGAATACGAACTGGCCAAGCGGGTTGATGGCGTAGACGATTCCGACCCAGAGCCGGCTCGCGCCCAGGTCCGAGAGAAACACCGGGAAGATGGTCCATATCGAGAAAGCCCCGAGGTGGCGCAGAAAGAACGAAAGGTATATCCGCCAATTGCGCCTGAGCACACGTGTGTCGAGAAACGGCTGGTCCAGACGCACATGCTGGTGCGCAAGGCCAATCATGGCCAGGACCGCGGCAATAACCATCGTCACCCCGGCAAAAGGAAAGACCCATGCCGATCTGAGCAACCCCAGCGTCACGGCCCCGATGCCCCAGCCAAGGGAGCCAAACCCGACGAATCGGCCCAGAAACGTGCTCCGGTCATAGAAATAGGCCATGAGCGCGGCCGGGAAGACACCGACGCAAAGTCCGGCAAGTGCCCTTGCGAGAAACAGCCCTCCCAGATTCCGCACAAACGCATGGGCAGTCAGCGCGACAAACGAGACAAGCAGGCCGTACACTACGAAGCGCTTCCGGTCACCGTAATCAACCCAGCGTCCGAACAGGACACTCGACGCCAGCAATGTTGCCTGGTACACGCCGACCAGCAACCCGATTTGCGAACTATTCGCGCCAAGGTCTCTGGCCAGCAACGGGACAAAGACAACGACTGCCATCAGGCTGGCGTTGCTCAGTAGTTGGATTGCGTAGGCGGTCAGCAAGTGACGTCCGGCCGGTTACTGGCGAACCGGCAGTGGGGCTAGTCGGCTCACCGGCAGAGACTGGTACCAGCCCACCAGTTTCTCGACCTCCGCCCCGCGCCCGCGCGCCGCGAGCGTCTGTGCCCGACGCAGTAGGAAGAACCGATAGCGCTCGAGGCTGGCCCGGGTTCGCATGTCCGGTTGACGCGGAGGCACGCGCACCCTTAGCTTGGAGTAGTCAAATTCAGGAATCAGCCCGTCGCTCCGGAGCTGGAACAGCAACCCGACCGGAACGCGGGCGACTCCGGGCAGCAGTTCCCTTGCATCCGTTCCCGCATCCGCGTCAAATGTCGTGTAGGCGGGCCGCTCCGGATTACGGGCCACGAAACTCGCGAGCATGGCGACGTACCGGCGCTGGATTTCGTTCGGGTCCCGCAGGCGGCCGTGCTCAAACTGGTCAAGGTACTCGCGGTACTGCGCAATCTCCGCCGCCGACCGCTCGACGAGCCACGGATAGGCCCGGGCCAGGTACTTGAAGTACCACGACCTTCGGAGCAGCTCCTTGTCAATCATGCACACGTCCGGTCGCACCTGCTCGACGTGCTGCAGGTAGAACACCGGCGAGTAGACGTCCCACCAATCGGTGATGATGGTCGCGTTCTGTTCTGCCGACGCGAGCGTGTTCGTCGCGTGGTCGAGGGCAACGTAGTCGCCCTGCTTGCTCGCCGCTCCGAAGTTCAGTGCCAGCGCGGCCAGACCGGCGACCCAGACCGCGTGCCGCCACTTTCCCACTCGCCGGACGAGTTCATCGAGCCCGACCACGCCGAACACCGCGAGCGCGGCCAGGCACGGCAGGTAATACGACTCGATATCCGGAATCGAGTAGTTGACCGCGTAGGCGAATGCGGCAGCGGCGGAAACCGTCAGCCCGACAGCAAGACTCCTGCGCGTGCGGAACAGATGCAGCGCGCCGTAGAACACAACTGGTACGAGTACGTACAGGAAGCTGCGCGCCAACAGCCCGGCGCCGCGCCCGGCATTCCGCATCACTTCGGCGAAAGACTGGGTAAACATCCAAACCTGGTACTGCCTTCCGGTAACGTGCCAGTAGAATCGCTCAAGGTTGTGGGGACTGCCCCACGCGAACAGCGGCCCGGCACGGGCACGAAGAACGAGGAACACGTAGGGCGAAATACCGAACAGGAACAACAGGGCGAGCACCGGAATCCGGCGCGCGAGTCTCCGCCGATACGCGAGTATGACAGTAAGGGCTACGCCCAGGACAGTGCTCGCCGCCGACATGTGGTTGGTCAACGCAAGGCCGGCCAGGTAGGCGAGAATCAGCATCGGCCCGCCCCGCTCGGCCGACTCGGCTGCCAGCCAGAGCAACAGAACCAGCACCAGCGTCAGGCTGTATACCTCGACGTCCACCGCCACGGCCCAGACCGGGAACGAAAACCCGAGCAAGAGAGCTCCCGTGCCCGCGGCCGTCCGCGACAATCCCAATCGCAGCCCCAGCAACAGGAACAGCCCGACGCCTGCTGCTGCGAACAACGCGCTCAACGCCGCCACGCGGTTCACGACCGTCGCGACCGGCACCATGCTTACGAGCCTGCCTAGCATCGTGTACAAGGGATACCCGGTCGGGTGCAGGATGTTCAGCAGGCGGCAGCCCGCGGCGAGCTCGCCCGAATCGATCAGGCCAACGGTGGGAGAGAGAGTGACAAGATAGACCGCGAAGACGAGGGGCACCACGAGCCATACCCAGAGCCGGCTCATGGCCCTCAAGTCCGAAGTCCGAAGCTCGAATGACGAATCAATGACGAGGCCCCGCCTGCTGGTGCGCGGGCAGGCCCAATGACGAATTGGATGCTCTCCTTCATTCGGGCTTGAATCGGAATTCGAGCTTCGTACTTCGTCATTCGCCCAAGTATGCTGCTTTCACCTTCGGGTCTTTCAGCAACTCCGCTGCCGGGCCGGAGAGCACGACCTTGCCGGTCTCCAACACGTAGGCCCGGTGTGCCACCTGCAGAGCCATGAACGCGTTCTGCTCAACCAGCAGGATTGCTGTCCCCTGCCGGTTAATCTCGCGGATGATGTCGAATATCTCCCGCACCAGTATCGGCGACAGGCCCATCGAAGGCTCATCGAGCATCAGCAGCCTCGGCCTTGCCATCAGGCCGCGACCCATTGCGAGCATCTGCAATTCGCCGCCGGAAAGCGTGCCCGCGGTCTGGCTCAGCCGTTCCCTGAGCCTGGGGAACGACTTGAACACCCGTTCCATTGCCGGCCCGGCCTCCCCCTGCGGCCGGTTGTATGCGCCCAGCAGCAGGTTCTCGCGCACGGTCAGGTACGCAAACGGCTGCCTGCCCTCAGGCACGTGAGCGATGCCCAGTTTCACAACCTGGTGCCCGGCCATGCCGTCAATCCGCCTGCCGTCAAACGTAATCTCACCCTCGGCCGGCTTCACCAGGCCTGAGATTGTGCGGAGGGACGTGCTCTTGCCGGCACCATTGGCCCCGACCAGGGTGACAATCTCGCCTTCATCCACATCGAACGAAACACAGTGCAGCGCCCGAATCGCGCCGTAGTCAACCGCGAGGTCTCGAACGCTCAGCAGCAAGGCCGCTCCGCGCAAAGAAGCCGCAGTGGTCTAGTGCTCAAGTGGTCAAGTGATCTAGTGAAGAAACCTCGACAGGGCACTCGACCACTGGACCACTGGACCACTCGGTCACTCTCCTTCATTCGTCATTTCCCCAGGTATGCCTCAATCACCTTCGGGTCCTGCTGGATCGCCTCAGGCGCGCCCTGTGCGATAACCTCGCCGAAGTCCATCACCACAACCCGCTCGCACACGCCCATCACGACCTTCATCTGGTGCTCGATCAGCAAGACGGTGAGCTTGAACCGCTCCCGGACGAATCGAATCAGCTCCATCAGGGTTCCGACTTCGGACGGGTTCATCCCGGCCGCCGGCTCGTCCAGCAGCAGCAGCTTGGGGTCGGACACCAGCGCCCGGGCAATCTCCACCCGTCGCTGTTCGCCGTATGGCAGGTTCCGCGCCAGTTCGTCCCGCCTTCCCTCCAACCCGAGAATCGAGAGCAGCTCGACCGCCCGTTCGGTCACCTGCCGTTCCTCGCGCTTGAATGCCGGCCCGCGCAAGATAGTACTCGCCAGCCCGGCCTCGCCCCGGTGGTGGTGCGCGACCCGGATGTTGTCGAGCACCGAAAGCTGCTTGAACAGCCGGATGTTCTGGAAGGTCCGCGCAATGCCGCGCTGGTAAATCCGGTGCGGCTTCATCCCGCCGATGTCGGCGCCGTTGAACCGCATCGTGCCCGAGGTCGGAACGTACATGCCGGTCAGCAGGTTGAACACAGTGGTCTTGCCCGCGCCATTCGGCCCAATCAGGCCGACCAGTTCATGCTCGGCAATGGCCATGGTGAAATCACGCACCGCCACCAGGCCGCCGAAGACCTTGGTCAGCGATTGGGTCTCGAGAACGATGCTCATACGCCAAGCCTCGAGTCCGAAGCTCGAAGCACGAATGACGAATCAATGACCAAACCTGAATGACCAAGGCAAGTACTTTCCTTCATTCGGGCTTCTTTCGTCATTCTGACTTCGGACTTCGTCATTTCTGCTCCGTCGTTCCCACTTTTCCATTTCCCCTTTAACATTTCCCCTTGCTCGCTCTGGGACTCAGGAACCCAAACTCCGTCCCGGCAAATATGCCTCCCGGCCGGACCAGCATGAAGACGATAAGCAGCAAAGGGTAGATCACCCAGCGCCAGTCCTGGACTGCCGGTGGCAGCAGAATCCTCAGGCCCTCAAGCAGGAAGGTCCACGCGACCGCCGCGACTATTGTACCGGAGATGCTGCCCAGCCCGCCCAACACCACAATCAGCAGCACGTCAATCGACTTCAGGAAGTCGAAGTTGGACGGATGCAGGAACACGTACAGGTGGGCGTACAAGC
>JAPLUO010000237.1 GCA_026397595.1 Caldifarciminota bacterium
CTAATGGCGTTGCTGCGGTCCTATCACCAGCGCGGGCGCGACCTGAAGGACCTGCTGGACAATATCGAACCCTGAGGGGGCGACCCCTTATCATCACACCACTATCCCAAACAACCGGTTTGCAGCTTTCGATTTCTCTGAGCGCGCCTGCACTACCTTGACATACGGAACAGAATCAATATAGTCACTCCACAGTGAGTATGTTCCATGACAACCGGGCGATTAGCTCAGCTTGGCTAGAGCGCTTGCTCGACACGCAAGAGGTCACCTGTTCAAGTCAGGTATCGCCCATGTATGGAGGTGTGATGGCAGCAGCCTTCACACCTCCACTTCTCGTGTTGCCGCAACTGTGAAGCAGACCTTCCAGCACCTCTGGGCTCTGCAGCAACTCGACTCCGAACTTCGAACCCTCAGCGACAAACTCACCCAGATCCCGGGTCGGGTGAGCGGCCTGAAGGCGGCGGCGGCGGCGATCAAGACCGAGCTCGACCAGGCCAAAGTCGCCATCATCGAACACAAGAAGCAGTACAAGCTCTCCGAAGTCGAGCTCAAGGCCACCGAGGAGAAGGTCACCGGGTACTCGGTGCAACTCTACTCGGCCAAGACGAACGAACAGTACAAGGCCTTCCTCAAGGAAATCGAGACACAGAAGAAGCTCAAGAACGGCATCGAGGACCGGATGATAGTGCTGATGGAGGAGACCGAGGCGCTGGACCGGAAGGTCAGGGAGAATGAAAAGAAGAGCGCCGAACTCGACGCCGAAACCGTGCGCAAGGTGCAGATGCTTGAAGACGAGCAGAAGGAACTCGAAGCTGCCATCGCCATCCGCCGGGAGCAACGTGAGACCACCGCCGCCGCGGTCCCGGCTGACCTGCTCAAGCGCTACGAGCGAGTCCGCGCCAGCAAAGGGGGCATCGCAGTCGCCACTGTCCGCAAGGAGCGTTGCAGCGGATGCATGAGCCCGATTCCGGCGCAGCGAATACTCGAAGTTGGGCGTCAGGACCACCTCTACCTTTGCGAAGCCTGCGGCCGGATACTGATCGTCGCCCAGGAATAGCCGACCCGCGGCCGGCCGGATTCCTGATCCAGATCGATGGTTCCTCCATAAACAATCCCGGTCCGGCAGGCATCGGCGTCAGAATCCTCGATGCGGACGGCGCCGTCATGAAGGAAATCAGCCGTTCAATCGGTATTCGCACGAATAACCAAGCCGAGTACGAGGGCCTGCTTTGTGCCCTGCAGGAGAGCCGCGAGCTTGGGGGCCGGCGGATTGTGATTCGCACCGACTCCGAGTTGGTGTACTACCAGATGCGCGGCCGGTACAAGGTGAAGAACACCGAATTGAAGGCCCTCCATTCCAAGGCTCAGGACCTGGTCTCGCAGTTGCCCAACGTAACTATCCAGCTTGTGCGCAGGGAGCAGAATACGGAGACCGACAAGCTGGCCAAGGCCGCCTCCCAGTCCTACGACAGACGGTCCGGACATGCCCAGGCATAGGGAACGCCAGGCCGCGGTGACGTGGCTGATGCCGCTGGGCACGCTTGTCCAGTTCATGCTGCCGCGTTGGGCCGTGGTGCCGGCCGCCGAACTCGCCGGCGCCATCATGCACCGCTTCTTCCACAAGGGCCGCGCACGATTCGAGGAGAACCTGCGCCACGTGCTCGGTCCGGACACGCCCGAGCGCGAAATCCATGCCGGGTCCCGACGCCTGTGCGTCCACTATGTCCTGAACATTCTCGACCTGCTGCGCATCCCCGTGCTCAAGCGCCGGATTACCACCCTCGTCGAGTTCGACCGCCGGGTCGCGGACCGGTTCATGGCAGATGGCCGCGGCCTCGTGATTGTCACCGCTCACCTCGGGAACTATGACCTCGCCGGCGCATTCCTGGCTGCCTGCGGGTATCCGATATCCGCAGTCATTGAGCCCGTGCCGGGCGGTTGGGCAAGGACCTTCAACCGCTACCGCGGGGAGACGGCGATGGAAACGATACCGCTGACCAACCGGTCGGGCATCGCCCGAGCCCTTCTTCGGCACCGTATGCTCGCCCTCGTGGCTGACCGTGACCTCACGGGCAACGGCATCATCTGCCCCGCGTTCGACTCGTATCGCTCGTATCCGAAGGGACCGGCGGCGTACACACTTCGTCTCAAGCCCGGGTTGATGGTTGCCTGTTGCATATTCCAGCACAAGCCGGGCCGAGCGCCGTACCTGATCGAGCACGTACCGGTCGAGTTCACGCCATCGGGAAACACGGATGCCGACGTGGACGCATATACCCGCGTGATTGTCAAGGCGGTCAACGGCATGATCCGAAGGCACCCGGACCAGTGGCTGGTGTTCAACGCCGGCTGGCAGCAGAAGCCATGACCGTCCGCATCCGACGACTCGGTGATGTTCCTCTCCCCTGCCGTCAGACCGAGGGCTCGGCCGGCTTTGACCTCTGCGCCGCCGAAGACGCAACAATAGCGGCCCACGGGTTCGGCTCAGTCGGGACCGGCCTCGCAGTTGAGATTCCACCAAAGGCTGAGGCCCAGGTCCGACCCCGGTCAGGGCTCGCTGCAAAGCACGGTATCGGCGTCCTGAACAGCCCGGGCACGATTGACTCGGACTATCGCGGCGAAATCAGGGTCATCCTGTTCAACACCTCTGACCAGGACTACCGGGTTCGTCGTGGCGACCGCATTGCCCAGCTTGTCTTCAGCCTCCTGGCTGACGTCGAACTGGTCGAGACCGACTCCCTCTCCGAGACCGGCCGCGGCCCCGGTGGTTTCGGCCACACGGGTTGAGCGGGGCATGAGCCTCTCCGACCGACCCCTGCGCATCTGCCTCGTCTCAGCCGCCTACCGGCCATACCCGTCCGGAGTCAGCGAGCACGTACACCATCTGGCTGAAGGTCTGCGCGACCTCGGTCAGAACGTGAGCATCCTGACGACGTCATACGAAAGGGAGAAAGGGACAAAGAGAGTAAGAGAGAAAGTTGAGAAGCCCGAGTCCGGGCACTCGATCCCTCGATCCCTCAATCCCTCTATCCCTTTCTCTCTTCCGGTCACGCGCTTCGGCCGGGCCGTGCTGATCCCGATGAACCGTTCATACGCGACCCTGCCGGTCGGCCTTCGGATGTCCGGCCAGGTGAAACGTTACCTGGCCAAAGGTAGCTTCGACATCGTCCACTGCCACGGCATGTTCTGGCCGGAGATTTCCTACTGGGCAATCCGGCACAGCCGGTCGGTGAACCTGATTACCTTTCTAACGGCGGGTTTCAAGATCCACACTTCTGGCGCAGGTTTGTTCCGCCTGGTGTTCAAGAACCAGCTCGCGAGAATACACGGTCGCATCGCCATTTCCCGGCGCGCCCGCGAGGCTGCCGAACCCTACGTGACCGGCGAGTTCCGAATAATCCCCTGCGGGATTGACCTCAACCGGTTCAAACCAAGGGACAAAGGGATAGAGGGACAAAGGGACAAAGTGACGGACACTCGATCCCTTGATCCCTCGATCCCTCGATCCACCGGTCCTGCAATTCTGTTCCTCGGGCGTCTCGATGCACGCAAAGGCGTCGAAGTGCTCCTGCGGGCACTTCCCGAAGTGCTGCGGTCAGTGCCGAACACCCGGCTCACGGTTGCAGGCCGTGGCCCGATGGAGCGGACTGCGCGTCAGCTTGCCGACCGGCTTGGGGTTGCGGCGTCGGTTGACTTCCTCGGAGCTGTGCCCCAGAACGACATGCCGCGTCTTTACGCCGACTGTGACGTCTACAGCGCTCCGGGCCTGGGCGGCGAGACCCTGGGCATCGTATTGCTTGAGGCCATGGCCAGCGGCGCGCCGGTTGTAGCTTCCAGAATTCCCGGCTATGACGAAACGATTCAGGATGGGGTCAACGGGATACTAACGCCCCCGGCCGACCCGCAAACCCTGTCTGCGTCCTTGATCAAAGTCCTGTTGGACAGATCGTTGCGTGAACGACTATCCGCGGCCGGGCTTGCGCGCGCGCGCGAGTACGCATGGCCGAAAGTGGCGCAGCAAACTCTAGATTTCTACCGTGAACTGCTATCAGGAAAGGGTTCTGGGGTTCCGGGGTCCCGGGGCTCCAGCCAGAACCACTGACCCCCCGAACCCCATCCTCATGCCCTGCCGGCTGCGAGCGCATCCAGTAGTCCCTTGAACTGAAAGCCGGTCACCGTCTCGGCCCGGGCCGCCGGATCTATCCCCGCCAGTTTCAGGAACTCGACCGCCGCGTCACGCGTCAGGCCGAGTCCGGCAACAAGGTTGTTGGCGATTGTCTTGCGGCGTTGCGCGAAACAGGCCTTGACCGTGCGCCGGAACAGCGCCTCGTCCGGAACCTCGTATAGCGGCTGCTCGCGCCGGGTCAGCAGGAACGAAGTCGAGACCACGTCCGGCCTGGGCTTGAAGCAGTACGGCTCGATGTTGAACAACCGCTCCCTGACAGTGAGCCGGTCGAAGAAGACCGAGAGTGCGCCGAATGCCTTGGTCCCCGGCGCGGCCACGACCCGGTGCGCAAACTCGCGCTGAGTAGTCAGGACCGCCGTATCCCAGGTCTGGACAAAGTCCAGCAGTTTGAAGAGCATCTGCGAGGACAGGTTGTAGGGCAGGTTACCGAGTATCTTCAGGTGCCGGCACTCTGCCATGTCGAAGTCCATGAAGTCGGCATGCACCAGCTCGAGATTCTCGTTCCGGCCTAACTCGACCCGCAGCCCGTCTATCAGCCGTTCGTCAATCTCGACCGCGATGACTCTGCCGGCCAGCGCCAGGAGCCGTTTGGTCAGAATCCCCTTGCCCGGTCCGATTTCAAGCACGGTATCAGCCCGCCCCGGCCTGAGCGCCGCCACCAGCGCGTCGGCCATCGGCTCATGGGTCAGGAAAGCCTGGCCGAGCGAATGACGGGGGCGGAAGTGCTTCATGGCAGGGGACTGTCCCCGCATGGGGACTGTACCCAGACCCCGAAGAGAAGTTGAAAGTGGAAAGGGGAAATGAAAAACGGCGGCAGGCTAAATCCGGAAGCAGCGCTTGGCGTTCTCGCGGGTCAGGTCGGCAGCTTCGGTTACGGTGATACCCAATGTGGCGGCAAGCTTCTCCAACGTAAACCGGAGCATGGCGGGTTCGTTCCGCTGCCCGCGCACCGGCGCAGGAGCGAGGGACGGGGCATCGGTCTCGACCATCAATCGGTCGTGGGGAATCCCGCGCACTATCTCAAGCAGGCGTTCCTCGTCATAGGTTATGTTGCCGGCGAGAGATACGAACAGGCCCTTCTCTACGGCCCATTCCGCGAACTTCTTGTCACTAGAGAAGCAGTGCAGCACGCCGGCGTAGTGGCCGTGCTCATCGATGATACTCCGGGTGCGGCTCGCCGCATCGCGGACGTGAATAACCATCGGCATGTCGAGCATCTTGGCCAGTTCGACCTGGGCGTGGAACGCGGTCTCCTGGTTGCCGCGCGTGGAGATGCCCCGGAAGAAATCGAGCCCGATTTCGCCGATTGCCTTCACTTTCGGTTCGATGCACATGTCCTTGAGCGCCTGGATGTCAACGGGCCGAAAGTGGTCGGACTCGTGCGGGTGCACTCCCACCGCGCAGAAAACCCCTTCGCGGTCCCGACTCAGGACGACGGTTTGCCGACTGTCCGGTACGCTCTGGCTGACGGTCATCAGCCAGCGGACACCGGCGCTGTGCGCGCTTTTCAGCACGGCCACGAGGTCCGCGGCGAACTTGCCGTCGCTCAGGTGGCAGTGCGAGTCAAAGAGCTGCAGGCCTTCGGGATTCTCCTTGGACCGGCGGGACATATATCTAGGAAGAGGTTAAGGTTGAGGTCAAGGCAAAGGGAAGCGAATAGCCGCAGCCGGCGCGGGTGTCACTGGCCTTTACCTCTGCCTCCGCCTTCACCTGTTTCAGCATCAGGAAACCGGCGAACCGGACGCGATTTCGCGGTCCGGCGTAAGCACTGCCAGCTTGCCGTCACCGGTCGCGGCCAGCAACATGCCGTTCGATTCGACCCCGCGGATTTTCGCCGGCGCCAGGTTGGCGACGACGACGATTGACTTGCCGACCAGTTCCTCCGGCTTGTATGCCAGCGCGATGCCGGCCACAATCTGCCGCTGCTCGGTACCGATGTCAATGATGAGCCTGAGCAGCTTGGTCGCGCCCGGAACCGGCTCCGCGCTCAGCACCTTCGCGACCCTCAGTTCCAGCTTCTTGAAGTCCTCATAGGCAATCACACCCTTCACCTCGGGCTCTTGGCTTTGGGCTTTTGGCTTTTGGCTTTGGACTTGAGCCTTGGAGCTCTCCTTCTCCCCCAGCTTCCCTACCTCAATCGCGATTGTCGAGTCCTCAATCTTGTTGAACAGAATCTCCGCCGGGCCCAGTTCCGCGGGCAGTGCCGGGTTGGCCGCCTCGTCCCAGCCTCGCCGGCCCAGGCCGAGCAGGTTTCCGAGCTTGCGGCTCGTGTACGGCAGGAACGGGTACAAGAGCACTTCGAGCGCCGACACCAGCCTCATGCAGACGTTCATGGTCCGGTCACAACGCGCCCGGTCCTCGCGCACGCTCTTCCACGGCGCTTCGTGGTCGAAGTAACGGTTGCCCAGAGCAGGCAGCGTCATCACCTCGCGCGCCGCGTCTTTGATCTGGTACGCCTCAATCATCCGGCCGAGCTTCGCCGGCGCCTCGGCAATCGCGCGCAGCACCTCGAGACTCGGCGCGTCCTCCGGCGACGCATCGGGCACGCGTCCCGCGTAATTCTTCTTCAGGAACACCGCGACCCGGTTCACGAAGTTGCCGAGCGAGTCGGCCAGCTCATTATTGTTCCGCGCCTGGAAGTCGTGCCAGGTGAAGTCCACGTCCCGGTTCTCCGGCAGGTTCACGGCCAGCGCGTAACGCAGGGCATCGGCCGGGAACTGTTTCAGGTAATCCGGCAGCCACACCGCCCACTTACGCGACGTCGAAATCTTGTCCCCCTCGAGGTTCAAGAACTCATTGGCCGGGATGTCCGTGGGCAGCACCAGCCCCTCGTGCGCCATCAGCATTGCCGGCCAGACGATCGCGTGGAACACAATGTTGTCCTTGCCGATGAAATGGACCAGCTTGGTCTTCGAATCGAGCCAGTAGTCCTTCCAGCGGTCCGGCGTGCCCAGCCGCGCCGCCCATTCCTTGGTCGACGAGATGTAGCCGATGGGCGCGTCGAACCAGACGTACATCACCTTGTCCTGCGCCTCAGGCAGCGGCACGCGCACGCCCCAGGTCAGGTCCCGCGTCACGGCCCGGTCCTGCAGTCCGCGATTGAACCAGCCCTCGCAGAACCGCTTCACGTTCGGTTTCATATCGGGCTTGGACGCGACCCATTCCCTGAGTCTGCCCTCGAACTTCGACAGGGCGAAGAACCAATGCGTTGTCTCGCGAATCTCCGGCGTGGCCCCGCACGTCTTGCACTTCGGATTGACGAGCTCGAAAGGCTCAATCCACCGGCCGCACGCCTCGCACTGGTCGCCCCGCGCGCCTTCGGACTTGCAGTTCGGGCACGTGCCTTCGACGTAGCGGTCGGCGAGGAACATCCGGCACGATGGGCAATAGAGCTGGCGCGTGGTCTTCGGCTGCAGCAGACCCTTGGCGTAGACGTTCGTGAAGAAGTCCTGCGCGGTCTTGTGGTGGATGGGCAGCGAAGTCCGGGAATAGTTGTCGAACTCCATCCCGAACTCCTCGAACGACCGCTTGATTGACGGGTGGAACCGGTCGATGATCTCCTGTGGGGAAACGCCTTCCTTCTGTGCCGCGAGCGTAATCGGCACCCCGTGCTCATCCGAACCGCAGACATAGACAACGTCCGACCCCTTCAGGCGGTGGTACTTCACAAAGATGTCAGCGGGAAGATAAGCACCGGCAAGGTGACCGAAATGGAGTTCCCCATTGGCGTATGGCAACGCGCTAGTTACCAGTATCTTCAAGGCGCTAAGGATAACAGCCTCAGCCGTGAAGTCAAGACATCGGCCTTGCCCAGTATGCAGGAATAGAATCGCCAAGAACGCCGAGGTCCGAACGGTCCATCCACAGATTCCGCAGCTCACGCAGATTCCGGCCCGCCGTACCCGCTGGAAACCGGCAACTGGAAACTGGAAAATCGCAGAACAGAGTTACGACGAAAGCTCGTCGGAAAGCTCATCGCGAAGCTCAGTGGAAAGCGCACCAGAAAGCTACTTCAAAAGCTCATTTCAGAGCTTAGGGCTTACCGCAAAATAAAGTTTACCTTTCCGGGGATTCCGTCGGGTCCGATCCGGGCGTGGGCGTGTCGAATCGTGGTGCGATCGTGTAGTTCCATTGCCCGTGGACCTCGTGCGGCCTGATCTGTAGCTGCTGCA
>JAPLUO010000461.1 GCA_026397595.1 Caldifarciminota bacterium
CTCTTCTGTTTGGGACAGTGCAATTGCATATGGGCTGTGTCTTGGCATATCTCCTCTCGTTCAAGAACAAACGAATGATACGCCAACACCCGCCAACTGTCAATATGATACGTTACCGTATTTATGAAATGGAGTACTTAGTCTCCAGTCTGTAGGCGTATAAGCCTACAGACCGCCGGCCCGGCTTTCAAGTGTATCTGCTTGCGGGGCAATGTGTTGGGCATCCGGCGCAGAAGTCAGACCCCCACCATGGGAGCAGCTCTTGGAGTTGCCCTCGAAGTCGCCATGGAAGCTGCACCGCGAGCAGTTTTCCAGGTTACTTTGAGGAGAGCTTTCCCGGTTACTTCGGAGACTACCCCAAAGGTTACGGCCCGCGAAGCTCTACCCGGAGCTCTGCCCGGTGCTCGCCGCGATGCCCTGACCGGCGCGGCCCGGCGTGCTCTCCTGTACGTTCCGCAAGACGCTCTGAACGTTGCTTCCAAGGTTGCTTCTGAGTTAGCTTCCGGAGCTGCTTCGTCGATTGCTTTCTGGGACCGGCCTTGTCACGCGCTACAGAGTTGTGGGGTTTCTCCGAGATGGGGCGGGTGCCGGATGCCCTCGTCTTCTCGGCCAACCCGAGGCCGAAGCGGCAGGGCGCGAGCAACTGTTCTCCGCTAGTGGACTAACTTCGCCGTCCTGCGGCCACGGTTCACGGCTTGCGGGTCCGAGGACGCGGCGGCTTCGTCGCCGGCTTGTCACTGACCGTCAACTGTCGGCGCGAGGCGAGTTCGTCCCTGACCCGCGCTGCCTCTCGGGCACATTCCCGCAGGTAGTCCGCACCTGACAGGCCGCGCCGTTTCCGGTCAGCCTCGGCCGCCCGGCGCTGCTCGTGCAGCCAGTCCAGGAAACTACCTTCTTCATTCTTCATATCGCAACACCTCCTCGGGTGTCCTGACACCGATAAGCACGTATCCTTCACGCAGGTTCACGGCATTCAACTTGCGCTCTGCCCATTCGTTCGCAAGATGCCGGAGATTCATGGACACGAGCACGTCGGCGCCGGCGATTGACGCGTAGGCCGCGTGTCGGGCGTCGTCGGCAAAGTCAACCGGAACCACACCATCGGCGAGGTAGATGTCGGCCAGCCGTTCGACGTCATCTTCATCAAGCGTCAGTTCCTCGACGTGCTCAACCAGGTCCAGCAACTGCGACCGCAGCGGCTCAGCGGACCGGTTCAGTTCTTTGGTCGTCAGCGGCGACGTCACGGCTCTGAAGGCACCGTTCTCGATCTGCTTGAACAGCAACTCGGCCGCCTGCCGCCGCAGGATGTTGTGCGGCTTCCGGTCGAAGCAGAAGCCGAACACCGAGGTCTCCAGGTAGAGCAGGGGTCGCTGCTTCATCGAGTCAGCATAGCAGGCTATGGACGGTTGTCAATCGACGGCCGGTGCGGGCAGGGGCGGTGGACGGGAGTAAACAATACTCAGTAGTCAGCATTCAGGGGCAGGACGGTTCATGGTCGACGGCTGACGGTTTGCCGCTCACGGCTCGCGGGTCCGACGCCGGGGCGGCTGAGTGGCAGGCTTGTCCCGAGCCACGGACGTGTGCGCGCTTTCGGTCGCTTCGACTTTCTCGTAGAGAGTCTCGGGCGCGATGTCAGCGCCGTTGGGCCACGCGATTGTCCCGCCTTCGATTCGAGCCTGACGGAAGTATGAGAGGTTCCGCAATGGGGTGAATACCGGCCCTAGGTCAAGGTGCTCTGAGAAGTCCACGTCGCCCGCTGCGCCGTCATCGAAGGTGACCCGGAAGACGTAGCCGCCACGGTATTCAATCGCCGTCACATTATCATCCGGGACGTCATCTATTTCTTTGAGCAGTGATTCTCGTCTAGTCATACCAGTTTGTCTCCGCAGACAGCATCTCGGCTAGAAGATAGAGCGGTGACGGCACGGTGTCAAGCAGCGCAATTGCGCCGCGCGCGTGCGGTCTTCTCTTAGGTATCTCTTCCGGTATCCGCTCTGCTCTTGCCAACCCTGGTGTCCAACCATCGCTCTGACTCTTGTTTGCACTCGCATCTACCTTTCTGCTACTGATTCGGTTCGAGCAGGGGCCCGAGTATCAGTCACTGAAGCCGACAGAACATCGGTCAGCGAAACCGGCTGCCTTTCAGTTTAGGCTTCCGCGATAGGTTCGACTCAGCAGTCCGTCTTAGAACCGGCTTGCTTTGTGAACGCCCCGCCGAACGGCCATTCAACCGCGCCAGCCGTGAAGCTGTCTGACTCGCCGTCCTATCGAGCCATGATATAAGCACTTACCCGTCCTTCCGTTTCTCGGTCTGCCCGCGCGACCGAGACGACATCAGAGGGGGTAACCGTTCCCCCAACGGTCACCCGGCTGAACGGGCGGAGGCGAGACCGAATGAGGTTCCCGGTCAGGGTTTGATTCCCAAGTTGCGTAGAATCAGTCGGTCCAGGCCGCCGACCGGGCCGGAGTCGGGCTGAGACTGGCAATCCACGGCTGGCACAAGGGCAGGTGCATTATTCCGGTCCTGAGAAGCTGATTGTTATGTGAGGGGACAAGAGAGCCCCGAAAGGAACAAACATGTCTGATGTAACGAGAAGAATAGACCGGTGGAAGGCGAAGTACTCGCCGGAGCTTGCGAAAGCAACATGCGACCGCATCTATGAGGACATGGTGCGGCGGTACGAGGATTCGGTCGTCGCGCTCTGCGAGACCGAAGCAAAGACCCGGCAGGTCCTGAACGCGCTGGGCATCAGCACTTGCATGTACGTGCCCTATCTCAGCTATGCGCGGGAGTTGTTCAAGCTCGCGCGCCAGCGGGGAATCACGGGGACGAGCTTTGCGATGGCGGCCAAGGTACTCGCGGACAAGTGGCAGGCGCGCGACCTGGACCCGGTGGCGCTGGAGACCATTCTCAAACAGGTCTTTGGCTCAGCCGACCCCGGACCATAGAGCATGGTATAGCTCCTACACTGTCATTCCGCCCGGGTGAACCCTCCTGAGGGTTGGATTCGGGCTTGGCTATCAGAGGGCGAGGAAAGACACGGGAGCCTCCTCGCCACGGATACCAGTCGACCGGATTCTCCGCATGGTCGCGGAGATACGGGCTGGCTTTGGCCGCGAGGCGGTGGGACATCGGCCGGAGAGACTATTGCACGGCTAGTCAGAGGTCAGAGAGCGAAGAGACGGTCAGGCGAAGTCAGAGGCTAGAAGCCAGAGCGCAGAAGTCAGAAGGACGGACGGAGGCAAACAGGCGTTGAGTTAGAATCCGATACGGGCGAGGCCCAGATGGACCTGGACTCCGGCAAACGGGTAGAGGTAGCGTCTGCCAGCATATACGCTTCCATACGGTCCGACGATCGTATATACCAGACCGACTGACGCGCCGATTCCCAGTCCGTAGCAGTCAACCGCGCATACGGCTTCCATCGTCCCAATGAACGGTATCTCGGGTGGTGGGTCGCTCCAGTTGGCGAACCGAGCGGTTGCCTTGACATAGACGTCCGGGACCTTGCCGTACAACCTACCCCAGTAGCGCACTGGCCGTTCATAGATCGTGTACCCGATGCTTATCGGCAGGACACTGAAGGCTGCGTAGTACGCCCCATCAAAGAGACCGAAGCCGGCCCGCGCACGGTGGAACTCGACACCTACGTACGGAGCGGTCATCAGCACGGTAGGTTCAAACGGGGAGTCTGAGGGATTGTCCTTCCAAAGGCATGCGCCGGGACCGATGCCAATCAGTTCCGCGTGGAAGAAGATCTGAGGTGTCTCGTCCGGGTCGCGCATAGCCAGCGCGTAATCGGTCTCGAAAGCGCTGACCGATGAGGTCATAAGCAGCAGCAGCCCTAACGCGTGTCTCACGGCGGATTACCTCCCAGGTCGGCACCGAATGTCAACAAGCGCAGCCTCAACTCGATGTTGGGTGACAACCCGGCACGTCCGTCCCAATGAAGGCTCGAGTAGTTTGTGGACGTGCAGGCTCCCACGACGCCAGCCGATACGCTGATGCCAAACCCAAGGAAGTCGACGCCGGTTACCAGGTCCAGGCGTCCGGCCAGTGGTACCCTCATGTTCGCCTCTCCCGTGTTGTTCAGCCAGTACCCGGAGAAGTGTATTGCCACCTCGGGCACCATGCCGTGCAGCCGCCAAGCGTACCATAGCGGGTGTTCCCATAGGATGTAGTCGACGCGCACGGGAGCATAGCTGTACACGAGGTCGAGGCCCATTATTTCCTCGGACACCGCGGTTCCGAAGCGCCATCGGCCCTTTTCGACGTGAACCTGCAGGAAGTTCTCCGCAGACCAGTTCCACGAGTCGAAGCCCAGCCAGCCCGAGGTGGACTCGTGGACAAGGCTGAAACCGCGCGAGTACAGCTCCACGCGAAGGCGGGGCGCGTCCTCACCTTCCGATTGCGCCTGCAACGGAAGCGCGGCCATGAGCACCGCCGCGCCGACCGCTGCCGCATGTCCCCGGTACAACATCGCCGAAATCGTGGAAGTCTTGCGGAGATTCGGTGACATCCTATTCAATTCCTACGGCGTCAAAGCCGGACGGGGTTCAGTCTCCATCGGCAGTGACTATATGTCCTCACAGCCGCGTGTCAAGTTGAGGCAAAGGTTGAAGTAAAGGTTGAGGCTGAGGCCGAGGCAGAGAACGTGACGAGGACGAGGCAAAGAACTTGGCAGAGGGCTTGGTAAAGAGCTTGGCAAGGAATTTGGCAGAGAGCTTACCTGAGAACTTTGCAGAGAACTTAGCAGGGAGCTTGGCAGAGAGCTTGGGACAGAGCTTGCCAGAGAACTTGGCAGAGAGCTTGCCAGAGAGCTTGCCGCCAGCGCCAACTGGCAACTGGGAACTCGCGCAGCGCGTGGAGTTTGTGCTTGAGCTTGGGCTCTTACGTCAGGCAGAAGCGAAGCGGAAACGGCTGATGAAGTGGCGCATCGGGCGGTCCTGGCCGTAGACGACCTCGACGCCCGGAATCTTATCGCGGTGCCGGTAGAGGATGCCGACCGCCTCGGCCGCGGACTCAAGGTCCGAGTCTTCGTAGCACAACCTCGGCACCGCGGCACGCACGTTATTGACTCTCGGGTCCGGCCCGACTTCCTTGCCATCCACGTACCTGCCGAATGCGTAGACGCCGAGTTCGCACATTCGGTGCCCGGCGATGAGCAGGAGTGCGGTGAGGCTGACGCCGGCGAACTGGTCGTCGCGCAGTTTCGTGCCGGCGAAGAACTGATCGAGGTCCAAGTAGATTGCGTGGCCGCCGACCGGCTTGACCACGACGCTCGCGCCGCACTGCTCGTCAACCGCTGCCCCAAACTTCCGGACCTGATTGATGCGGTAAGTGAGGTACTCCTCGTGCACGACAGTCTTCAGGCCTTCAACCACGCCCTTCAGGTCGCGACCGGCAAGGCCGCCGTAAGTCGGGTGTCCCTCGACCAGAATCTGGTGTCCGACGACCATTGCCCGTAGCTCCGGATACCGTTTCACCAGCAGCCCGTCCTCGCGGACGACAAGACAGCCGCCCATGTTCACGAGGCCATCCTTCTTCAAGCTGATGTGGAATCCGTCCACGGACTCAAACATCATATGGACGACATCGGCTACGCTCTTGCCATTGCAGAGCGGCTCGTTCTGCTGGTTGAACCACGCGTTCTCGGCGAACCGGCACGCGTCGAACAGGAACGGCACGTCATGGGCACGACACAGCTCGGCAGTCTTGCGGATGTTCGCAAGCGACACCGGCTGGCCGCCGCCGGTGTTGTTGGTAATCGTCATGTAGACGAGCGGAATGCGTGCTCTTGTCTTCGGGTCGTCGAGCAGGGCCCGAAGCTGGGCTAAATC
>JAPLUO010000393.1 GCA_026397595.1 Caldifarciminota bacterium
GACTTTCAACTCTACGACAGCACTACAGCCAATGAGTATGTGGACACCAGCGTGCAGGAGGGCACGACCTACCACTACACGATTGCGGCGGTGGCAAGTGACAGCGGCGCAAGTAACTCGACGGGTGAGGTCTATGCCACACCGGGCAACACGCCACCGAGGATCGACAGTGTCGTGCCGGCCAACCCGGTGGCGCTCTGGGGAGACTCGGTGGCGATAACCTGTTACGCCTTTGACAACGACGGCGATTCGATCACTTACACTTGGGATGCGCCCGACGGCGGGACAATCAGCGGTGAGGGGCAGAGCATTGTCTTCACAGTTCCGCAGGACACCCAGATGACGCATCGGGTGAAAGTGATAGTATCCGACGCCTACGGCACGGGCGACATTGACAGCTCGGTCGTGTCCTCCTTGCTGGGATGGGTCCGTGTCGATACTTCCGGGCCGCGCCGTTCCGCTCCGATCGCGTACGACAGCAGGAGGGACAGAGTCGTGTTTTTCGGCGGGGTTGACGGCCAGGGTTTCTACGACGACACCTGGGAGTGGGACGGGCAGCACTGGGTCAGGGTGTCAACACAAGGGCCTTCCCCGCGCGTTGCGGGGCTGCTTGTATACGACGAGGCGCGGGGCGACGTGCTCATGTTTGGCGGCTATAATGGCGAAGGCGATCAGTACTTAGGCGAGACTTGGGTCTGGGACGGAGTTGCTTGGACGCAGAAGGTTGTGTCCGAGCCCTCAAGCAGGAATCTGTGCGCATCCGCTTATGACAGCGGACGGCAGAGGGTGGTGCTATTCGGCGGCACCAGCCACTGGATGGTAAGCAACGAAACCTGGGAGTGGGATGGCACTCAATGGTCCCTTCGGTCAACAACCGGGCCGTGTAGCAGGTTTGCAGCAGTCATGGCGTACGACAAGGGTTCTGGGAAGTGTGTATTGTTCGGCGGCATCACGGATTGGGACGGCTCCCTCCTGCACGACACATGGGTCTGGGACGGCTCCACCTGGACCCAGGTTGACACAGCCGGACCTCCGGCTCGCATCCAGGGCGCAATGGCTTACAACGAGTCCCGAGGCAAGACTGTCTTGTTCGGAGGAACCTATGTTGTATCGCCACCCCGCAGTTGGTTCGATGACACTTGGGAATGGGATGGCCAGAAATGGATTCAAGTCTCGTCCGCGGAGTCACCGTCCGGCCGGGCTACGTTCATGACATACCAAGAGAACCTTCATCGGATTGTGCTCTACGGGGGATACGACGATAACGAGTTCTTCCATGATCTTTGGGCCTATCGCTAGCAAGTCTCTCCGCCAGACCACGCGTGAGCCATGGCAGACGCAGGATGTCCGTGTTCGGATCGAACGAGTCGTTGGATGTGCACCTGGCCGAGGCGTAAATGCCTCAGAAGCTATGTAGAGGAGGAATCAGCGATGCGAACCTGCTCGGCCGCCCTTCTGCTGACGATTGCGCTAGTCCCGCTGGCCTGCAAGCGGGACCCTCTGAATCCGCTTGATCCCAACAACCCCTACACCTTGGGCACGGAGTACGTCTGCCGGGCCGAATCATGCGGCATCGGGCGGGTGAAGTTGTCCTGGGACCGAATCATTCAGCCCCAGATCAAAGGCTATCGCGTCTACCGCTCCAAACCGGGTGAGACTCCGGTCGCCATTGGGGATGCAGATACGAGCATCTACTACGACTCGCACCTGGCCGCCGGGCAGAAGTACGTCTACTACTACCGCATCCTCTGGGAAGACGGCCGAGAGATTCACAAGAGTCCGGAGGACACGGTCACGACGTTTGACGCCCCGCCCGGATTAGCAGTCAAGAACGTCAGCCGCACGCGAATCGAGCTCGGGTGGGACAGCTTGAACTGGCTGGACAACTTCCGCTGTTGCCGGGTCTATCGCAAACAGGCCGGGGACTTTCAACTCTACGACAGCACTACAGCCAATGAGTATGTGGACACCAGCGTGCAGGAGGGCACGACCTACCACTACACGATTGCGGCGGTGGCAAGTGACAGCGGCGCAAGCAACTCGACGGGTGAAGTCTACGCCACGCCGGGCAACACGCCGCCGAGGATAGACAGCATCGTGCCGGCCAATCCGGTAGCGCTCTGGGGAGACTCGGTGACGATAACCTGTTACGCCTTTGATAACGATGGTGACTCAATTCACTACGATTGGGCAGCGCTCGACGGCGGGACAATCAGCGGAGGGGGGCAGAGCATTGTCTTCACAGTTCCGCAGGACTCCCAGGCGACGCATCGAGTGAGAGTGACAGTGTCCGACTCGTTCGGCACGGGTGGCGTTGCCGTCGAGTCCGTGTCCTCACTAGTTGGATGGGTCCGCATCGATACTTCCGGGCCGGCTCGCATCGCACCAATCGCGTACGACAGCAAGAGGCGCAGGATTGTGCTTTTCGGCGGCGCCAATGGCCCGGACTACTTCAACGACACCTGGGAGTGGGACGGGCAGGATTGGATCATGGTGGCGACGCAGGGGCCGTCCCCGCGCGCGTTTGGAGTCCTTGTCTACGACGAGGCCCGTGCCGACGTGCTTCTCTTTGGCGGCATCGATTCCTATGGCGACACCTACGATGAAACTTGGGTGTGGGACGGATCAGCCTGGTCGCAGAAGCAAGTGAGCGGCCCTTCAGGCAGATACCATTGCGCGTGCGCCTATGACAGCGGAAGGCAGAGGGTCGTGCTGTTTGGTGGCACCGGTGGTAGCTCGGACGTATACAATGAGACCTGGGAGTGGGATGGCGGACAATGGTCCCTTCGGTCGACGACCGGGCCGTGTCCGAGGTTTGGAGCAGCCATGGCGTACGACAAGGGTTCCGGGAAGTGTGTGTTGTTCGGAGGCTGGACTGCTTGGTACGGCGGGAGTCCTCTGCACGATACGTGGGTTTGGGACGGCTCCACTTGGACCCAGGTTGACACGGCCGGACCTCCGGCTCGCTTCTTGTTCACGATGGCTTACGAGGGGTCTCGAGGCAGAACTGTCCTGTTCGGCGGAACCCAGTCTTTGTCGATGCCCCGCCCTTGGCTCAATGACACTTGGGAATGGGACGGTCATGAGTGGATTCAGAGTTCGACCAGCGCGGCGCCGTCAGCCAGATTGATGGAGATGACATACCAGCAAGACCGTCAGCGAATCGTCGCCTACGGCGGGACCAATGACGTGGACTTCTACAATGATCTCTGGATTTATCCTTAGCGTGCTTCTCACAAAGGTCACAGCGTCAGCCATCGCTCACGACGGACGTCTCTTCCGGATCGAAGCAACCGCACGACATGCACCTAACCGAGGTCTGAAAGCCTAATGAAAGCTGGGTAGAGGAGGAATCAGTGACACGAATTCGCTCGACCGCTCTGCTGTTGCTGGCGCTGCTGCCCGTGACGGTGTTCGGCCAGCCTCAGCAGGTGATACAGCTCAAAAACGGGTCATCCGTCAAAGGGGAAATAATCAACCAAGACGAGACCAAACTGTTGGTTCGAACTGAGTACGGAACGTTGGAGATACCGAAGACGAATGTGCTGAGCATTGGCTACGGTGAAGCGCTCACGCCCGCCACCGAGACCACGCAAAACGTGACGCAGGCCGCGTCGGCTTCGATACCGCAATCCACGCAGCGAGACGCGATAAGCCAGGGGACCGCTCTGCTTGCCGGAGGGCTGGACTTCAACGGTGTCGTGGGCAGCGATGTGGCAGCGGTTACCGCCAACTACACATTGGCGTCGTTCGTTGCCAGGCACGTGGCGCTGGGCCTGGACGGAACAGCAGTCTATGGTCCGATAGGCGACTACTTTGGCGGCTCCCTTACGATGATACCCACGGCCACACTAATGCTCGGTGGCGCGAACAGCTCGGTTTATGGCTACACGAGCCTCGGGATTGGCCTCTTGCTTGTGGGGATCGGCGATGTCAGCGCCGCTGGGTACGAAGCGAAGTTGGCCCTTGGCGTTGTGCCGATGCTGAACGCCTGCAGCCGGCACATCGGGGTACCGGTCGAGCTTTCCCTCAAGACCGGCGGCGCCGATGTGGCGCTCGGCATCGCGATGAAGCTCGCGGGGTTTCTCTTTTGACGTATCGCCGCATGACATTCGGGCAGGATACTGTTCATGCCCACTCAGTCAGGTGGGCTTGTGCGGCTGGATCGAACCGAGGCGTAAGCGCCTCAAGACCTGATTATCGGAGGAGTCAATGACGCGAGTTTGCTCGACCGCCCTGCTGTTGCTGGCGCTGCTGCCCGTGATAGCGTTCGGCCAGTCTCAGCAGGTGATACACCTCAAGGACGGGTCATTCGTCAAGGGAGAGGTGGTCAGTCAGGACTCGTCCAAACTGCTGGTTCGAACCGAGTATGGTAACCTCGAAATACCGAAAGCGAATGTGCTGAGGATCGACTCCATCGAGGCGCCCAAGCCCGTTCCCCCGTCAGCCGAGACCCAGACGCAGCGTGAGTCTCTGGCAACGGAAACCGAGAACGGCTACTGGGGCAAGAGCGACTGGATGCGGACGGCCGGGTTCCAGGCCGAGTGGCTGCCGGTGGAGGGTGAAGGCTTGACGGGTTCTCCGACCCTCGGCAGGTTTGCAGGCGACGCCGCTCTCCGCTACAAGAAGCTCTATCTGCGGGGAAGGGCCGGAATCTGCTTGGGTGCGCGATCCAACTCCGAGCTGGCGCTGCCCGAGGCCGAATTGGATGTCGGACTCAACAATAAGAGCGGGGGCCTGACCGGCAACATCAAGAGCGAAATACGAGGAGACTACTTCATCGGGCTGAAGTACATCGAGGGAGTCGTAGGACAAGACTGGGCCTCTGGGGAGGTCGGATCACTCACGGACGTAGTATTCGGCTTCGGGCTAGAAGCGCAGTGGCACCAGGTCAGGCGCAATACGGGCTTTGCCCTTGACATGGACATGAGCTTCGGTGCTCTAACCTTGGCGGGCGTGGTGGTATCGACTCTGTCCGGCATGCCGCCGGACTTTGGTCAAGCGCCGGGCGAAATACAGTTACAGACGCACTTCGGATACCGATTCGCGGACGGTATTACCGCGAAGCTGGGGCTCGGAATGCACGCACTCTGCACTTCGCTCCCCAGCGACCCAACAAGACTTGCCGCCGGTGGGGGGTTCGGACCGTCGCTCAGAATAGAAGGAGCATTCTGATGCCACCGGCCTCTGTGTTGCGTCTGTGCATGGACCGACGGGTACGCGATTCCCTGCGGAGGTGGCGTCCAGGCCGCGCATCATCCGGGAACGTGACCGACCTGGATTTGGGTGTTGAGAGTGTCCGCACATCTGCTCGAACTGCGGTCGGGACTGTGCACGTGTCTGCGCTTCAGGGAAGCACGGACGCGCCATCGCGAGCCGGGCAGATTGGACCCAAACAGGCTAAGGGAGCGGAGACCTTAACCCGACGCACCGAACCTCAATTCAGATTGGATTCTGAGATCTGTGTTGGCACAAGAGGAAGATTCAGATGTGCACAAGTGAAAGCAGATGCGGAACTCTCGCGTCGTCCGGGAGACAGGACAGCGGACGAACGAAAGTCGTCTTGACTCTGGCAGAACTCAGGTAGATGGAGGAAACGACAATGAAACAATTGAAACGCATCGTACTCGCGGGTGTGATTGCAGGCGCGGTTCTGCTGATGACCTGCTCTCGGGGCGGCCCGAACTATCACGCGACCTTCCTGGGTCCTGTGCCAACACCGATTGGCGAGTTCATCCACAGTCACGACGGGCTGCACATGGCCTGCGCAGTCCAGTCCGGCGCTGGCCAGAGCGTCTGGCTGGACGGCAAGGTGCAACCTGGATCCTATGACAGCGTCCGATTGGACAGCCCCGGATTCAGTCCGGACGGGAGCCGATTCTGCTACGTAGCTTGGAAGGGTGACAAGTCGCTGGTGGTGGTGGACGGCCGGTCCGGACCGGAGTACGACGGAGTCGCGAAGGTCGGTTTGGTCTTCAGCCCGGACAGCCGACGCGTTGCGTACAGAGCAAAGAAAGGCTCGAAATGGCTCGCGGTGGTAGACAGCCAGCCTGGGCCCGAGTATGACGACGTGGATGACCCGGTCTTCAGTCCGGACGGCCAGCACGCAGCGTACACAGCAACGAAGAACGGTAAGCAGTTTGTGGTGGTTGACGGCGAGTCCGGAGCGAAGCATGACGGCGTCGCAAGGGGCAGTCTGGTCTTCAGCCCCGACAGCAAGCGCGTGGCGTACGTGGCAAGGCGTGAGGAGACGGCTTTCTACCTGCCATTCTTCAACTCAATGCACTTCGAAATTCGGTCCACGAGTATTGAGCATCAGTTCGTGGTGGTGGATGGCCGGCCCGGGCCGGAGTACAGCGGCATAACGGGATTAGTCTTCAGTCCAGACAGCCGGCGCGTGGCATACACAGCAGGGAAGGGCGACAAGGCGCAAGTCGTAGTAGACAGTCAGCCCGGCCCGAAGCACAGCGGCATCGGGGGACTAGTCTTCAGCCCCGACAGCCGGCGCGTTGCCTACGGCGCCAAGGATGGTCAGAAGTGCCTGGTGGTGGTCGACAGCCAGCCTGGACCGGAGTACGACGCCATTGGGGAGAGCAGTCTCGTCTTCAGCCCGGATGGTAAGCGCGTGGCGTATGCAGCCGCGAAGGGCGGGAAGCAGCTCGTGGTGGTTGACGGCCAGCCTGGACCAGAGTACGACGGCGTCGGAGGACTGGTCTTCAGCCCGGACGGCAGGCGAGTGGCGTATTCAGCCACGCAGGGCAAGAAGGGACTCGTAGTAGTGGACAGCCAGCCCGGGCCGGAGTATGACGGCATCGGAGTGGGCACCCCTGTCTTTAGTCCGGATAGCCGGCGTGTGGCACACGCGGCTCAGAAGGGCGACAAGAAGCTTCTGGTAGTGAACGGCCAACCTGGACCCGAGTATGACGGTATTGGACGATTGGTCTTCAGCCCGGATAGCCGACACGTGGCGTACGGCGCTCAGAAAGGCAAGAACGGTCTCGTTGTCATGGACGGCCGGCGCGGACCGATGTATGACGCCATTCTTGGAGGTCCTTCGTTCCGCGACGACGGCTCACTGGAGTGGCTTGGAGCGCGAAATGACTCGCTGTATCGCGTCAGGTCTTCACCCCTGCGATGACTACATCCGGAACGCCCACAACATGACGACGAGTCCCAGCGGGCAGGACCAGCCACTGATTTACGGAAGTTGCTTTTTCTGAGTGTACCCTCGAGGTCGCCAAAGTCCTCGCTGAAGGCAGCGATCCTGCCTGAACCCGGGCCATTCCGGCGCAAGGTCAAATGGGCCATAGCAGTAACCAGGAAGTCATGTAGTATGACGATACGAGCAGTGCTATTGTGCTGTGTTCTCGCAGCCATCCCACTCTTCACGGCCGGCTGTCTGGCACCGACGACCGTGACCATGGTTCCGGACATGGGGAACGTCCCCGTCGTGAACTCAAACAAGTCGATCGTGGTTGACAGCGTCTCGGGGGGGCAAGAGAGCAACTACGGCATGTACGGCTATACGGGTCCGCGTATCAGTAACGCCGACTTCAAGTTGGCACTGATAGGGACTCTGAGCAAGACAGGCTACCCGGACATTGCGCCGGGGGGGGCCCGACTACCGACTCGACGCGAACATCCTTAAGCAGACACTACCTTGTGCCGGAGCGGGACATAACCGCGACACTACGCGCGCGGTATACCCTCTACAAAGGCTTGGAGGTTGCCCCCACCTGGGACAGTACCTTCGAATCATCGTACACGGTGCGTATGGGCGAAGCCTTCGATGGAACCGTACGCAAGGACCGAGCGAACAAGGGAGCAGCCAGGGAGAACCTGAAGAAGCTCATCTCGGTTCTAGCCGGCCTTTCACTCTAAAGGAAAAGCGGAATGCGATTCCATAGTGAATCTCGGCGGGTCTCGCGACAGGCGACGCCCTCTCGTTAATGACAGTCAACTCCTCATCGAGACTGCTTCATTTCTTTCGCAATGACGACCTGCCCTGCGAACTGCGGCCAGGAACGGCATTCGAATCAGTCTATCAAGCATCTTCCGCTCTGGTTAGCAAGCAAAGGAGGAATCAATGATACGAACATGCTCGACCGCCCTGCTGTTGCTGGCGCTGCTGCCCGTGATAGCGTTCGGTCAGTCTCAGCAGGTAATACACCTCAAGGACGGGTCAACCGTCAACGGAGAGGTTATCAATCAGGACGAGATCAAGTTGCTGGTACGCACGGAGTACGGGACGCTAGAGATACCTAAGGCGAATGTACTGAAGATGGACTTCGGAGAAACGCCGAAACCTGAGTCGGTCCAAACCCAAACCCAGACACAGCCAGCGCCCACGTCGCCGCAGCAACTTCCGCCTCGAGACACGACGAATCAGGGGAACGTTCTTGAGTCGATCAGGTCGTTGTTGCTTGTGCACTACGCCACACCGGACATCATGACTAGCACGCCCGGCCGTCGATTGCTTGGTGGCTGCCTCGGTGGCCTCGTGCTTGTGGTTCCGGCCGCACTATTGGGTGTCTCTGCGGGTCTTACCGGGCCGCTGCTTGGCGGCTGCATAGGAGGCGCGACGGGCGCAGGCTCGTACATCGGCGCATACCTGGCGCGCGGCAGAATCAACTGGAACAAAGCCGGTCTTCCTGACTTCGCCGCGCTGACGATGAAGGCATTTGCTGACCGGGCAAGGCTCCAGCTTGGGGACCGGCTGCTGATCACTACAAAAGATTCGTCCCTGACTGATGACCACAGGACCGGGGGCTCGGACAATTCCAGCGGCACCGTACCGGGTGGGGCCGATGCTACCATGGAGTTCCGGGTTCCGTATCTTGGGCTGGCGGACCAGATCGGGTTCGCCTGTCAAGTCAGAGCAAGCGTGAAGAACCGACAAGGGCTCGAGGTCTGGCGGGATTCGTTCGAGTACGCATCAAACACTGCGGGTCGAGTGCACACACCCGGCGAGTTCGAGGCCGACGGCTGCAAACTCCTTGCCGGGGAGATGGATTTCGCAGCGCATACCGCGGCCGGCGCCCTCGTCGAGCGGCTCAGAACGCGAAGGTGAAGGAATCGCCGTGCGTGTCGGATGCGGAAACCACGGCACCGGCGCGGACTCCTCAGCAGCCACACGCGAAGACGGGTGCGACGCGGAGTCATCAGGGCGACCATGAGGAGTTTGACGGGTCCCTCTCCATTCCTTCTCTCCAAAGGCGAGAGGGGGCGAGAGCTGACTCAGGAAATGAAGAAATGCCGCCCGGATTTGTTACAAGAACGAGGCGAAGATGCCTCAGAAGCCAAGCAAAGGAGGAATCTATGACGCGATCATTCTCGATCGCTGTGCTGTTGCTGGCAGTGCTGTCCATGACAGCGTTTGGCCAGTCTCAGCAGGTAATACAGCTCAAAGACGGGTCATCCGTCAAAGGAGAAGTGATCAACCAGGACGAGACCAAGCTGCTGGTTCGAACTGAGTACGGAACGTTGGAGATCCCGAAAACGAATGTGCTGAGCATTGGTTACGGCGAGGTGCCCAAGCCCGCCGCCGAGGCCACGCAAAGCGGGATGCAGGCTGAACCTGCCTCGATACCACAATCCACGCAGCGAGACGCGATAAGCCAGGGGAGCATTCTTGTGCGCGGAGGGCTGCAATACGTCAATACTTCGGGCGAGGGATTGTCGGGTTCCGTCTCGCAGTTCACGCTGAGTCCTTCGGTGGCGTTCTTCTTGTCTCGAGGGACTGCACTGGGCTTTGATGGATCGCTAGTCAGTTCCTCGTCCGGAGGCTACTCGCAGAGTGTCAGCATGTTCGGACCCAACGGCACCTATCTGTTCGGCAAGATGAACAGCTCCGCCTACTTTCACTGCATCATCGGGGTTGGCCTGTTTCATGTGGCATATTCAGGTCAATCCGCATCCGCTGACGCCGTCTATCTGAAGTTCGCCGCTGGGATTACGCCGGTCATCAGGCGGCACCTCGGCATACCTATCGAGGCGCAGTTCATGGCTTTGCGGGAAAGTACCTCTGGCACCACCGCAACCCAAATCGGCCTCGGCGTGGGCCTTGAGGGATTCATCTTCTAGTGATTTGTCCGCCGACATCTGGCCACAAATCGCGGAACCAGGGATACTCCCGTATCTCTGAGTGATGTCAAGGCGCGGCGTGTATCGTTCAGCGTTGCGTCGTACATCGTTGTTCGTTCCCGGAAGGACCTGAGGGCAGCGTCGGCAAACGATGGACGTTGCACGAACCAGCCGAACCAACGCGACCGAGTCTGCAAAGGACTTGCCCAAGGCCAAGACGCCGCACGAGCAGCGGGATTAGGGGCGGGATTCGTGGGACACTGTAAATGATTATTGACACGGCTGAGCCGATGGCT
>JAPLUO010000159.1 GCA_026397595.1 Caldifarciminota bacterium
GTCAAGCTATTTAGGAGACTATCAGTAGTCAAGACATTCGCCCTTGGCTTTGACCATCCAGGCAATGTCTACCTTGCCGGCGAAGCGGGTGGCCAGCTGTGCACGTACGATGAGTTCACGGTTATCAGCTTGACCGCCACGGGTAGGCAACGCTGGGTTTACCAGAGGGGTGGCACGGCTGGCGGTTTCGATGCCGCGACGTCGTTCGCCCGCGGGCCCGGTGACAGGCTTTACGCGGCAGGTTACCTGCTTGAGTCCGGCGCGATTCAGTATTTCACGGTTATTGGGCTCGATACTCTCGGCAACGAGCATTGGGTCCATCAATACAACGGGTCCAACGCAGTCTACAATAGGGCCAATGCCCTTATCTGCGGAGTGGACGGGCGTGCCTACGCGGCCGGCCAAGTGTGCGACACGGGAGGACTTGGCTTGTTCGACTTTACCGTTATCTGTGTCGATTCCGCCGGCAGCCGGCGCTGGGCCTACCGTTACGATGGAGCAACGCACTATGACGACGAGGCAGCAGCAATTGCCCAGGGCGTGGACGGCCATCTGTACGTGGCCGGCTACATTCGTCAGACCAGCAGCCACAACGACCTCGCCGTCGTCAGTCTGGACACTGCGGGGAACCAACGCTGGCTATATACACCGGGAGTCGGCGAGTCTTGGGCGACGAGCGTCGCTTGCGGCTCTGACGGCAGTATCTACGTCGGGGGAACCGCACTATTCTCGACGCCCGACCTTGTTGTGTTCTGTTTGACGCCTGACGGACAGCGGCGGTGGCACTACAGACATGCGAGCCCGAAATCCGGTACGGCAGTCGCAAATGCGGTCGCCGTCGGGCCGGACGGGAATATCTACGCGGCTGGGCAGGCCTGTGAGACCAGCCGATACTTCACGGACCTCGTTGTGGCCAGCATCGACACTGCCGGGCTCGAACGTTGGGTCTACACGGTTCCCGGTCCCGGCGCCGGCGGGGTCACGGGTGATGCGGCCGTTGCGCTGGCCTTCGGGACTGACGGTTTGGTATACGCTGCCGGTCGTATGTGGAAGAACTCGGACTCGTGCAGTTTTGTGGTTGTGTGTCTTGACACCGCAGGTCGCCATCTCTGGACCTACTCCCGGCCCGCCGGCTACGGAGAGGCGAATACGGTCGGCTGCGATCCGGACGGCAATGTCTACGCGGGCGGAAGCGAGAACGCAGGCGGCAGGCCTCGCTACGTGCTTCTAGTCAGCCTGGAACCGTCGAGCGGCATCGCCGAGGAGTTGACACCGGAACCAGACCTTGAGCGGGTCACTCCCAATGTGACCGTCGTCCGCGGCGCGTTGTTTCTGCCTGCGACGAGCGAGCGGCGAACGGCGACTGCCGAGCTACTGGACGCAGCAGGTCGCTGGGTCATGGCCCTACATCCCGGCACGAATGATGTAAGCCGGCTGAGTCCCGGCGTGTACTTTGTGCGCGAGGCGCAAGCCCAAGCCATCCGGAAGGTTGTAGTCACGAGGTAGACAAGAATCATCAGACCTGCATTCGTGCTGCTGGCAGTCGGCTGTTGGCTGTCGGTTGTCAGCGGTCAGTCGCTGGAGCGGACGATTCAGTTACCGGAGTCCGGCTGGCCGTTCGCCCTGTGCTATAGCCCGCTGTACGGCAAGCTCTATTGCGAGAGCTGGGCGGGCGATGAGGCCGGGAACGTTGTCGTCATCGATGGCGGGTCGAACGGGATTGTCGCCTCGTTCTGGCTGCACGGCTGGCTGGGCGAGAACGTTAACCTGGGCTACAATTCCCGCAATGGCAAGGTCTACGGAGTGACATACGGTTTTGACGATGTATATCTGAACGTGATTGACGGCCGAGTCGACTCGGTCGTGGCCGTGATACCTGCGCAGTACACAGAGCCTTACTACTTCTGCTACAATCCGCAAGACGACAAGCTCTATTGGACGACCAGTGGGACACCGGGCATCGTGACCGTGATGTCCGGCACGCTGGACTCCATACTCACGACCGTGCCTGTCGGAAGCATGCCGACCGTCCTGTACTACTGCGGGAAGCACGACAAGGTCTACTGTGCGAACGCAGGCAGTCGCAGCGTGACCATAATAGACGGTGCGACTGACTCGGTCCTTGCGACGGTGGCGGTCAGGGACTCGCCCTCCGCTTTCTGCTACAACCCGCAGAACGACAAGGTCTACTGCGCTGGCGGCTCGTGGAATGACGGCAGCATTAGCGTCCTCGACGGCACCGGAGACTCGGTGCTTGCCACACTCAGTACGTACGGGCTACCTGTAGCCCTCTGCTACAACGAGCGTGACAACAAGGTCTATTGTGCTAACGGTGGGGTTGACAGAGTTGCAGTGATTGATGGAGCATCGGATTCCCTCGTGGCCTCGGTCTCGGCGGGTGTTGGTGTGTCTGCGCTTTGCTACGTCGCGCTGAACGATAAGGTCTATTGCGCGAACTCCGGCAGCGACGATGTGACCGTGATAGATGGTGCGTCGGATACTGAGCTTCGGACGATTGACGTCGGAGGCGCCCCACAGGCCCTCGCTTACAACCCGGTGCAGAACCGCGTCTACGTAGCGAATTCCGGGAGTTCGACCATCGCGGTCCTTTGTGACTCGGGCGGAGTAGCCTCAAGGGCCGGGCAGCCGGCACCGGTTTGGCCGCTCGCAGCGACGGTCGTGCGGGGAAGCCTGCATCTCTCCGGCAAGATCCAGGCAGCATTGTTCGACATGAGCGGCAGGATGGTCGCCAGTCTGCACGCCGGCGCGAATGACGTGAGCGGGCTGAGTCCCGGAGTGTACTTTGTGCGCGAGGCTCAAGCCCAAGCCGTCCGCAAGGTCGTCATTCAACGATAGGGAGCAGACGTGCGAGCAACGGTTCTGGCACTCGCAATTCTTCTGCGGAGTTCCATCTGGGCTCTGCCGGACACGGCATGGGTGCGGCACTACGCCGGGCCCGGCGCGGCAGACGATTATGCCACAGATGTGGTACTTGACGACGCAGGCAATGTCTACAGCACCGGCGCCATGCAACCGGGCGGCAGTGGGCCGTTTGGCTACCTGACAGTCAGCTACAGCCCTTCCGGTGACTTGCGCTGGGTGCGGGATTTACTCAGCGGCCCGGGCACGGCTCAGGCCATCGCCATCGACTCGGCCGGTGCAGTATACGTTACGGGCATGAGTTCCGAAGACTGCGTCACACTTAAGTACCGGGGCGACGGCGAGCAGAGTTGGCTCAGGCGCTACAATGGTCCAGGCAACGGGAGTGACTGGGGAGAAGCCATCGCGGCAGGCTCGAACGGTAGGGTTTGTGTTGCTGGCCGGGTGTACGACACAACCGACCTGAGCTATGACTTCCTCACGATCATGTACGACACGGGTGGTGCGCAGAAGTGGGTCGCGCGCTACAACGGCCCTGCGCAGATGATGGACATCGCATCCGAAGTCGCGATAGACCAAGTCGGCAACGTCTACACAGGCGGCATCAGTGATGCGCCGAACTGGGCTCCTGACTACGCACTAGTTAAGTACGATTCGCTCGGCCACGAGAAATGGGTCGCTCGCTACGAGGGACCGGGCAGCGATGAAATGCAGGACATGACAATCGACGCCTTGGGGAACGTCTACCTTACGGGAATCGGGACTACCCTCACCGATACGTGCAACGGATACGTGACCGTCAGGTTCGACGCCGACGGTGACCTGCGCTGGGTTGCGGATTATCAGGCCACATCGCGCGTGTGCGACTGGGCATACGCCGTGGCCACTGACGCTGAACAGAACGTCTACGTAACCGGGATGGCATGGGCTGACTCAGCATCCGGCTACGACTGCACCACCATAAAGTACGACTCAGGCGGACACCAACTCTGGGTCGCGCGGTGGCGGGTTCCAGATGCCGTACAGAACTGGGGTGCAGACCTGGCGTTTGACAGAGCAGGTAACGTCTACGTCACGGGAGGCGCGACCGCCGACGGTCTGCACTACGACGTTATCACGCTGAAGTACAGTGGCGCGGGCGAACTGCTGTGGTCGGTTGTCTACTCTCGGCCGGGCCGGGGCGGGGCGGCAGTCGCTCTCGAACTGGACGGCAACGGGGACGTGCTCGTAGCCGGGCAAACCTGGGGAGCAGACAGCAGCTATGACCTGACGGTTATCAAGTACACTGGGGCCGGCGCTTTGGTGGAGGCCCCTGTGACCACGGCTCCGCGCGGAGGGCAAGGTCCTTCGGTTTTGAGAGGCTCACTGGTGGGCCGCGGCGTCCGGGACGCTCTGGTCGACTGCGCCGGACGGAAAGTGGCGGACCTGGATCCTGGTCCGAATGATGTGTCGCACCTCGCGCCCGGCGTGTACTTCGTGCGGGAGGCAGCAGCGCAAGCTCAAGCCCAAGCCCAAGCCGTCCGTAAGGTCGTCATCACGAGATAGCCTGCGCCCGTCCTTTGACTTGAGCCGCTGACCGTCTATCATTCCCCACCTGTGAAGAACGAAAGCGCTGACCTGTACCGTCGCCACGGGCCGATGGGGCCGGAGGTGGCGGAGCCGGTGTTTGCAGCGAGGGGCGAAGGCGCGTGGTTGGAAGATGCCGAAGGCAAGCGCTACCTGGATTTCGCGAACGGTGGAGCCGTGCCGCTGGGATACACGCACGGGACACGATCCGAAATCGTCGGATGGGCGAAAACTGGGGACAGTCCCTCGGAGCGCGCGGCGCGCGGGACAGTCCCCGTTTTCGCGGCATGTCCCGCGCCTGGCGCCGATGGCGTCGTGTGGCAGTCCGAGGTCGAACTGATGCACAAGCTGGCAGAACTGGTTCCGGGCGGGATGAACCGACGGGTGCTGGTTTGTGAGTCCGGGCGCGAGGCGCTGGCGCGGGCGATAGAGCTGGCGCGCGCAGCCACCGGCAAGTCGCGCGTGACCTATCTGTCCGATCCGACGGATCCGTCGGATGGGAAATGCGCCGTGGGCGGCGACGTTGCTGCCGTCGTGGCGCATCCGCTGGACGGTCGCATTCAGCAGGCGAGAGCCGCCTGCGACGCAGCGGGCGCGCTGCTGATTGACGATGAGACCAACATCGGGCCGGGGGCTTGTGGCCGGATGCTTGCGCTTGAGCTTTCTGGCTTGCGCCCGGATGTGTACGTTCTGGGCCGGGGCTGGGCCGCGGGGTTTCCGTTTGGGGCCTGCGTGACGCGGAGTTCGACCCTGCGCTGGGAAGGGGGTTCAAGCGGCAATCCGGTCGGCTGCGCAGCCGCGCTTGAGGTGATTCGCCTGCTTGAGAGCGGCCTGCTGGAGCAAGGTAGAAGGCTGGCTGCGTACTTGGACAAGCAGTTCCAGAAGCTGAGCAGCAAGCGGCTGACGCCGTTGCTGTGGGGCGTCGGCTTGGTGAAGACGCTGGTGCTTCAGGCGGGCAAGGGTGCGGCCAGGGGCTTTGCGGACCGGTGTCGGGAGGACGGGCTGTTGCTGGGCGTGCTGACCGGCGACACACTTGCGGTCAGGCCGCCGTTGGTCGCGAGCGAGAAGGACGTTGACTTCGCAGCCGAGGTCTTGGCCAAGGTGTTCGCGGAGTTCGACAAGCGCGCGTGAGCAAGCGATTGTCGGTGCTGGGTCGGTTCACCGAGACCGTACGTGAATATGGGCTGCTGCCCGAGGGGAGCCGAGTTCTCGTCGCGGTTTCAGGGGGCGCCGATTCGGTCTGCCTGCTCGACCTGCTGCGGCTGGTGCAGCCCCGGCTCGGGCTCAGGCTTGCCGCGTTCCATTTGAACCACGGCCTGCGCGAGACGGCGGCGCGGGATGAGAGTTTCGTCCGCACGCTGTGCCGGGACTGGCGGGTCGAGCTGGTTGTCGCGCGGGCCGACGTTGCCGGGCGGGCATGCGAAGCGGCACAGGCTGGGCATCGAGGAGGCCGGGCGCGAACTGCGCTATCGGCATATGGAACGGGCAGCGCAGAAGTTTGAGTGCGACGTGATTGCCTTGGGCCACACTGCCAACGACAACCTGGAGACGATGCTCTTGAACCTCGTGCGCGGGGCCGGGCCGCGCGGCTTGTCCGGCATCCCCGTGCAGAGGCCTTGGGGAGTCAACCACAAAGACACGAAGGCACAAAGGGCCGGGGGCAGGTTCGTCCGGCCCTTGATTGACATCGAGCGCGGACAGATTGAGCATCACCTGCGGGCGCGGGGCATCGAATGGGTCGAGGATGAGTCGAATGCGGACCCGAAGTACCGGCGCAACCTGTTGCGGCGTGAGGTCGTGCCGGTGCTGGCCGGTTTGAGCGAGGCCGCGGTCGCCAATGCGCGAAGGGCGGCGCAACTGCTGGCCGAGGAAGGCCAGTTCCTTGACGGACTGGCGGAGGCGGCGGCTCGGGACGTCGCGACACTGAGCCCGGGTCGGGTGCGGATTGACATACTTAAGTTCAAGAATTATAATAACATTCTGAAACGTCGGATTCTGAAGCGGGCGCTGCCCGAGCTTGATTCGCAGGCCGTGGAAGGAGTCCTTGAATTCTGCAATCGCGATACTGGCGGAAGGCTGACTTTGACCCGCGGTGTGCGGGCGCACCGGCACCGAGGTATGATTGAGTTTGAGCGTAGCAAGGAGATTCTAGATAATGGCTAACAAGCCCCAACGTAATCGAGTCTTCGGGCCGCTGGCCGTGTGGCTGCTCGTATTCCTGGCCGCGTGGGCGGCATGGAACTTCTTCGCCGGCCGCAAGACCAGCCGGGTGAGCATCGGCTACACCGATTTCGTCCGTCAACTGGCCGACAGCAACGTCGTCGAGGTGACGGTGGTCGAGCGCGACCTGAGCGGCTCGCTCAAGCAGGAAGCGGAAGTCGTGACTCCCAAAGGCACGGTCAAGTACAAGGAGTTCCGGACCTACGCGCCGGAAGACCCGCAGCTCGTGTCGCGAATGCTCGACGCCGGGGTCAAGGTCAACGCCCATGCTCCGTCCCAGTGGACCACCATCCTGATAAGCATTCTGCCGTGGGTGTTGATTGTCGTGGTCTGGCTGCTGTTCATGCGCCGGATGTCCTCAGGCCAGGACCGGGCGTTCACGTTCGGCAAGTCGCGGGCCCGGGCCACGACTTCGGACCGGCCCAAAGTGACTTTCAACGACGTCGCCGGCGTGCAGGAGGCCAAAGAGGAACTGAAGGAGATAATCGCGTTCCTGAAGGCGCCGCACAAATTCCAGAAGCTCGGGGGCCGAATCCCCAAGGGCGTGCTCCTGGTCGGCGCGACCGGGACCGGTAAGACCCTGCTGGCCAAGGCGGTGGCGGGCGAGGCGGGCGTGCCGTTCCTTTCCATATCCGGCTCGGACTTCGTGGAGATGTTCGTCGGCGTGGGCGCGGCCCGGGTGCGCGACCTGTTTGAGCAGGGGAAGAAGAACGCGCCCTGCATCGTCTTCATTGACGAGATTGACGCGGTCGGCAGGCAGCGCGGTGCCGGTATGGGCGGCGGGCACGACGAGCGCGAGCAGACCCTGAACCAGTTGCTGGTCGAGATGGACGGGTTCGAGACCCAGGAAGGCGTTATAATCATGGCCGCGACCAACCGGCCGGACATCCTCGACCACGCCTTGCTGCGGCCGGGCCGTTTCGACCGGCAGATAACCGTTGACCGTCCGGACGTGCTGGGCCGCGAGGAGATTCTGAAGGTTCACGTCCGCAAGATAACGATGGCGCCGGATGTTAATCTGAATGTGCTGGCGCGCGGCACGCCGGGTTTCACCGGTGCCGACCTCGCGAACATGGTGAACTAGGCGGCGCTGCTCGCGGCAAAGCGGGCACGGGCCGCGGTGACGATGCAGGATTTCGAGGACTCGAAGGACAAGGTCTTGATGGGCGTGGAGCGGCGGAGCCTGCTTATCAGCGAGCCGGAGAAGCGCTGGATTGCCTATCACGAGGCGGGTCACGCGCTGGTGTCGCGGATGATTCCCGGCAGCGACCCGGTACACAAGGTTACCATTATCCCGCGCGGCCAGGCTCTGGGCCTGACCCAGCGCCTGCCGCTCGACGACAAGCGGATTTACTCGCGCGCGTACTGCCTCGACCAACTGGCAATCATGCTCGCGGGCCGGGAGGCCGAGCAACTGGTGTTCGACGACCTTTCGACGGGCGCGCACAACGACATTGATAACGCGAGCACGCTGGCCCGGAAGATGGTCTGCGAGTGGGGCATGAGCGAGATAGTCGGGCCGCTCACGTTCGGGTCGCCGAGCGAGGAGATTTTCCTCGGCCGGGAGTTGGGCGTGCGCCGGACCTTTTCGGAAGAGACAGCACGGACGATTGACAGCGAGATACGTCGGATAATCGACGAGCAGGCGACCCGGGCGCGCAACATCGTCACGAGCCGGCGGGACAAGTTGGACGCGCTGGCCAAAGCGCTGCTCGAGCGTGAGACGCTGACCGGCGATGAGGTTGACCGGGCCCTCGGCATCGAACTGCCCGAGCCGAAACCGAAGCCGGCCGAGCCGGTCGCCGGTTAGTAACAGCCTTTCAAGGAGGCGGACATGTCTTTTTCCGGGTGCATCACCGCGCTGGTAACGCCGTTCAAAGGAGCCAGGCTCGATACTGCTGGCCTGCGCCGCAACGTCAAGTTCCAGCTCAAGAATCACGTCAGCGGCCTGCTGGTCAACGGTTCGACCGGCGAAGCGCCGACCTTAAGCGAGGCCGAGTGGGAGCGAAGCCTCATCGCGGTCGTCGCCGAAGTACATGGCCGAGTCAAGGTGATTGCCGGAGCCGGGACCAACAGTACGGCCAAGTCAATCAGGCAGGCGAAGCGGGCAGCGGCTCTCAGGGCCGACGCGCTGCTCGTGGTCGCGCCCTACTATAACAAGCCGACTCAAGAGGGCCTGTACCGCCACTTCCGCGCGATTGCCGAGGCGGTCGAATTGCCGATTATCGTCTACAACATCCCGCCGCGCAGCGTCGTCAACATCCTGCCCGCCACGATTGAACGGATGGCAGAGGACTGCCGGAACATCGTGGCCGTGAAAGAGGCGTCGGGCAGCCTGGACCAGTCGAGCGAAATCATCATGCGGTGCGGAGACCGCGTCACGGTGCTGTCCGGCGACGACTCGCTCACATTGCCGATACTCGCGGTCGGGGGCAAGGGCGTGATTTCGGTCGTGTCCAACATCGCGCCTCTCGACGTTGCCAAGATGGTGGAACACTACCTCGCGGGTCAGGTCGAGCTTGCAGCGGGCATGCACCGCAAGCTGTTTCCGCTCATAAAGGCGATGTTCATCGAGACCAACCCGACGCCGGTCAAAGCGGCGATGAACATGCTCAACATGGCGGCGGGCGAACCGAGGCTGCCGCTGGTCCCGCCGACCGAAGCGAGCCGGAAGGCAATCCGGCAGGCGCTGCTCGACTACGGTTTACCCGTCGGACGCGGATTGGACAGATAGGCCCTATGGGTCCTATTGGTCCTATTCGCCACGAGGAGGCCTGAGATGCGGGTTGTCGTCGCCGGCTGCGCGGGCAGGATGGGCGGCGAGGTCTGCCGCCTCATTGCCGAGCAAACGGATATGGAACTCGTGGGCGGCATCGAGGCTAAAGGTCACAAGGCGGTCGGCTCCAAACTCGGCAGCGGTGCGGTCGGAACGGACTTAAGCGCGATGATTGCCAATGCCGATGTCGTCGCCGACTTCTCCAACGTCGAGGCAACGGTTGCCAACTGCCGGCTCGCGGCGGCGAGCGGCAAGGCGTTCATCTCCGGCGTGACCGGACTGAGCGCGGTCCAGATGAAGGAGCTTCACGACTGCGCCCGGCAGATTCCGGTTGTCTACGCGCCCAGCTTCTCAGTCGGCGTGAGCGTGCTATGCAAGTTGGTGGCCGAGGCGGCGAGCAGGCTCGGGCCGGACTACGACGTCGAAGTCATCGAGACCCACCACCGGATGAAAAAGGACGCGCCGTCCGGCACCGCGGCAAGGCTGGTTGACATTCTGAAGGCGAGCACCGGTCGGACCGGTGTCGTTTACGGCCGGCAGGGCGCGGTTGGGGAGAAGCCGAAGGACGAGATCGGGGTCAGCTCAATCCGGACCGGCAGCGTGGTCGGCGAGCACACCGTTGTCTTCGGCTGCACCGGCGAGCGGCTCGAACTCACGCACAAGGCTGAAAGCCGCGCAGCGTTCGCCACCGGCGTACTGGCCGCGGTCAGGTTTGCCCTCGGCCGCGCTCCCGGGTTCTATACCATAGAAGACGTGCTGGCCAGTCCGCGCTAGGCCGGCCAGCAAGTCCGTTCTGCGTCCTCGCAGGTGCCGTCCGACGGCTCAAGTCCGAAGTCCAAATGACGAATCAAGCTCGAAGCCCCGCCCAGAATCCAACATCTAACCACCAAGACACCAAGGTCACCAAGCATACAGAGGACATTCCCTTCTGAACCCTCTTTGTGTCTTGGTGACTTGGTGGTGAATTCCTATCTCGGTTCTTGAGGTCTGGAGGCGCGCAAGTTCGGACTTGAATCGAGCTTCGACCTTCGACCTTCGGACTTGGGTCCCTGTGTCATTCCGAGTGAGTCGGACGAATCGAGGAATCTCGTACCCGCTGTCATGCTGCTCGTTCCTACGGTGCGCCAAGCACACGAAGTCGAAGCATCTCTCCTTTGCTGAAAGACCCCTCGACTCGGACGCCAAGCGTCCCTCGCTCCGAGTGACAGACCGTCCGACAACCGGCCGGTCTATCAGATTGTCTCGACAGTGATCTCGCTGTTGGTATAGATACAGATCGCGGCTGCGGCCTCGATTGCTTCGCGCGCAATCTTGTCGGCCGGCAACTGGGTGTGCTTGAGCAGCAGGCGGGCAGCGGTGAGAGCATAGGGGCCGCCGGAGCCGACCGCGACGACGCCGTCGTCCGGCTCAATCACGTCACCGGAGCCCGACACCACGAACGAATTCTGGCTGTCCATGATGCCGAGCAGGGCTTCGAGCTTGCGGAGCACGCGGTCGGTGCGCCAGTCCTTGGCCAGTTCGACCACGGCGCGGGGCAGATTGCCCGAGTGCTCGTCGAGCTTCTGCTCGAACCGCTCGAACAGAGTGAAAGCGTCACCGGTCGCGCCGGCGAAGCCGACCAGCACCTTGTCGTGATGGAGCTTGCGAATCTTCTTGGCGGTCTGCTTGATGATGGTCTCGCCCATCGTAACCTGGCCGTCGGAAGCCATTGCCACCTTGCCGTTCCGGCGCACGCCGATAATCGTCGTTGAATGCCACTGCTGTTCGTTCATGTTCCACTCACATTCCAGACCGGAGTCTTACCACAAAGACACAAAGGGTTCGGGAATCAGCCGTTGCACTCTGCCCTTTGGTCTCTGACTTCGGCCGTCTCCGGCTGCCCCGCCCGGACTGCCAGCGGTACCACCTGACCCAGCACCCTCCGCAGAAACGGCTCGTTCTTCTCGCGTTCAAGTTCCGCCTCGGTATAGACAAGGACGTCGGTCGGGCAGCCGGCAGGCAGGAAGTGGAGGATGAACTCAGTTGTCCGGTCCATCCGCCGGCGTTCATCTTCGGCCAGGACCACCAGCAGGTCCGCGTCGCTGTGCGGGGAATAGGAATCGGTTGCCAGTGAGCCGAACAGCAGCACCCGCGTCACGTTCTGGTTCTGAGCCACAAGCTCGGCCGCGAGCCGGCGGAGCTTGCCGACGGCTTGGTCCCTATTGAGCGAGAAGACTCTTACAGTAGTCGATGATGGCACGGGCATGCTTGAATGCCTCCTCGGCATCGGCCTTGAAGAAGTAGTCCTTCGGGGCTCCGTCGTCGAATCCGTTCGCGTATCGGGTCGGGATATAGAAGTGGTCGAGCCTGGCCGCGGTCTCGCTCAGTCCCGCAGGCGGGGTCCCTGCCGGCAGTTTCCGAAGCAGACCGGCCACCGAGTGTCCCCAGCCCTCCTGGTTGTCGTACAGGTACACGGCCTTGAGCGCCTTTTCTGCTGCCTGCTCGGCGCTGAAACAGGCCCACTCGTAGAAGCCCTTCTCGATGTCCATTTGGACATGTTCCAGGTCCCTCTCGGCCTGGGCCAGCCAGTCTTTCCAGCGGTTCGACATCAATTGACTCCGGCGTGATTATAGCCGGTCAAGACTCCGAATCAAGCACCGGTGTTGCGTCCGGGCCGAGGAACACGGCCCGGAACCGCGCGGTGGTTCAGGGTGGCCTTGGCGGCGACTGTGAAGCCCGGGCGACGGACAGGGAACGTGAAACCGCCAAGCACGCCAAGAGCGCCAAGAGGCGAAGGGGAAATGGCGAAGCGCGGACCAGGACTCCGAGGGGGATGTCATTCCGACCGGAGCGAAGCGGAGTGGAGGAATCTCTCAGCCACTGGTAACTGAGAACTGGTAACTCGCGCCCGCAAGGGCGCGTTGGGCGTCAGGCGGGAAGCGTCACCGACTGCCCGCGACTATCGGCCGGTCAGGGGAGAGGAACGCGCGTCGGCACGGCAGGAGTAGATACCGTGTCCCCATTTCACCCTCGAACGGTGAGTTGAAGATGGGATTACCGACGAGAAGGGACGTTGCGAGTGGCTACCTCTTGACGCCCCTGCGCTTCGGACCGGTCAGGAGACCCACGAGGCCGCTCTTCACCAGAACCTCGACGGTGCTCTTCAAGAACTCACGAAGTACGGCACTCTGCTTCTGCGCCAGTTTGCCAGCGAGTCTGGACATTGCCAAGTCCCTGCCGAGGTAATCAGATTCAACGTAGAACCGATGTGCCTTCAGCAGACGCAGGGTCTTGCTGGCGCGCCGCCCTTTCAGTCGTGCACCGCAGCCGTCCGACCACCAACACGAGACGAAGACCGTCGGGTCGCTTGGCTCCTCAGCCCAGAGCCCGGCGTATAGCCTCACCCATTCCTTGCCCTTCTTGTACAGCTCCCAGGACCGGTAGACGTTGCTCTTTTCGCGAGCGGTCCGCCCTGTTCCTGACGCAGTGCCCATGCCAGGCATCCGGCCCAGGATACTGTCGACCTCGTCGTGGACCTGCGTCGCGAACGCATCCGCCACACCCCGTGTCGCCACCATGGCCGACCATCGTTGCGCAAACTGCGCGTCAAAACCACCCCACGACTCCATCAGTACCTCCTCGTGCAAATGACTTCTGTAGTGGTCAACCAGAAACCGCGTGATCGGACGTAACGCGGTCAATCCAAGCAGAAACTCATGGAGGTCATTCCAAGACAGGCCTATGACCTTCGCCGCGATGCGGCGGCGTCGGGCCTCCAGTGCGAAGCTCTTGAGTTCGTCCGTGAGCCGTCGGGCCGACGTCACCAAGACTAGTGCTCGTTCTTTGTACAGCGTCTTCGTGGCAAGAGCGCTGAGGTGTCGGTTGGCCTGGCCCGGGTCGAAATCCTCGCCGACCTTGGCTTCGAAGTAGAGCGCGAATCCGGCTTTCTCGCTGGCCACGAGCGCGTCCGGAACCGAACGACCTTCCTGCCCTATGACACGGACCTGAGTGGCGAATTCCACATCCTCGGTGCTGCGGACATGTGAGTTCAGCCCCAGACGTCGAAGCAGCGCGTTCAGTACGCCAGCGTCGCAGTTCGCCAAGAACTTAATCAGACCTTCGGTCCAGTAGTTCTCTTCTCCGTGATAGTGGCGGACGAAGATGTTGTGCACCGGCGATGCGGTCATGGGTCAGTCTGTCCAGTAGCCGAGGAACTCGGGGGCGTCATGCTACACTCATTCCGCGTCAAGGCCGTGAGATCGAATTGCATCGGGGACATCATAGCGGTCGGGCCGGGTACGTCAAATGCGCGGGCGGAATCCAGTCAGCGTCTCCGGCTTTCCCCTATCGCCGACGCTACTCCGATGGCTTCTCGTTCCACAGCAGAGCCGCGTGCTCGCGGCGCCAGTCCCAACCTTTGTCTCGGAGTTCAGAAACGAAGTCACTGAGGTAAGATGAGACAAATTTCCGCTCCCCCAGGAAATCGCTGATTATGGGATAGTGCTCCGTAATGACTAGCTTGACCAAGTGCACCCACTGATTCTCGAACTCCAGGTGAGGCATTAGCTTTCGACCGCGTGCCTGAAGCACCGCGTTGCAGAACCCGATGCAGAGCTCGGCATAAGTGTAGTAGACAGCCCACTCACGATCCTCGGTGGTCGCCTGTTCGTATACGCCCCGCATGCGGGAGGCCTGCCACTTGCGAGCCAGGGCAAGTAACTCCGGTCGCTTGATTCTCACCTGCACTACCCTGTCGTATGACTCATGAATGGTTCGATAGGCTTCCGTCTGCCGTCCGAGCCGGAGATGCCGGATGTTCCAGAAGCTCGCAAAGACTGCCACCGCCGCGCCAACTATGGAGACCACTGCGGCAATGGTCGCGTAGATGGCTGTCATGTGACTGTGATTCCGCCCCTACGCCGGGGGTCGTCGGGGATGGTTACTACTCTAGGTGCATTCGTCAAGACTTGGCGTGGTTCGGGGCACACAATCACGCGAATCGTACCGATTCGAGCCGGGATGTCGAGGCGGCGGAGTGGGCGATCACCGCCTCGGATTATCCTGCCCTTGGCCGGGCTCAAACTTATGGCCGCATTTGAGGCACGTGATGATGATCTTCCCGCTACCGATGAAGCCGGTCCAAGTGTTCCATCCGCGCTTTCCCGCGTGGACCTGGTCGGAACCACACTTTGGACATCTGACTTTGTCGTCATCCATGCTGTGCTCCTAACGGTTCACTAGCGCTCCGTGTCTACGTTGAACACTGGCCGCAGTCGGCCAATCGCGTAGTTCTCAAAGTAGAAGCGTTCCGCAAAGTCGTCCACTTGCACCCAGCTTAGCAGGACGTGACTGCGGACGATGTTCCGTGTATCCGTCTCTTTCTGGAACAGCCGGTCCAGCCTGTCGCGCACTTGGCAGGACGTCGTCATGCGGTGACCGATGCCGTTCGCGTGCCTCTGCAGCACAGTGCGCGGGGTCTTCAACTTCAGATGAAGGCCGATCCTCTTCTTGATCGGGCCGGCAGTCTTGCCAACGTACAGCGGGGCCAAGTGGTTCGGGGCTGTGTTTACCGATTCGGAGGTGACTCTATAGTCGAGCCTCTTGCCCGCGGGGCCTAGGAAGTGAAGGCGGGCGTGGTTTCCCCTGAGCTGATCACAGAAGTTCCGCGCGTTGCCGTCCCACCAGAACGCATAGACCCAACCAGTCAGTCGACTGTCGGGCCATCCGCCGTGGCTGCTGATCGCGGTGCCGCTTCTGTTCAGCTTCAGGCCGGCTGGCTTGAGCAGCTTCTTGAGTCTCTGCCTGTAGCTGACGGACACTCGGGGGGATTGGGGGGGCATCTCACCTTACTCCTTCCACGTCGAGGTCGAGCGGGGTTCGGGATGTACCATCAGTCGAAGCGTACCAATTCGGTCCTTGATGTCAAGGAGGCAACGCGCCTCGGCGGCGCGAGTTTGTAGGTGGCAGTTCGCAGGTTGCAGTAGCGGAAGCCGGTCTTGGCGTTCCTGGCGGCTGTATTTCGGCTTGCCGGGGACTGGCGCGGGCTGAGGGCGGGACCAACCAGCATTCAGTAGTCAGCATTCAGGGATGGGACGCCCAGATGTCCTCGACATACAGTCGCAGGTCCCGATTCACAGAATGGCCACCTGCTCCAGCAACACCCGGTCGCGGATGACCGGCTTGACCGCGTCGTATTCCACAACGTCAACCCGCCGGGCAAGAGCTTCCTCAAGTTCCTGCTTCAGGCCGATAACGTCGAGCAGACTCTGTTCCCCGTCGAGTTCAACCAGGAAATCAACGTCGCTTCCTGCTCGGTCCTCGCCGCGCACGACCGAACCGAACAGACCGGCGCGGCGGGCGCCGTGTCGCCTGAGTATCGGGACGGCCTTCGCGCTGACTTCTGCTATGCTCATGTCCTAACTTACCCTAACTCCGGCATGGCGTCAAGGCAAATGGTGCTGCCGCTACAGGTCAGCCGCGCGGGTCGCTTCCGAGAACGCCACATTTCCGGTTGCCGCTCGCCGATTTGGGCGAAGGTTCTGGCAGAGGGCGGGGCAGAGAATCCGGTAGAGAGTCTGGCAGAGAATCTGGGAGAGAGTCTGGGAGAGAGTCTACCAGAGAATCTAGGAGAGAATCTGGTAGAGGGTCTGGGAGGGAATCTGGCGGAGAATCTAGCAGAGAATCCGGTAGAGCATCTGGGAGAGAATCTGCCAGAGAATCTGGTAGAGCGTCTGGTAGAGAATCCAGCAGAGAATCTGGGAGAGAATCTACCTGAGAATCTGGCAGAGAGTCTGGGAGAGCATCTGGGAGAGAGTCTGGGAGAGAGTCTGGGGAACGCAGGGGTCAACGGCGTGGGATATGCCTTAATCGTCGGCCAGACCGTCAGTTGAGCAGTATTCCAGCTCGACCTCTAGTATATGACTTCGTATATCGGCTTGGCGGACAGGGCGCTGGCGCAGAAGCTCGCCGCCATCGTCCTCGCTCGCTTCCGCGACCTCGCCAAGTCCTTCCCGCCCGACCCGAGACCGAAGCGGTAGGGCGCCGGGTGGCGTCGGAGGTCAGGTTGCCAGCAGGCGGCGGAGGATGGAGGAGATGTCGCGGCTCAGGGTCTCGCTGAACCGACGGAGCCAGAGCTCGGTGTAGGCCCGGTCGAAGCCCGGGTTCCTGGCGAGGATGATGCGGACGTCTTCGATGTCGCGCGGCCGTTCTTGATTCCAGACGCGCCAAGGCCGGGCATGGTCGGGGTCGCTGTTGGCTGG
>JAPLUO010000448.1 GCA_026397595.1 Caldifarciminota bacterium
AGCCGGGCCCGCAAGCTGACCAGCGGCCGCAGCTCGATGCAGGCGCCGGACAGGACGACAAAGCCCAGGTACTGCCCCCGGGCAACCAGGTCGGCAATAATGAGGGCGTCCTTATCGTCGTTCGTGCCGCGGCCGTTGTCGAGCAGCTCCTTCTCCCGGCAGACGTGCAGGCTGGGGACCAGGACCACCCGACAGCCGTGCTCAGAAAGCCAGCGGACGAGGTTGACGCCGTAGCTGCCGGTCGACTCGACCCCGACGATGACGGCGGAGTCAGGCCGCGCCTTCCAGGCGCCGATCTGCTCGGTGAGGGCGAGGAAACCGGCGCGGGTGTTGGGCACCTTCACGGGCCGGGTGTAGGAGCCGTCGTAGAACCGGGCCCGGGCGACATGGGTGTGCTTGGCGAGGTCGATACCGATGACGAGAGTGTCGGGCTTGATTTCTGAGCGCTTCCGCGCTACGCTGTCGACAGTCATTGCTGTCTCCTTTCGTTGGTAGGTCCTTAACGGGCATTTACTACTACCAATTGAAGGCGGGGCAGCTTTTCTGTCAATCTTGGCTTCCAGCATCGGCCTAATAATATAGCACTCATAATAATCAATTCCATACCCGTCAAGGCTGGGCGACCTTGTGCCAGCATAGTCTGCATCTTAGGACAGCGGTAGACGCTTGTCAATCGCGCGAGCAGGACGGGGCGTGGCGGAGCCGATGGCGACGGAGGCGGCGGAGGAAGGACGGAAGATGGAGAAAGGAGGAGGGAAGATTGAGGAATGAGGATGCAGGATGGAGGAGGGAGGGCGGAGGAATTAGGGACAACCACCGTCTTCCTGCCGGGCTGCTTTCATTCGCCACGGCGGAATCTCAACTCATCAGCCAATCTGCCAATCGGCGCTTGATGCGTTGCAGTCTATCCGGCATGACCTGGCCGATGGCCCCGAGAAACACGCGCTCTTCCGCGGCCGCCAGTCGGCCAACGCGAACCAGGCTTGCTGCCTTGAGTCCGCTCGCTGAATAGTCGGCGTCGTCTTCTCGAATCACATCATCGAACTCGGGGACTTGGAGGTGAACCTGCGAGGACACCATGCTGATGAGCCAATCGCCGAATCTGCCCGGTAGCTTCCCAATGACCAAGGCCGGACGAAGCTTGCCTGACTCGAAATCAGTCTGGGGAAACCGAAAGAGCACGACCTGGCCAGGCCGCATCACTAAAACACTTCCTTCAGATCGGACGGTGAGTAGGCTGGGCTTTCTTCGTTCTCCATCCCCCGCATGGCACTGGACAGCGAGAGGCTCATCCAGTCTCGGTCTTGCTCAACGGCCTTGCCACCGCCTCTGGCCCCCAGGGACTTCACGAAATCGCGCACCTCAGCCTGGAGCTTGTCCGGGAGACCTTTCATCAGTCTGACTGTCTCTTCGGCTGTACTCATAGTTGTACCTTCTTACGTTGAGTCAATATAGTCCGACTATCTAGCGAAGTCAAGCGGCAGCGGTGCTTGCGGTTTGGGGGGAATTAGTATTACTCTGTCATGTATCGGTGCTATGAGGGAGAAGGTATTGCACGCGATGCAACCGTGGCTGGTGCGGTTGGTAGGACGCTGCCCCTGCTGCAAGATACGATTTCCCCGACCACCCATTGACTCCACATAACACAGTAATATTAGGCGAGGCAATACGTTTGCGGCGGGGCGCGGCGGAGGCGAGGGCGACGGAGTCGGCGGAGGGAGGACGGAGGAGTGAAGATGGAGGAATGAAGATGGAGGAGGGAGGAGGGAAGAAGGAGGAATCCGGGAAGAGGACGGAAGATAGAGGAGTGAAGATGGAGGATTGAAGACCCTGGAAGGAGGACACAAGAACGAAGAGAGAGGAACCGGAAGGGCGTCGGGCGCGTTTCCCATTAGGGTTCGAGGATAGCCGGAGCATGGGCGGAGTCAAGTCAAAGGTCAAATCCCAAATCCGATATTGAACCACAGAGCACACAGAGAATTGGAGGGTACGGACCGGAATCCTGACCTTCACCGGACTCTGTGCTCTCCGTGGCCTCTGTGGTTAATCCTATCTCGGTTCTTGGGTCAAAAGGCAAGGCGCAAAGTGTCAAGCGGACGGGGACGTCGCGAGAGGACTACCAGCGAGCGGCTGAAGGCAATCCGTTGATGGCCTTGCGCGCGACTTGGATGGCTCGCGAGGCCATGCCGGCGAAGTCCGTGTTGTCTTTCTTCTCGTAGTCGCACGTGTGTCGCCAGTCGCTCAGCGTGCGTAGGCACTTGGCTACCTCAATGCAACCATGCCCGTGCAACTCCATCCGGACGTTGCCGTGGTCTTCAGGCTTGCCCTTGGGCACGAACCACCCTTTGTCCCTGACGCGTGCCGCAGCGGTGCAGTATGCGGCATAGTACGCTCGCCCGACGACCGTACGCTCGAGCGCCTCGCGGCTGGGGCAGGCGGTCTTCGGGTCGAGACAAAAGGCGGCAACATCGAGGAACTGCGGCCAGTCGAACGGGCTCGCCATCTACGACTGAGGTTGACGAAAGTCGGTGGTAACCAAGAACCTGTCCGGTTGCCCGGGCACAAGCGAGTCCATCTCATTCGACAGAAGTTGTAGTTCGTCCAAGAAACTGTCACCGTATGATGCTGAGCGCACGTAGACAGCTACATACTCCAAAGCACTCTCAGGGTCTTGCACCAACGAGACGTGTACCCTCACGCTCCCTTGCCAACTCCGCACTGCTTCGGCACACGAATGCCGCATCGCCGTGAGCAGGTCTGGGTTAGCTAGTAGAAAAGCCCTCAGTTCCTTCTTCGAGCCAATGGTCGCACCTAGAGCGACTATCGTCTTGATAGTCTCCTCGACCCGCGGCGACAGCCCAGCCGAATCCTGTTCATCGGGTCCCACGAAACACGGCGCGCCGGTGCAGGGAGATGACAACCGCGTGTCGAGCAAGCGGTCCACGTCAAGAGGAAACTGCGGCACCACTCTCTCGTAGGTTGGTGACACAAGACCCAGCACCCACGGTGGCAGCGTAGCGGAGGTCGATTGCTCAGCGCACGCGAGGGAATCGGTCACCTGAATAGACCTCGTAGCTTGTCGGTAATGCAGCCTTCGAACACGCTCTCGACCTTGGAGTGCGCGGCATCGACCCACGCGAGTACGCTGTCATACTTCACGACTCCGGGCGTGCACGTGAAGTAGTCAATGTCCAACGCGAGGGCAGCTTTCTGCTCGTCGTCAGGCACCAAGGACACCAGCATTACTCGGTAGGAGTCGGCACCGCCGCGCGCGCCAAAGGTGCATGCCATCTGCACGTTTGACATCGGCTCCGTCACGCCGGGACCGCACTCGGGTCTGAACCTGAGGAAGTCGAACAGGTCGGCCGGCGAACTAATAGCCTCAAGCCGGTTGATATATCTCAGCCCGACTCGTTCCAGCGGTGTCGCCCCAACCACATCGTGAAGCACGCTGTGGACGCGGGCCACTTTCCCGCGGAAGTCCACCCATGATGAGTACGGCCGCAGCTTGTGGACAGAGACCGCCCGCGGCCCAACCTGCACAAATGACTTTCCATCTTCTGCGCTATACGCGATACGTTCTGCCTTGGCAAAGGTGAAGACCGGCTCCCCCTTCGCGTTCTGGACCAAACGCGGTTCTGCATCCGTGCGCTGCTTGCGCACGGGATAGTCACCCTTGAGTCCGGGGAAAAGCAGCCCAGGAGTCGCCATGTCCCAAGGAAGCGATGCGGGAAATCTGAACTCACACACCGCCTCCTGTATCGGCGGCTGGGCGTAGCAGCGGCGGGTAGTTTCCATGTCAGGCGTGGCGCCAGGAATCTAGCGCCCTGCAGGTTGACTGTGAGTCAGACCATGGTCCGGGGGTCATTACAGGATAATAGACGCGCACGCCTCTCCTGTCAAATGCGTGAGCCTGGCAGTTCGCTGGGTCGCCGCCCGCAAGGTCACACCCTTCGGCCAGGGAAGAAGTCGGGACACCTCCTGATTCCCTGCGTATCAGGCGAGAATCCGGAGCCTGTACCCGGATTGGACGCAGCGGAGGCGAGGGCGACGGAGGCGTCGGAGGAAGGACGGAAGACTGAGGATGGAGGATGGAGGAGTGAAGATGGAGGAGGGAGGAGGGAAGAAGGAGGAAGTTATAGAATGAGGAATGAAGGGATAGAGGGATGGAGGGATCGAGGGGCGGACGCTCAGCGGACGCTCAGCGGACGCGGACGGCGGTCAGGCTTTGTCGTACGCGGCAAGGAAGTCGTCGCGCTTGATTCCGGCTTTGGTACAGATTGTCCGCAGGGTTGACGCCTTGATTCTCGGGTGGTTCGGCATGGTCAGCGGCGTGCGCGTGCCGTCTGGGTTCTCGCGAATCATCGCGACATGCTCGAGCTCGCGGACGAGTGTGAACCCGAGCGATTACAGCGCCTTCAGGACTCGTGCTTTGGGTGCATCAACCGGGAACTTCTGCATCAGACGGCGAGCGCCGCGTCAGCGAGGTAGGCCTCCAGCACCGGCGATTCGGCGTCGATGGCATCCGGGCCGAATGTGTCGAGGTGGAACCGGATGGCCGACTTCACGTCAGCCAGGGCTGCCTCGTAGGTGTCGCCTTCCCCGACCACGACGCCTTTCGGCCCCAGCGGGTAAGCCACGTAGCCGTCTTCGTGCTTTTCGACCACTATTACGGAGAGCATGAAATACTGGACAGTTCTTGATGTCACCCTGAGTATCCTTATACCCTGTCACCCTGAGCGCAGCGAAGATTCTTCGGCGTCGAACGCCTCAGAATGACAAACATTTCCTGCTCTCATTAGTATCTTGAACTTAGTCATGGCATTCTCCTGATTTTGTTCTGCCCTAGTATTACTATGTTATGTGTAGTCAATGAGAGGTGGAGGGAATTGCGTCTTGCAGTAGGGGCAATGTCCGATTAACCGGACCAGCCATGGCTGTATCGCTTGCAGTACCTTTTCCCACGTAGCACCAGAAGTTTTTT
>JAPLUO010000188.1 GCA_026397595.1 Caldifarciminota bacterium
AGCATCGGCAAGACGTCTGACTTCTCGCACGCTGAAAACGTGCCCAGTTCTGATGTCGGGGCAAGCAAGGTAACATGCCGTTCTACAAGAACTTGCGCGAGGCCGGCTACTCAAACTACCCACACGAATCCGCGAAGAGCCATTATAGTGAACCGCGTGACTTGGCTGACAGAGACGAGATGGGAGTCGAGTTTCCCTGTTTGGAATTTGGGGTTTGGGATTTCCCGCGCCTCGCGGGCTCAATCGACACTCGTCAATCGGAAATCGGCAATCGGAAATGGGATAACCGCCAAGCTCGCCAAGTACGCCAAGGTTCGACCCCGCCAATCTGCAATCTGCAATCTGAAATCTGCAATGCCTCGGCGTGGCCCAACCCGGTTCCCGGCTCCGGACTCTCGCCTGGTACGCACGAAATTGGGAGGTGCCCCGACTTCTACCCCACTGACTAACTCGCGGCGCTGCCGCGCCGGCTGTCAACCGAAGCTGCTGGCTGTCGCAGAACCAGTCGAGCTCGCGCCCGCCGTGTTTCCCTCGCCTTCACTTGACTTGCAGCACATATCGGGTTTACTCTAGTTGTATGCGTGATGACGCGGGAAACGCTGCGAGCAACGGGTTCGGGGCGCACGAGTGAGACTCCGGTTCTACCGGGACCCGGATACCGGCCTCCCACACTTGCGCCGACACGGCGTCACTGAAGACGAAGCCGAAGACGTACTGCTCTCGCCCGGCGAGGACCGGCCCGGACACGACGGCGCGCGGGTTGCCATCGGCCAGACGCAGAGCGGACGGCACTTGCGTATCGTCTATGTCGCAGACGCCGAGCCCGACAGCGTTTTTGTCATCACCGCCTACGAACTAACAGGCAAACCGCTGCTGGCATTCCGAAGACGCCGGCGACGAGGCAAAACGAAGAGATGAAGAAACAACACTTCCCTCCCGGCTGGGACCAAGAGCGAGTTCAGCGGCTGCTGGCACACTACGAGAGCCAGACCGAACAAGAAGCGGTCGCCGAAGACGAAGCGGCATACGCGCAGCGCGGGCTGACCATGGTCGAAGTCCCCAGCGCGCTCGTGCCCAAGGTCCGACGGCTCATCGCGGAACACTCCTCCCGCTAACCGGACCGCTACTCGCCACCCGCAAACCGTAGTTCGTCACTCGCGCCGCGACGACTCGCGGGCTATCTACAATCCTGAATCTAGAATGGGTGGGTTCACTATGGTGAACCGCGTGGGGAGGGCATCGGGTTGGGTGTCGGGAACGTGTGGTCGGAAACTGCTCCGCGCCTCAATCAAGAATCTGAAATCGGTCGGCGGGGCCGTAAGCCGTGAGCTGTCAGCCGTCATGGCTCTAATAGGTGACTGTCCCTAATTCCCCGCGAACTGCAAACCGACGTCGAGTCGCCCGGCCAATCTGGAATCTTCAATCTGGAATCTAGAATGTGTTGGCTGGAAACTCGCGCGGAGCGCGCGATTATCCGCGGAAGACGGCTTCGCGGTGCCAGGCCAGGAAACCGGATTCGGGCTGGAACTTCTCGGGCAGGCGCAGCAGCTTGCCGCGGCACGCCATGAATTCTCGCTCGATTGCCTGACTCGGTAGATAGTCCTCAATGTACTTACTGATGACTAGCCGATTCCCGCCGTCGAACGATAGGAGGCCAGCGTCGAACGCGGCGTCGTAGGTCTTGGCAAGGCACAGCCCGTTCGCCGGGTTTAACCGCTCCTTTGGGAAGTCCCGCCACGGCTTGATGTGACTCGCGTTAAGGAGTTCCGGCACCGGGTTGCCGGTGATGCAGCACTGACAATCGTAGGAGGCTAGCACTGCTCTGCGGAAGAAATCCTGCCCGCGTCGCGCGATGACGCTCGTCTCGACTTCGGTGTCGCCCATCGGCAGCGCCTTGGGCATGACGATGCGGCGCTTGGACTTCCCCTTGCGGCTCAGCGCGGCCTCGTCGGCCAGCGGGTCTGCGCCAGCGACAAGGTCCTGATACAACTTCTCGCTCTCAAGCCCGAGCGCCGACCAATCAGCGTGGAACTCTTGCCATGTCTCACGGTCGGCCCGGCTCAGATTCGGCAGCCCCTTGATGCCTCGCGCCTGCAAGCCCGGGTCCAGCGCCGCGAAGTTGCAGAGTTTCATTGACAAGCTCGCAGGTGTCCGCCCCATCAGCTTCGCCACGGCCACAATTCCCGGTGTCCTGCTGCTCAGCTTCCCAAACGGCAGCTTGCAGTATAGATTCATGGCTACCAGCAAGTCGTCGCGCGTCCACGCCCTGCGCAAGCTCATACGCTGGACTTCCGAGGACACGCCACTCCGCGCGCGGGACATCCGAGCAGCATCCGACGCAGGCGCGCAAGCCAGCCGGGTTTGGCAAGCGCGTGTTCCCACACGCGCATAACGCGAAAACCCGCGCGTCTCAGTTTCCTCGTCACGATTAGGTCACGAGCCCGATTGGAATTCAGTTTCGCGCGCCAGAAGTGTGCCCTAGACGTAGGAAGCCGGCGCTTACACGTGGGGCACCAGTGCCAGAAGCAGCCATCAACGAAGACCGCGAGCCGGCGGCTCGGAAAGTAGAAATCGGGCCGCCCGAGAACATCAGAAGGGTGCTTCGTCCAACCTTTGACGCCATTCTCGCGGAGGATGTGCTCAACGTGCAGTTCCGTCGACCTGTTCCGCTTGCCCGTGACAAGACCCATGCGCTTCGACCGCTCTGCAGGCGAGAGCGGGTCAACGCGTCGCACCTACTGGATGCCCCCTGGCCCCGGCGGGACTGGGAAGTGAAGGTCCGGCATCTGAAGGTGAGGGTCTTCCTTCCGGAGCATAAGGGAAGCCTGGTCAAGCATCCACTCCTTCAGGAATGACCCCGCGGATTGGTCCGTGAAAGACACAATCGATGAACCCAACCCAAGACGCTCGACGTCTCCGCCGCGAGTAGCGCGATCAAGCTCGATCACCTCCGCGATACGCCTTAGGTCTGTTACGAAGTCGAGCACAAGGACCCTGTTCTTGCCAGGACTGCACCTGAGGCCCCTTCCCAACTGCTGGACGAAGATGCGCCTACTATGCGTCACCCGCATGAACACGATCATATCCGCATCCGGGACGTCGACGCCCTCGTTGAACAAGTCGACGGTGGTAACCACATCCAGATCCCCCGCGCGGAATCGTGACATCATTCGGGCTCTCATGCGCCGCTCAGTGTCGTGCAGTATCGGTTCTGCACGCAGGCCGTACTGTCTGAGCTTCGCGGCAAACTCCCTCGCGTGCACAGCGGACGGACAATAGGCGATCGCAGCCCTCCGCTTCTCTGTCGCAAACGACTCCGCAACCATGCGGGCGGCCAAGTCATCGCGTGTGGGTATGATGAGGTGGCGATTCAGTTGAGACAGAGAATAGCGGTTCACTGACGCTTTCTGAACTACCTTCCAATCGATGTTGTCCGCGAGCAAGCGATAGTCCACGTCGCTGAGGTGCCCGCCCCGCAGGCCTTCCGGTATGCCCATTTGCACCAGGGGCGGACCCAGAATGCTGTCTATGTCGTACCCGTCGCCGCGCCACGGGGTCGCGGTAGCGCCAGCCAGCATCGGTGAGTCCAGCGCCGCGACTGTCTTCTGAAATGTAGCGGCTCCTATGTGATGCGCCTCGTCAACAATCACGAGCCCGAACGCAGGTAGCGCCAGATAGTGTTCGGCGCTCTGGATGGTCGCGAAAGTAATTCCATCCCAGTAGCTCGGACGCTCTTCACCTACAAGCTGGTGACACGCCACGTCCCTGGGTAGTTGGTACCAGAACTCCTGCGTCAGCTGATTCACCAGTGGAAGGGTATGCGCCAGCACGAGCACGCGGCCGTCGCGTATCAGACCTTCTCTGAGCAGAGTGGCGACGACCTCGGCGAGAATCACGGTCTTGCCCAGGCCCGTCGCAAGGACGATCTGTCCCCGGCCGGTGTCAACCAGTGCGTTTCGGAGAACGTCCGCTGCTTCCTGTTGATATGTCCGCAGCTTCTTGCAGGACGGTGGGTATTCCGGGCTGTTGGTCATCCATGTCAGCAGCTGCGCAGGTTCGGCGATCTCTATGTCAAGGCATCGAGCCCTCTCTCTCCGAACGCGGGCCTTCATTGCGGTGGACGCTGGTCGCGACACCGCGACCCGGAGCTTGTCCGCGCCGTAGAATGACCCGGCCCGGATGACCTCATCGACGGCCTCCGCTGGCGGCGGACTGGTTGATGAGTACTTGCACTGGATCACCCAGAGCTTGCCGTCCTTGACCGCGAGGATGTCGCCGCCCTTGTCGCCCGTGCCACCCACCAGCCGGACATCGTCGAATCCGTTTTGCAGAAACAGCCGCGCCACATCCCTCTCGAACGCCTGCCAAGGCCCCTTGAGGAGCCGCGTCTCATTGAGGAAGCCTCCAGCGTTTTCCGTAGACGCTATTCCGGCGTGACTGCCGTGGGCTCCAATAGGGGTATCGCCAGCATCGCCCGCATCAACTCCTCCCGAGTCGAGTCGGCCAGCTCATCTGGAGTCTGCTGTGTAAGCCACTCCAAGTCAGAGAGCAGGGCGGCGTAGCGTCCAAGCAATCTCTTCTGCGCGGCGGTTGTGGCGGGCGCACTGTCATAGTCGAGTTTCAGGTACTCGTTATCCCAGTACTTGCCATCGAAGTAGAGCTCCGGGTTGGTGAGTACGAAATCTCGGATGACCCTCGGCGATGCGTACAGCAGATAACGCCCATCGCGAATCGCGGACTTGGGATCGGCTCCGCCGCGCGAAGCCATCTGCAGCCGAATCGCCTCCTTCTCGGCATGGGTGAGTCTGTCATAGAACCGTCTGGCCGAATCAGAGGCTGAAGGCTTCTGTGCCGAGCGCGCGATGTCGACGAGCCTCAAATGCGCCTCGGCACTTATCACGCCGGGGTCTAGCGTTTTCGAAGTCGCGTACTTGCCACGTAGGTTCGCGAGAATCGCACCAAACGTCCAGTGCGCCTTCTGCGCTCTGTCGAGATCCGTGGAGTGCCAGGCGACCTCGGCAAGGAGCGCATCCAAAGGGGTGAGCGTCATGGACCTAAAGACGGAAGACGTTTCGTCCACGAAGAACTCCCACAGCCCTGTTGTCGAACGGGTCATGGTCCATGGTCCCTTGCTCTCTGTGATCAAAGGGTCCGAGGCCAGGACGGAAAACGCCCTTACGTCAAACGTAAACCGAGTCAGGTCGTCCTGGTAGATACCCGACAGGCTGTGTATCGGCTCTCGCTTCGGCGGGCCTGCTGACGTTGTCGCCGCCCCCGTATCGGTTCCGCCCACTTCGCCTTTTGAGGTGTCATCGCCAAGATGTTCGCCGGTTGGCGGCATGAGCGTGTCTCGTAGTACGGCTTTGTCCGCCTCCACTACGAGGGCCCACCACTTCTCATCCGTCTGATACGCCGGGTCGCCCGCATCAAAGAGCTTGGCCATCTCTTTGGCTTGGTCATTATTGGGGACCGCGAGGATTTTATCCCATCCTCCGGCTCGTCTATTGTGAACGTTATGGCGGCGGAACGCCTGAAACAACCTGTACAGAGGCGTGTTGTTGTTCTCACCATAGCCCCGCTGTGTCGCCACCTCGGGTCGCAGTGGACCGACTCCGCGGATGATATGCACCATCTCCTGCCACGCCGCGTCCTCTCGCAAGAACCGATTCTTCGTGTAGGGCACCCTGCCGTGGTCGAGGTGTATCTCCCCGACGATACGGCCGTTGTGTCGAGGGTCGTCAATCGGATACTCCAATACATCAGTGTCGGACACCTCGTCCTCCCAATTGAACAAGTCCTTACAGTTCATCTCGATCTTGCGGCCATTCCGCAGTATGTCGAAGCCGTACTTCTCGGCATCTACGTAGCGCTGTACGCCCAACCAGCCATACACGCGCCGCTCTTGCGGGACTATTCGGTCCCGTCTTTCGCAGGACGGACAATCGTGCTCCTCTGGTCCAAGCCATACCCAGCATCGCGCACAGAACGGACGCTGCGGCAACCGCACGTCTACCACTTGGTAGGCATTAACAACACCCTGCCGGGCCGTTGGCACTATGCGCTGATCGCTGCCGGGGTCGCCCCATACACAATGGCGCTCCGCGCGCACCGGTTTGCTATTCAGCTCCATTCGGAACCCGACCGGCTCGCCTGTGGGGCCAAGCATCGCGGAGTATACCCGCCCAAGCTGTCTGGAGAGGTTGCTTCTATTGTAGCCTCGCGCGAACCAGTCGAGCTGGTCCGGCTTGAGCCGTTCAATCTCCACCTCAGTCCCGGAAACCTCCCGGTCGCTCTTGGGCCGAGTGACGGCGGGCGTTATGAAGTCGTGTCGGGCCAAGAGTTGCTCGAAGTCGATGTCGAGGCCCACCCATTCCGCGTCTCCCTTTCGCGTTGTCCATAGCTTCGTCCTAGTGCCAAGCCGTGCCGTCGCGATATTGAAGCCCATGCCGAAGAGCCCGAGGTTGTCGACGGAGTTATGGCTGGTCCAGCCTGCTCTCGCCGCAAGCTCTAGGTCTTCCCAAGACATTCCAGGGCCATTATCTATCACGGAGATGCGCCCGCCTTTGGCGTTTGTGGTTGGGGTATCAATCCGTACGAACGGGTCAACTGCAGGCTTTGACGCGCGTTTCGCCTCCAGAAACGAGTCCGCCGAGTTGTCAATCAGTTCAGCGATGCACTGCCACTGCTTGAGGTGAATCTCTCCTAGCATCGGAAGTATGCGTGGGTGGGGCGTTAGATTGAACGCCCGCTCGGCACCGTCTTGTCGTGGCACAAGTCCTCCTTCAGCGGACTGCGGCTAGGTCCGGGCGCGAGGCGGCCAGGCGATTCGCCCCGCACGGAGCACGTCCAGCCTGAAAACAAAGCCAGAGCGGCCTGGCGATTACCTCTGCCAAGGTGCAGGGAACCGCGTTCCCGATCTGGCGGGTTATATCTGCTCTGCTGCCAATGAAGATGTGGCTGTCGGGAAAAGTCTGCACTCTAGCGGCTTCCCGCAGCGTGTAGTAGCGAAAACACCCGTGTTGGTCAACAAAGGTGTTCTCACCGCCGGGTACGCCGTGCACGCCAGCTTTCAAGGTTTTCGATGGCCAGTCCAGCTTGCTGGCTGTATGGCCGCGATATGGACGTGCACCCGGAATGCTCCAATGGTTCATGTCTGTGGAATCCGGGTCGCTCGCCGGCTCTGGCAACCCATCGAGGGCATCTCTTACTGTCCGCCAGGGCAGAAGGTCACCAGACTCCTGCGCTTGCGTGGACGACGAAGGACGGTTGCTTGTCGGCAGGCCCCTTTCGCGCCAATAGAAACCATCTGCCTGTGCCCGAACTAGAGCCCCTTGGGAGTGAGAGGGACGAGGGAATCGGTATGCTGGCAGTCCTGAGGCCGTCGCAACAACAATGATCCGTCTGCGGTTTTGTGCCACGCCAAAGTCCGCCGCATCAAGAAGCCTCCACTGCACTAGGTACTCGGGGTCCCATCTAGCGGAACGCCGATGCTCAACGAGACGCTGGTGGTGCCGCCTCCATGTACTGGTCGTACGGGGGGGCATACTTGGGCACTCAAGTTGCAGGAGGATATAGTCGAAGTACTCTCGCAGCGATGGCCGCAGCAATCCGGCCACATTCTCGATGATGACTACTTGTGGTTTGAGAGTCCTGATCGCCCTCATGGTTTCGGGAAACATGTCCCGGTCGTCTCCGGCCGCCACCCCTTTGCCGGCGTGACTGAATGGTTGGCAGGGAACGCCGGCGGCTAGGATCCTGACACGACCGGTGAACTCACGCCAATCCTTGCCGCAGATATCCTCTTCGTGGATGACCCCAGAGATAGTTGGAGCGGCCGTTGCGGAGTTGTACCTCAGTGTCTCGCAGCAAGCATGGTCGACCTCGTACAAGCGGTGCGGAGTGAACCCAGCCGAGCCGAGTCCCGCTGCGAATCCCCCGGCGCCCGAGTACAACTCAATGTCGAGCATCGAGAGTCCGTCGGGGCACGCCACGCGACGCGTACTGCTCATATCGCGACCGACTTCACCCAGAGCCGGGTACGGCGGTTAGGACAAGAGCAAGTAGGACGCGCGGCGAGGAGAATCTCGCGCTTTGTCACGGCAGGATTATGCCGGATGTCGCCCCGGAGTCAACAGGAATCCGAAGCCCGTCCACGGACTTTACGTACCATGCCCGCGCGCTGCGCGGGAAATCCCAAGTCCCAGGCTCCAAATCCCAAGGCCGATTCCCGACGGCCGATTGGCGAGACGGACCGGCGGGGGTGCCATTCTAGATTCAAGATTCAAGATTCTAGATTGAAGATTGTGCCGCTTCGCGGAGACCCCCTTGCTGTTTTCTGCCGGGCCGGGCGCGGGTGCGGGTTTCGGCGGTCGCGAGAGGGGAGAAAAACAGGCTATGACAGATTCTAAGACGGAGTATTGGATGAAGTCTCTGTTGGAGTTCCTCTTGGAGTCTTTGTTGGAGCTTCTCTTGGAGCCTCTTTTGGAGTTTCTCTTGGAGTTTCTGTCGGAGCCTCTTTTGGATTCTCTGTTGGAGTCTCTCTTGGAGCCTCTGTTGAAGTTTCTGTTCGAGTTTCTCTTGGAGCCTAAGTCGAAGTTTCTGTCAGAGTCTCTTTTGGAGTCTCTGTTGGAGCCTATTTTGGAGTCTCTCTTGAAGTTTCTGTCCGAGTATCTTCTGGAGTATCTATTCGATTTGGTTTCAGAGTCACTTTTGGAGCGACTCCCCCCATCGGGGGGGCCTCGTGATTGTAGATTGACGATTGCCGATTGTAGATTGCGGAGATTACGACACTTAGCCAAACGGTGGAGTGAATTGCAGATTGACGATTGTCGATTGTAGGTTGCGAAGGTTCGGAGAAGTCTACTTTAAAGTAGACTCTGTTTCGTGTACCGCTGAGAATTGACCCCGCTGTGCCACTGAAATCTGACCCCCCTCCTGACGGATTCTAGATTCTAGATTTTAGATTGAGGATTGAGGAGGGAGGGTTGTAGATTGCGGAAACATCGGCACTTAGCGAGACGCGTCGCGAGGAATTGCAGATTGACGATTGTCGATTGTAGATTACGGAGATTCGGCAGGTGCATTGTTTTTGGGCCAGGATGCAGATTGCTTTGTGAGGGCCACTGGTGAAGTCCGAATGACGAAGTCCGGAGTGAAGAAGACGAAGCGGTTGGCCGGCTGGGTGAATCGGAAGCACGCGGCCAGTGCAGGGCACCAGCGGAGAGTAGTCAGCATACAGTACACAGCATACAGGGTCGGTGCCGGAGGCCGCGAGTTTCCAGTTGCCGGATGAGAGACCCTTCCGTCGGCGTCAGAGCTTGCCCTGAGCAACCGAAGATTCTTCGCTGCGCTCAGAATGACAAGTGGAGCGAAGGGGCGACTCGGCGTCGGGTTGCAGTGACGGAGGCGCAAAAGTGCGGTGAGGGTTGCGGTATGTGACAGGGTGTCGGAAAGGCTCTACGACGCGGTCTCTGAAACGGTGACCGATAGGCTCTCCGATACGGCGTGGGGCAGGGCCTTGGTTGCGGCGCTGTTTGCGGCGTCGGACACGGCAAGGGAAACGGCGTTGGTAGGGGCGGCCAAAGCGGTGTGGGTCGCGTAGTCCGAGAGGGTATAGGTTGCGGCGAGGGAAACGCTATCGGTAAGGGCCTGAGTTGCGGTGAGATAAAGGGTGTCGGACAGGGCGTACAAAGGGGTTTGGGATAGGGCCGGGGGGAGGACCCACCCGGTGGGATTGCAGACTTTGGATTTCAGATTCTAGATTACCGATAAGACGTTGACCGAAGGGCGGTTAGCCGTTAGCCGTGAGCCGTAAGCTGATTCTCTATGTTGGGTTTGGCGGTTCTTCCGCTCTAATGGAGAAGTACTCTAGTGCTCAAGTAGTCTAGTGGTCTAGTGCGCAGACAGAGACAAAGAGATCGAGGGATCGAGTGACGGACGGCGGGAGGCGGAGGACGGAGAAGTCAGATGTAAGATGAGAGATGTAAGAAGTGCGGATGGCGGAGAGCGGTTAGCGGTCAGCGGTCTGCTGGCGGGCGACGGGAGGCGGAGGGCGGAGAAGTCAGATGTAAGATGAGAGATGTAACAAGTGCGGATGGCGGTTAGCGGTGCAGCGGTTGGCGGAAAGCGGTCAGGTTGCGCGAGTCGCGGGTCTTATGCGGACGCCGTCGCGAGTGATGATGGGGGGAATGCGCGACACTTCCGGTATTGCCTCAACCAGACGGACGCATTCAACGAGGGAACTTACAGGTAGGTGACGGCGAGTTTCGGCATCCCGCCGGTGTCTGACTTCTATCTGATGGTCCTGGCCAGGTCCATGTTGCTGCGAAGCAATTGGTTCACTACCGTTGAAGCATCGGCCTTCCGCTTGCTGGCAATGTCCTGCACGAATGAGAACACTTCCTCATCCAGGTAGACCGGGAGATTCAGTTTCACTCGGTGCCGGAAGAACTTGCCGCGCACGCCCTTCGAGAAATCGTATTCTTTCTTCATCATGCTACTCCTCATGCTGCCGCCTTTCGCGTCTGGTCGCCCTCCGGGCCGAGTAGATGCGAATGACAGCGGACTCCTTTGGCTCCTCGCGGAAGGTGTGACAGACGACCAATACTCGCCCGGTGGCGGACGAGCCGACAGTTGTCCATCTCTCTTCATGTTCGCTGTGCTCATCATCGTAGATGGTCAACATCTGCGGGTCGCAGAATACGGTGGCTGCCTCTTCGAAACCGACGTCGTGCTTCGCTCGGTTGACACGTGCCTTCTCCGTGTCCCACTCGAAGTTATACTGCGCTCGGTCGCCCTGGCCAGCAGCATGTATTCTCATGCCCTGCAATTCTAGACTGAGTTCGCCCAAGAAGCAAGCCGTCCAGTACGCCCCGGCCCGTTCCAGCGCGCGCTTGACCTCACCGGATTTCGGGAACGCTTAGCTGATTGTGATTCCGATGCTGCGTGTTCAGCCGTGAAGTACAACCCTTGGGAGGTAAGATGAGCTGAATCCACGCGGTCACTATGGAGAAGCGGGACGGGAGGTCAAAGAACAGAGAGTTGTCCAGTGGTCAAGCGGTGCAGCGGTCGGCTGGATGTAGCGTTTCGGGCTAGCTGCGCCGGGGTTTCCCGGTTCGGCCGCGAAGTTCTGCGGCGAGGTCCGGCAGAGGCACGGCCTCGATGTCCGGGGTCAGCGGGTAGCGCTCTTTTCCGGGGTAGACGACGAAGCGGCGCGCTGGAGCCAGGTCAGCACAGGCCGAGTGAAAGCCCCTTTCGGGTTGCGGTTTCAGGCTGCGTTTGACCTCGACGGCCCAGCGCCTGCCGTCCGGGAGGACGAGCAGGAGGTCAATCTCCGCCCCGCCGCTGGTGCGGTAGTAGTAGCCCGTCAGTCCGCCCGGCGCAACCGACAGCAGGTTCTCGATGACGAAGCCTTCCCAGCTTGCGCCCAGCACCGGGTGCGCGAGCAGGCCGTCCAGGTCGGCGATGGCCAGGAGCGAGTGCAGGATGCCGCTGTCGCGCAGGAAGATGCGGGGAGACTTGACGAGCCGTTTGCCGACGTTGGCGTGCCACGGCGGCAGGCGGCGTACGAGGAGCAGATCTACGAGTAGGTCAAGGTAGCGTGCCACCGTCTTGGCATCCACGCCGAGGCTGCGCGCGAGGTCGGCCGCGTTCAGGAGACTGCCCTGGCGGTGGGCGAGCATGGTCCAGAAACGGCGCAGGGTTTCGGCGGCAATCCTCGGCCCGAATTGCGGCATGTCGCGTTCGAGATAGGTGCGGATGAAGTCTTGTCGCCAGCGCAGGCTCTGGGCATCCGTCTTTGCGAGCAGGCTGTCTGGGAAACCTCCGCGCAGCCAGAGTTTGTCGGGCGGGGCCTTCGTGGGTTCGAGCACCGAGAACGGGGTAAGCTCCAGACAACGGATGCGGCCGGCCAGGGATTCGCCGGATTGGCGGAGCAGGTCGAGCGAGGCCGAGCCGAGCAGTAGCCGGGTGTGCCGGATCAAGACCTGGGCGAAGTCGGCGTAGATACGCCAGTCGCGGGTTTCGTTGGCGTCGGCCAATGTGCTGCGGGCAATGTAGCCACGGAATCCGCAGTGATAGAGCTTTGGTTGCATTGTACGTAGGCAGGTTTCGATGTCACGCAGGCTCTCACGTCCGGTCAACTGGGCGAAGGCCAGACACAGAAACTGGTCCAGACACGAGAAGCCGCGGATTCGATAGTTGCCTCGATAGCGGAGCACGCACTTGTTGAACTCGTGTCGAGGAAGAAAGTCGAACAACTGTGAGAAGACGGTACGTTCGAAAGGCAATGGCCACTCCTTTGTGGGGTTTGAGTTGGGTGGCCAGAGTATACATTGGAGTTGGAATCGAAAACAGCCCGGACACGTTGTAACTGCAACATCTACAGGTGGTTATCCATAACCCCGCCGTCCTCAACCGGACAGCAGTGTATCTGCTCTCTGAATTCTGCTCTATCCGGGCGAGACCTCTCCTCGGCGTCGGGGCGACGCTTCGCGTCGTCTGCGTAATCTGCGGTTACTCTCTCTCACTCCTAAGAGGCCAGAGGAATCGAAAGCTCTGCATCTTAGCATATCACAACTAGTTAGCTGACATCGGCTGCGGCTTTGTGGCCGGAGCCGATTTCCTGCTTGACTTGTACCATAATAATTGTATGTGGGTATGCACTTCACTCCCCCAGGCTCTATATGTAGTATGGAGCGTGACCGAGTGGCCGGAGACTGCGTTAGAGCTAGAGAGTCGCTTCGCTACCAAAGAGGCGTGCAGGCAATATCCTTGCAAGTTGCGTTGGCCC